>NZ_CP119567.1:600000-900497 GCF_029277445.1 Pararhizobium qamdonense | reverse complement strand
TGCGAAACTCATTTTGTTGCCAGTGGCGATATTTTGCGGGAAAGCGAACAATTTCCGCCGTTGGCAATAGGCTCCGATTCTGAGTTTTGGGCAAGACCTTTTTGGTTAACGATATCTTAACGCGGCGCAAACTTATCATGGAAAATCAATGACTAGATCGGTAAAAACCAAGCGGAACAAGCAATTGACGAACTCATCACGCGCAAGAACTGAAAATCGGCGTACCGGAAAAAACGGGCAGGGGATCAATTTTCCGGAACTGTCATCCCGTTGAAGCCCGAGAAAAACGTTGCGCCAGCAGCCATGATCCGAATCGTTGCGGCCATCACCAGGCTTTTTACTGTTACAATATACAGTACCGGCGAGCCTTCATCGAGCATCCAGTGAAGCTTTTTCAAACGTGTCAAAAGCTCCCAACCGTCGATCATTTGCTGGGTCGTTTGGTTGATCTTAATTGCTCTGTACGAACCGTGAAATGGTGTCAGGAACGTTGCTTCCCTCATCGTGGCGGGTTAAAATAACACAGTGGCTCGCCGAAAGCCGAGCTGGTCAAGATTATCAGTCATTATGGTGAATTGACTGGCGGTGCGGTTTTTATGGCATCACCAACGATAACCGCCCATTCGCGTTTTCCATCCTTCTTCAATATCCGAGAAAAATCTGTCGCCATTGAGAGGCGCGTGATAGGCACACGTTTCTAGGACTATGAAGGAGATGCCCCATGGCCGTTGCGCTCTATGCGGATTATATCGCGGACGTGAGGGGTCTGTTCACCCAATTGGACCGGCATCCCGAATTGTTTCAGACGTTCGAGGTTCGCCTGGAACTGGCCGCAGCCGGTAGCGTCATTGTCTATGAAACAAAGCGCAGGAGGGGTCAGACCGACAGTCTGTACTATGGCCGCTCTGCAGATGGCTTAAACCAGAAGGTTGCTCAATCCTCCGCATTTTCGGCAATGGATCGCTTCTTCGCGCTTGGGCAATTCGTTGCGCTCACCGATCCAGTGGATGGCGCGCATTCTGGCAAAGGCGCGCAGACGGCAGCGGTAAATGCACGATATCCCCATTGCGCCGTCAATTTCTCCTATCGCAAGAAAGGCGAACCGGTCGCCCGCGCCATGCTGATGGTGTTTGTCGGGTTCAATGATGATGCTGACGCACAGGAATATGTGTCTGAAGCAGGCAATGGTTTTGTGTTGGAGAGTGAGCAGCCTTATCGCGCAGCGCGGCTTCACGAGTGGAAATAGAGAGCAGCGCATAGAACGGGTTTCGCCAAGGGCGGCCTTCGCACTTGCCGCCGTCTCATTGAAGCGAACAACTCTGTCGGCGCGTCTTTGCATGCAGTCGTGCCAAATATCTTGCGGATACGCTCAATAGGTTCTATTCATCAAGTCATCGGATGACTGGATGAATAATGATGCAGGCTCTCTCGCGAACAAATCTTACTGACACGGCTGTCGAGGCGATGCGGTTGGAGATCAGTTCCGGCCGATGGCCGGTCGGTGGCCAGTTGCCGAACGAGGCGACGTTGTCGTCGCTGCTGTCCGTCAGCCGCGGCACCGTGCGCGAGGCCGTCCGCGTTCTCGTTGCCAAAGGGTTTCTGGAGACGAAGCAGGGGTCAGGCACCTATGTCCGTTCCAAGACCGATCCTGTCGAAAGTTTTTCGCGCGCACGGGGTGCCGGGTTGCGCGATCTTCTGGAAGCGCGCTGCGCGCTGGAGGTCGAGGCCGCTCGCATGGCTGCCATCCGCCACGCTCCGGCGGCAATCCCGGCGTTGCGTTCACTGCTTGAGGTTCGCGGCCATAGCAACGAGGGCGACCGCGAGGACTATATCGTCCGGGATCTTGCCTTCCACAAGGCTGTCGTCGCCGCGTCCGGCAATCAGGCCATGATCGAAATTTACGAATTCTTTTCCGCCTCCATCCGCGAGACCATCGAAGCCACGCTGTGCGACGAACTCCCCGAACCCGACATGCAGGCGCATGCCGATATCATCGATGCCATTGCCTCCGGGTCGGCAGATCAGGCCGATGCGGCGACACGCCGCTTCATGGCTCCGATACTGAGCGCACTCGACAGGATGCTTTTGTCATGACTGCCCAACCAAAACAGGTAAGGCCCCTTCAGGCTATCGATGACCAGCTGATTGATGCCGAGATCGACAGCGTGCCGCAACCACGCCTCATTGCGCCGCCAAGTGCCGCCGCGCGTTTGCTGCTCGGCGTCAGCCTTGTGCTGATCGCATTCAATCTTCGCCCGGTCTTTTCCAGCGCCTCCGCATTGCTTCCGGAAATTGCGCAGACATTCGGTCTTTCGACGGCAGCCATTGGTTTGCTCACCACGCTGCCGGTCGTCTGCCTCGGGGCCTTTTCGCCGCTCGCACCCTGGCTGGCACAAAAAATAGGAACGGAACGGACCCTGCTGGGCGTCCTTGCTTTATTGATGCTCGGAACTGCGCTTCGAAGCCTGAATTCCGTCCCGCTTCTCTTTCTCGGAACGGCACTTGCCGGTGCCTGCATCGCCGTTGGCAACGTCCTTCTGCCCGGTCTCGTCAAACGGGATTTCCCTGACAAGGCAGCCCTGATGACCGGATGTTATACGATGGCGCTGTGTGCCGGTGCCGCAGCGGCTGCGGGGTTTACTTTGCCGATCGAACATCTGCTGAATGGCTCGGCACCTGCAGCTTTGGGGGCCTGGGCGCTGCCGGTTTTCCTTGTTCTGCTCTTATGGTTGCCGCAGGCATTTTGGCTCAGCCGCCGCCCGAAACAATCCGGGTTTCGGGTTCAGGGCCTGTTGCGCGATCGGCTCGCCTGGCAGGTCACGCTGTTTATGGGGTTCCAGTCCGCGCTTGCCTATTGCGTGTTCGGCTGGCTCGTGCCGATCCTGCGCGAGCGGGGCCTTGATGGCATCACAGCCGGTGCTGTCGTGTCTGTTTCGGTGATGGTCCAGGCCGGCGCCTGCCTTGTCATCCCGCATATTGCCGTGCGCCGGCCCGATCAGCGCGCCGTCGTCATGATGGTGCTTTCGTCAGCGGTCATCGCTTTGCTTGGGCTGCTTTTCGCGCCGCTATCGACGGTCTGGGTCTGGGCGGTCCTGCAGGGCATAGGGCAGGGGGGTCTGATCTCAGTTGCGATGACGATCATCGTGTTGCGGTCCCCGGATGCGCATGTCGCGGCGCATCTCTCCGGAATGGCGCAATGCGTCGGTTATCTCCTGGCTGCGATCGGGCCGTTGATCGTTGGCCTCCTTCATTCCTGGACAGGCAGCTTCTCTGCAAGCGCCTTCCTGTTTATCCTGCTTGGAATTTCTGCCGGGATAGCCGGCTGGGGTGCAGGGCGCTCAGGACAGGTGAAGGCGCGCACGCTTGAAATCGAGCCGCAGCCTTGATCGAGGAAAGCCACTGTTTGTGAGGACAAACAGGTTTTCGGTTCAGTGGTCGTGAGCACGGCTGGTCTCATCATTTGCTCCGGCCAGGACCCGGATGAAAAGCACGGCGGAGGCAGCACCCGGGTCTATGTGACCCAGCGAGCGTTCGCGCACCCTTGCAGCGCGCCCCTTGGTGGCGATCATTGAGCGGGTGGCGGCGGCGCCGTTTTCGGCGGAGGTCAGAACATCGTGCCAATAGGCGCTTGCCGTCTTGTTTTCGGTCAAAGCATTCCTCGCGGCGTCGGCGGCCGGGAGCCAGGCGTCGAGCATGGTCTTATCGCCGCGCTGCCCCTTGCCGCGCTCACGAATGCCGGCAGCGATGGCTTCGATCATCTCCGTGCAGGCAGATAGATCCCAGGAGGTGCAACCGGCCAATGCCTTGGCGGCTCGCTGGAAACCCGTTGCATAAAGCGGCCCGGTCGAAGCGCCGACCGCATTCAAGAAGCCACTCGCAGCCGTCGACATCACGTCCGAGAGGCTTGCCCGGTCGAGATCGAGCTTGGACAATTCGGCATTGATGGCGCGAAAGCCGATCGACATGGTGATCCCGTGATCGCCGTCGCCGATGGCGCCGTCCAGTTCCGAGAGATGATCCTTTTCGGCCTCGATGACCTGCGACATCGTCTGGAACATTTTGACCATGCTGCGTGCCGCATTCTCCGACATGATATTCCTCCCAATGCCTAGCCAGCCTGCGGTCCTGGCGAACCGCTGATTTCATGCTCAATTGATATTCAGGACTGCGGTTTCGCAGGGATGATTCAGCAGTTCGGTGAGCTGTTCGTCGAGATGCAGGATAGAGATCGATGCGCCGGCCATGTCGAGCGAGGTGCAATAGTGCCCGATCCAGTTGGCCTCGATGACGATATTCTTGGCCGCCAGCCTTTGCGCGACACGCCGGAACAGAATATAGAGCTCCATCAGCGGCGTTGCCCCGAACGAGTTGACGAGAACGGCCACCCGGTCGCCCGGCTGCGTCTTCATCTCCTTGAAGATATTGTCCATGATCGTATCGACCACTTCATCGGCGGTACGGATGCGCTCGCGTGAGACGCCGGGTTCGCCATGGATGCCCATGCCGACTTCCATATCCTCCGGGCCAATCTCGAAATTGTGCCTGCGTGTCTGGGGCATGGAGCAGGGTTCAAGGGCAACGCCGACCGTGAAGGTGCGGGCATTAGCCTTGCGCGTGATGGCCTCGCAGGCATCCAGCGTCAGCCCCTGGTCACAGGCGGCACCGGCCACCTTGAAGATGAAGAAATTTCCAGCAACGCCGCGGCGGCCATCCTTGTCTTCCAGTGGGGATGAGGCGATGTCGTCGGTGGTCAGCACCGTGCGGATCTCTATCCCCTGTTCCTCTGCAATTTCAGCGGCCATTTCGAAATTCATCACGTCGCCGGCGTAATTGCCATAGACAAACAACACGCCTTCGCCACCGGAGGCGGCGACTGCGCATTGAACGATGGGATCAGGCGGCGGGGACGAAAAGATGTTGCCGATGGCGACAGCGTCGGCCAAGCCCTTGCCGACATAGCCGATGAAGCATGGCTCGTGTCCGGTGCCGCCACCGATGACCAAGCCAACCTTGCCCTTGCGCGGTCCGTTGCGCGCAACCAGCGCCCGGTGCGAGCCTTTGACCGGTCGCAGATATTTGTCATGGGCTTTGACCACGCCGTCGAGCATTTCCTCCACGACATCATTTGGATTGTTGAGGAATTTCTTGACATGGGTTCGATAGCTGCTGGGGGTGGATACCGGCTTTTGCCTCTGCGACAGGCGGCTATCGAGGCTGGTGACGCCATCCGCCCGGAGAATGCCGCTACCGGTGGCAGCGTCCGTAATCAGAACGTTGGCATAGCCTCCGCGAAGCGCTGCGAGCAGGGCAGGCACCTTGTCAAAACCGCCGGCGACAGCAATACGCGTGCCGATCCCGCGCAGCGTATCCAGCGATATGCCGATGGTCCGGTCATCAAGCGGCCCCGTGACCGGCTTGCCGCGTTCGTCGATGAACCGTCCGGCTACGACGCCCGCCGCACCTTTTGCCAGATAATGCTGCAGCGGAACGGACTCGAAGAAGCCGCTGGTGTGGATCGTGGAGTTTGGCCTGAGCGACGAGATGCCAAAAATGATCCGGTTTGCGCGCGACAGGGTCGCGAATTGCTCCTTGAGCAGAGGCTCGTCCAGAAGCATGCGCTGCATCTGCGCCGACGCAACGATGGCAGGCGCGGTAATGTTGACGCAGCGCGCCGAGATCGATTTCGCGACCGCTGACGCCGTCAGTTCCGGCGTATAGGCAAAGGATGCCGTGGTGCCGCCGGTCGCCTGAATAACGGTCATATCCTGCAACGAGCCGATATCGGTATGTTCGCCGACCGACAGGATCGTCCGGCCCCAGGCGACGGCAAGCGTGTCGCCCGATTTCAGAAGCTTCTGCAATGCGTGGGCACCGGCAACGCCAAGGCGGTCGATCAGCGGCCGGGCATTGTCATCGCTCGGAACCACCAGGCAGTCCGCAAGGCCGAAGTGGCGCTTGAGTTCCTGCGCAATCGTCAGGGACGCCAGCCGCGCCGGCTCCAGTGAAATATTGACGATCCCCTTTTCGCGCGCATCGGCGAGATAGCTGTTGACGGTGGCGCGGGACACACCCATCGCATCGGCGATTTCGCCCTGCGTCATGCCGTCCTCATAGTAGAGCCAGCAGGCCCAGACATAAGGGTCGTCGCCATAGCGCAATGGCATGGCGTCGAGGCTTTCGGTCGTGCCAATCCTGTTTGCGCCGCCCTTTCGGGGTGAAAGTGCCTTGGGTGTCATGAAATTGCGATGTTCCCTCATTCGCTCCAGCGCCGCGCGTCCTGTTTGAGGCACTCAGGCTGCTGTAACAGTGCAGGCCGGGAAGATGGAAGCAATGCCGGTGCTTTGCAACAGCAATCGCAAAACTGCGGGTGCACGGCCACAGCGTTTGTCACCATGGCCGTACTGTCCGTCAAAGACTTACTGCAAGCGCTCGCGGGCGCCGAGCGAGAGTTCCTTCAAGATGATGGCGCAGGATGTTGCGCCGGCATCGAGAACGCCGAGCGAGCGTTCGCCAAGACGGCTGGCCCGGCCGATTTTTGCAACGAGATTGATGGTGGAATCGCGGCCTGCTTCTGCAGCGCTGACAAGCGCGGTGAGCGCATCGGCGAAAGACTGCCCCTCTCTTGTCGCGGCATCAAAAGCCTCGATCGCCGGAACAAGCGTGTCGATCAGCGTCTTGTCGCCAACCTTTGCCTCGCCGATTGACTGGATGCCTTCAAGTCCTGAATGCAGCATCCGGCTGTAGGCCTCGGCATCGATCGCCTCTGTGGTTTCGATCTTTTCGGCAAATTCGGTAAACATGACGCCGTAGAGCGGCCCCATCGATCCGCCGATTTCCGTCATCAGCAGCGTTCCCAGCGTGTCGAGAGCTTCGGCCAGCGACGCGTCCTTGCCCTTCAGCCGCTCGGCCGTCATGGCAAAACCCTTGGCCATGTTGACGCCGTGGTCACCATCGCCGATCTTGCCGTCGATTTCGCTGAGATAGGCGCGATTTTCGATGATCCGCTCGGCAAGCGAGAGAACGATTGCGCCACCGCCCGCATTTGGAAATGTCTGCATGATGCAATCCCCCGTCAAATTATGATGGCGCAGTGCGCCTCGGTATCGATGAGCGTCTTCAACTCGTCGTCGAGCGCCATCACCGTCAACGTCGCGCCGACCATTTCGAGCGATGTGAAATAGTTGCCGATATAGGTCTTGTGGATGTTCAGACCCCGCGCGGCGATCTCCTGCTCGATCGTATCGTAAAGAATGTAAAGCTCGTTGAGCGGCGTGGCGCCGAGGCCCGAAACCAAGACGACGACTTCCGTTCCGGAGGCAAGGTTGTGGTCATCGAGAACGATCTTGCACATATCCTTGGCGACCGCCTCTGCGGTCTTCAAGGGTTCGACACGGACGCCGGGTTCGCCATGGTGGCCGATGCCCACCTCCATCGTGCCCGGCTCGATCTGGAAATTTGGGTGTCCGACCGCTGGGAGCGTGCACGGACCCAGGCCGACGCCGATCGAGCGGCAATTGTCGATGGCCTTCTGTGCGGCCGCACGCACCTCTTCAAGGCTTGCGCCAGTGGCTGCTTTTGCACCGCCGACCTTCCACATCAGGATTTCGCCCGCGACGCCGCGGCGCTTATGGCGTTCTTCCGGCGGTGCGGAGCAGACATCGTCATTGGCAACGACAGTGGCAATCTCGATACCGTCCTTGGCCGCCAGCCTGGTGGCCATTTTGACGTTCATGTTGTCGCCGGCGTAGTTGCCGTACAGGCAGACCACGCCCTTGCCGCCGTTTGCCTCGCGCATGGCGTCGTAAAAGCTCTTGGCCGTCGGTGATGAAAACAGTTCGCCGACAGCCACGGCATCGAGCATGTTGCGGCCGGTATAGCCGATGAAGGCCGGCTCATGGCCGGAACCTCCGCCGGTGACGACGCCGACCTTGCCCGGCACCGGCGCATGGCGCGACACGATTACCCGCGGATTGTCGGCGAGGCGGACGAGATCGGAATGGGCCTTGACGAAACCCTTGACGGTATCTTCGACCACTTTGTCCGGATTGTTGATAAATCTTTGCATGGTAGCTCCTGTCTTATGGTCGTCCTTGCGTCAAAGGATCGTGTAACCGCCGTCGATCAAAAGATCGGCTCCGTTGATCATGTCGGCTCCGGCCGAAACCAGGAAAACGGCGGCGGCGGCGATTTCTTCCGGATAGGCAAAACGGCCGGTGGGGATGCGCTTGCGGGCAGCTTCGCCCTTTTCGCCGGCCCACGCCTTCTTGCCGAGTTCGGTCAGGACGATGGTCGGCGACAGCGTGTTGACGGTAATGCCGTGTTTGCCCCATTCGGCCGCAAAGGTCTTCGACAGGCCGATGACGCCAAACTTGGCGGCGCAATAGGCAACATGCTCCTCGATGGCCACGGTGCCGGCCTGCGAGGCGAGATTGACGATCTTGCCACCCTTGCCGGCGGCAATCATGGCGCGGCCAACAGCCTGCGTTACGAGAAAGGTGCCCTTGAGGTTGATGTCGATGGTCTTGTCCCAGTGATCCAGCGAGAGATCCTCGGCCGGCGCGAGAAAGACGACGCCGGCACTGTTGACCGCAATGTCGATACTGCCGAACGCGGCCAGCACATCAGCGACCGCCGCATGTACCGAAGCCGGATCGGCGACATTGCAAACGAACGGTTTTGCCCCGCCGTCAAGGCGCGCCGCCTGCGCGGCTGCGGCATCCGCATTGATGTCGAGCACGGCAACCCTTGCACCCTTTGAGGCGAAGGCGGCGGTTATGGCGGCACCGATACCGGATGCGCCACCGGTGACCAGCGCCACCTTGCCGGTCAAGGGAAAGTTCAGGTCGATCTGCGGGGCAGTGTCGGTCATATCATCAAACCTCGATTGTGAAATGGGCGGGGCGGCCACCCCGGATAAACTGTCAAACGGAATGGCCGCCCTGCTGTGTCTCTTACTTCCGTGCTTCCAGAAGCTTGTCGACATTCTCGCTGGTTACCGGCGTCCACGGAACATTATATTCCTTTTCCTTGCCGTCCTTGAACGGCATGTCAGGATACTGGGTCCAGATGGCCGATTCCGGCTTGTAGTCGCCTTTCTTTGCATGGAAGATCGCAAGGTCGAGCGCGCCTTGTGCCTGGGCGCTGGCATCCTGCAGGATCGACGTCATCGTGCCGTTCTTGACGGCGGTGAGCGCATCGGTGATGCCGTCAATGCCGGCGATGGCGAAATCCTCGGTCTTCAGGCCTGCCGACTTGATCGCCTCGATCGCGCCGAGCGCCATCTCGTTGTCGTCCGAGCCGACATAGGAGGTCAAGAGGTCAGAGTTGACGCGGGTGTTAGCCGACGACGGGAATGCCAGCGTCATGGGCGGCCTGAACGGCGGTAGCGCCGGCCTCGATATCGATCGGCACGAAGATGATCGCGTCAAATTTCTGGGTGATCATCGTATTGAACTGTTCCTGCTGGACCAGGGCGTCGTAGCGGCCGTCAAAGACGGTCAGTTCGATCTCGCCGCTCTTGACGGCCGGGTGCTGTTCGAGCGCTGCCGACCAGATCTGCATGAACTCGGCATTGAGGCCGTAAGGAGCCGCGCCGATCTTCAGTTTCTTGTCCTGGGCAGCAGCCGGCGACACCAGGATGGCTGTCGTTGCGGCAAGCGCAATAAGCAGTTTCTTCATTTCCATTCTCCTCCGTTGAGCATTCCGGCAGCCATCATGGCGCGCCGTTTCGATGACGGGTGCGGGCACCCGAAAGGCTTGTTACAGACCGTGATTGCGTTTCTGATCGAGCATGACGGCGCCGACGATCAGCGCGCCCTTCAAAACCTGCTGGTAATAGGACTGGATACCCATGAGATCGAGGCCGTTGTTCATCACGCCGATGATCAGGGCGCCGATGAGCGTGCCGGTGACGCGGCCGACACCGCCCGAAAGACTGGTTCCTCCGATCACGACGGCGGCAATCGCATCCAGTTCATAGGCGATACCGGCCTGTGGCAGGGCGGACCCCGTGCGGGCTGAAAGCATCATGCCGGCGAGGCCAGACAGGCTGCCCGAGATCATGTAGACCGAGAACTTCATGCGGGTCACGTTGATGCCGGAGGTCTTGGCCGCATGCGGGTTGCCGCCGACCGCATAGATATAGCGGCCATAGCGCGTGCGGGTGAGAACCCACCAGGAGATCGCAAAGACGATGGCGAGCAGGATCACCGGCATTGGAATGCCCAGGATATTGCCGGTGCCGAGCCAGCGGAATTCGGACGTCAGCGCCGGAACGGGTTTGCCGCCGCCATAGATCAGCGTCATGCCGCGCGCCGCAGACAGCATGCCGAGCGTTGCGACGAAAGCCGGAACGGCAAAGCGCGAGACGATCAGGCCGACGAGGGCGCCGCAGGCAAGCCCGACAAGGATGCCGATCGCCAGCGCGACGTAGAACGGGTAGGGGCCGCCGGCAATGCCGGCTGTCGCCGATGTTGTTGCGAAGCTGGCACTGACGATACCGGCGAGCGCCACGACCGAGCCCACTGACAGGTCGATGCCGCGCGTCAGGATCACGAAGGTCATGCCGATCGCCAGGACACCATTGATCGAGGTCTGCAAGAGCACATTGGAAATATTGCCCGGCGTCAGGAAATATTCGTTCGACAACGATAGGATGACGGCGAGCAGCAGGAAGGCGAGGAAGATGCCGTATTCCTGAATGATCAGGCGGCGCCTGTCTGAATTAAGCCAGCTATTGGCCGGTTTGTTGTCGATGCTGGACACGTTTGTACCTCTTTCGAATGCCGGACGGAAGCGTCGAGACGATTGTGCGAACCATCAGCTGATGGACGGCCTGTTAGGTGGACAGGTGCACAAGCGACTGGGCGTCCGTCTCCTCCCGGGCGTAGATTCCCACCGAACGGCCGCCACGCATCACCAGGATGCGGTCGGACATGCCGAGAACTTCATCAATTTCCGACGAGATCATCACCACCGTGCCGCCTGCGGCCGCGAAGTCGCAGATGATCCGGTAGATTTCGCGCTTGGCGCCGACATCGACGCCGCGTGTGGGTTCGTCCAAAAGCAGTACCTTGGGCTTTCGCAAAAACCATTTGCCCAGCACCACCTTCTGCTGATTGCCGCCGGAAAGACCGGAGACCGGCATGGTGTCGCGCGCAGCCTTGATCCCGAAATGCGCAATCATCTCGCGGCTGGCCGCCTGTTCCTCACGCTTGCGCATGGTGAAGGCCGGGCTCATTTCCGGCAGGCTGGCAAGGCAGATATTGTTGCGCACACTGTCGGAGAGATTGAGCCCGGTGACCTTGCGATCTTCCGTCACAAAGGCGATGCCCTGTTTCATCGCGTCGGCCGGTGTCGATACCGAGATGGGCTGACCATCCAGATGCACGTCGCCCTTGGACGACGTGTCGAGACCGAAGAGGCAATTGAATATCTCCGTCCGCCCGGATCCCATCAGGCCGTAAATGCCGAAAATCTCGCCCTTGCGGACAGAAAAAGAAATGTCCTCGATCTTGCCGGGCGCCGAAAGTCCCGCCACCGCAAACCCAGTCACATCAGTCGGTTCGTTGGTCTTGATATATTCCTCGCCCAGTTCGCGGCCGACGATCAGGCGGATCAGTCCCCGCCGGTCGATATCGGCAAGCGCGCCGCTTCCGACATGCGAACCATCGCGAAACACCGTGTAGCTGTCAGCGATCTGGAATATTTCCGACAGGCGATGCGAAACATAGACGACGCCCTTGCCCTCGGCCTTAAGCCGCGTGATCGCGGAAAACAGCTGTTGAGCTTCTTTCTCGCCAATCGCCGATGTCGGCTCGTCCATGAAGATCACTTCGGCATCGTGGCTAAGCGCCTTGGCGATCTCTACCAGCTGCATCTGCGCCACGGACAGGTTCATCATGTATTGATTGGCGCGGATATGAAATTCCAGCCGGTCGAGCAGCGCCTGTGCGTTCCGGTTCATCGTCTTGAAATCGATACCGCCGAAACGGGCCGAAGGCTCGCGGCCGAGATAGATGTTTTCCGCCACGGTCATATGTGGAACCGGGCTCAATTCCTGCTCGATGATGGCAATGCCGGAGGCAAGCGCCTCGGCCGGGCTGTTGAACTCCACCTGCACACCGCGCCGCCAGATTTTGCCGCCGTCGCGCTTGTGAATACCCATCAGGATGGAAAGAAACGTCGATTTGCCGGCACCGTTGCCGCCGCAGAGCGCATGCACTGAGCCGCGTTCAAGCTCAAAGCTGCCGTCGCGAAGGGCTGCGACGCCGCCGAACGACTTCATAAGCCTTTCCACTTTCAAAAGCGGCTGCATAGCGTTCCTCCCGAACCCTTGGCAGCGCTCCTCCCTGCCAATTTGACAAATATCAGTCAGCAATCGACATATGTCAACTATGATAATTGACATATTCTGCGATGGCCTGACGTTTGTAGGCTTTGGCTACGCCGCAGGTTCGAAGGCGCGCTTTCGCGATCCCCGCGCCTTGCACCGTGGCCAAGGTCAATATTCGATAAGTTGAAGTTAAGATGGATTGGTTTGGCGGCCCCGCAGGCCGTCCCGCACAAGGCCGTAACGCGATCTTGGCGGGAATTGCGCAAGCAACCGGCACACCCGGATTTCCGAGTGTGCTGGTGCCTGAAAACTCAAAGTGCGTCACGATTTTTCCGGGCTATGTGAAGCGCTTCAGGGTCCTTGATTTGTGGAATAGGCGTTATTGCTTGCGCGGCCACGTATCTGCCAGACGGTATCCTGATGGCCAGGGATCAGTGGGGTCGAGCATGACCTGATGGGTGCCGGTCACCCAGGCGCGGCCGGAGATTTCAGGGATGATGGCGGCCTGTCCGCCGACGGTCGTTTCAGCAACAATCTGGCAATCGAAATGCGAGCCGATAATCGATTCGCCGCGAAATTTCTGTCCGAGCTTGATCTGACCACGGGCGTGCAGCACGGCCAAGCGTGCGGAACAACCGGTTCCCGTTGGTGAGCGGTCAAGCTTGGCCGGCTGGATCACCACCGTGTTTCTCCCATGCAGAATGCCCTCACGTTCTTCGACCGGCAAGGTCAGCTGGCAAAAGGAGATATGGCTCCATTCCGGGTTTTCCGGATGGGAGAAGCCGAGCTGTTCGTTGGCGGCGCGGGTGATGCGGATACCGGTCTCGGCAAGTTCGCGGGCCTCGTCCGGCGTGACCGAAAAGCCGAGCGAACGGGCGTCCGCAATGACGAAGCTGTCGCCTCCATAGGCCGTATCGACAGTCAGCGTGCCCAATCCCTCCACCTCCAATTTGGCATCGAGCCTTGCGGCGAAGGAGGGCACGTTGGTGACGGTGATGCGTTCGGCCTTGCCGTTGCGGCAAAGTGCTACAACATCGACCAGGCCGCCCGGCGCCTCCAGCACCATCCTGGTTTCCGGCTCCTGCATCGGCACGATGCCGGTATCGAGCAGAACGGTCGATACGCAGATCGAATTGGACCCCGACATGGGGGGCGTGTCTTCCGGCTCCATGATGATGAAGCCCATGGTCGCGCGCGGATCCTTTGGCGGCACCAGAAGGTTGATATGGCGGAACACGCCGCCGCGGGGTTCGTTGAGGACGAAATTGCGCAGCGTCTGATCCTCGGCAATGAACCGCCGCTGTTCCCACAACGTCTTGCCGGGAGGCGGTGCGACACCGCCGACGATCACGTCACCCACTTCGCCTTCGGCGTGGCAGGAAACGATGTGGATTACCTTGCTGCTGCGCATAGTCCTCTCCTTATGGGTACACAGATTTGCCCGGCGACTGCACCGAATATCAGCTGGCGGCAGGCTAGGGTGCCAACCTGATACTCAAAAGTGCAACGCCACCAAGATTATTACCGGCTTTTACCCGCCAAGCTGCGGAAGTGGTTGATCCCGTTGGCAGGTAAAAGTATTCCTTTTGTCGACAAAGGATTATGACATGACAGATATCGATACCAGCCCCATTCCCGAACGAAAGCGCGGCTCCGGCGTCAAGATGGTTTACGACCTCTTGCGCGACGAGATTCTCGACCTTGTTTTGCCGCCTGGCAGCCCGATCGACGAGGTGCAACTGGCCGAACGCTTCAAGATGTCGCGCACGCCTATTCGCGAAGCGCTTGTGCGGCTGGCGGGCGAGGGACTGATCGATACATTGCCCAATCGTTCGACGATGGTGGCAAATATCGACTTTCTCAATATGCACACATTCTTCGATGCGCTTGTGTTGATGTATCGCGTCACCACCAAGCTGGCTGCCCAATATCACCGGCCGGAAGACCTGAAGGTTATTCGCGCTCATCAGGCCGAATTTGCAGCCGCCGTGCAGGCGCAGGATGCGCTGGCGATGATCGCCACCAATGCGGCCTTCCATTCCGCCATCGCCGAAGCCGGCCGCAATCCCTACTTCACTGGCCTATTCAACCGCCTGCTGGATGAGGGACGGCGCATGCTCCGGCTTTACTACCAGTCGTACGACGACCGGCTGCCGCAGCGCTTCGTCGAAGAGCACGACGATATCATTGCCGTCATCGCCAACCGCGACGTCGAAGAGGCCGACCGGCTGGCCAGGTTGCACGCGGAGCAGATCGTGCATCAGATCCAGAAATTGTTCGCCCGCGAAGACAGGCTCGACATGGCGCTGTGACGCTGAAATTCTTGTCGACAAATAATATACAACGTGCAATATGGCTCCAGAGGCAGGATTGGGCAGCAAAGGTGCGCGCCGTTCTCTGCCTGTCCGGCAAGGTCAAAAGGAGTTTGTTATGACGGCCAAAATCTTTTCTGGCGTGATCCCCGCGCTGATGACCCCTTGCAAAGAAGACCGCACTCCGGACTTCGACGCTCTCGTGCGCAAGGGACAAGAGTTGATTGCCCAGGGAATGTCGGCCGTTGTCTATTGCGGCTCGATGGGTGACTGGCCGCTTTTGACCGATGCGCAGCGCATGGAAGGCGTCGAGCGCCTGGTCAGGGCTGGCGTGCCCGTGATCGTCGGCACCGGTGCCGTCAACAGCGCGGTGGCCGTCGAACATGCAGCCCATGCGCAGGCCGTTGGCGCGCATGGCCTGATGGTTATTCCGCGGGTTCTGTCGCGCGGCTCTTCCGTCGTCGCTCAGAAAGCCCATTTCAAGGCGATCCTCGCTGCAGCGCCGGATCTTCCGGCTGTCATCTACAACAGCCCCTATTATGGTTTCGCCACCCGCGCCGACCTGTTCTTCGCGCTGCGCGCCGAACACAAAAACCTTGTCGGCTTCAAGGAATTCGGCGGCCCGGCCGATATGCGCTATGCGGCCGAGCACATCACCAGCCAGGACGGCGTTTCGCTGATGATCGGCGTTGATACCGCCGTTTTCCACGGCTTCGTCAATTGCGGTGCGACCGGCGCCATCACCGGAATCGGCAATGTTCTGCCCAAGGAAGTCATCCATCTGTGCAACCTGTCGCAGGCTGCCGCCGAAGGTGACGCGGATGCGCGCCTTCGCGCGCTGGAACTGGAGCAGGCGCTTGCCGTCCTGTCCTCCTTCGATGAAGGGCCGGACCTGGTTCTCTACTTCAAGCACATGATGGTGATGAACGGCGATAAGGAATATGCGCTCCACTTCAACGCATCCGACGCGCTGACCGACAGCCAGCGGGGCTATGTCGAAGCGCAGTTCAAGCTCTTTAACGGCTGGTATGCCGAATGGAGCAAGCTGGAAGGCGCTGTCCAGACTTACAAGGGTTGAGCTAAAGCTCTCCTGAAGTAACAAAGGCCCTCCAATCGGAGGGCCTTTGCATATGTGGTGCCTTGCGATCGAAGGCGCTGGCCGGTGCCGCGACGGTGTTAGACCGCATCCAGTCCGAGTGCGTTCAGACGGTCGAGCTGTGCCACCTCCGAAGCTGTCAGGACAATACCGCTGGCCTGCGATTTTTCGCGGGCGGCATAGCGGCGTTGCGAGGGCAGGCGGGCGCCCTGGCCGACCATGGCCTCGAACAGGATTTCGGCGCGGGCAAAGGGGTTGCCTGGACGATCCGCGCCAAAACCTTCCGGGGAAAAGGCGATGATCAGTTCGCCATGCGCCGGCGCAAGCGCGGTGGACCCGAGCGCATCCAGCACTTCGGGGCTCGTCAGGTCGCCGATCATGATCCCGGCTAGCAGTTCGATCATCGTGGAGATGGCCGAGCCCTTGTGTTCACCGAAGGGCAGCATTGCGCCTGCAAGGGCTGCTTCCGGATCGGTGGTCGGCTGCCCGTCGGCGTCGATCGCCCAGCCTTCCGGCAGAGTTTTTCCAGCGCGCCTGTGCAGTTCGATCTCGCCGCGCGCTGCAACCGACGTTGCGAAGTCGAACACGTAGGGTGGTTTTCCGGTGCGGGGCCAGCCGAAGGCGAGGGGATTGGTGCCGAGCAGCGGTTTGGTTCCGCCGCTTGGTGCAACCGTGGCATAGCTGGGGCACATGACGATACCGGCAAGCCCAAGCTCCGTCAGCGCTTCTGCCTCCGGCCAGAGTGCGGAGAAATGCGTGCAGTCATTGATGGCAAGGGCGGCAATGCCGCTGGAGCGGGCGCGCTCGGCCAGGACAGGAAGACCAAGTTCGAAGGCCGCATTGGCAAAGCCGCCTTTCGCATCGACCTTGACGACGGCGGATCGCTGCTGAGGCAGAAGTTCAGGCTTGGCGACAGGATTGACCTTACCGGCCTTGACGGTGCGCAAGGCGCCCTCGATGCGATAGATGCCGTGGGATTTGCAGGCATCGCGCTCGGCGGCAACGATGACCCGTGTGACGGCTGCGGCCTGTAGCGCGCTCAATCCGGCCTTGGTGAAGATGGCTTTTACGCGTTCCTCCAGATCAGCGATCGTCAGGGTGAGAGTGTCGCTCATGTGTATTCCTCCTTTTTAGCAGCCATAACATCCAAACGGGTTGATATATTGCATACAAAAAGTATACAAATTTTCCAAACATAATCCGGCGCAGCATATGCGCCCTTTGCGCCTGTTTGAAACAAAAGGATCTGCCCATGCCCTTCATCCCCAGCGGAAAACACCTTGTCGCCGGCGAATGGCTGGATGGTGACGGCACCTTCGCCTCGTCGCCAGCCAAAGGCCCGGTTCATCAATTCGCCGTTGGAACTGCACAGCTGGTCGATCGCGCCTGCGAGGCTGCCGAGGATGCGTTCTGGAGTTTTGGCGAAACCGATCGCAGCACGCGCGCCGCGTTCCTGCGCGCCATCGCCGACGAGATCGACATACGCGCCGATGCGATCACCGAAATCGGCAGCCAGGAGACCGGCCTGCCGGAAGCCCGCCTGATCGGCGAACGCGGCCGCACGACCGGCCAGCTCCGGCTGTTTGCCAGCCATATCGAAAATGGCGATTATCTCGACCGCCGCTTTGACGCGGCTTTGCCGGACCGCCAGCCAGCGCCACGCCCGGAAATCCGCCTGATGCAGCGGCCCGTCGGCCCGGTTGCGGTGTTTGGCGCCTCGAATTTCCCACTGGCGTTCTCGACGGCAGGTGGCGACACGGCGGCCGCGCTGGCGGCCGGTTGCCCTGTTGTGGTCAAGGGGCATTCTGCCCATCCCGGCACCGGCGAAATCATCGCGCAAGCAGTCGATGCGGCCATTCGCAGCACCGGCATTCATCCGGGTGTCTTCTCTCTGATCCAGGGCGGCAACCGGGATGTCGGCCATGCGCTGGTACAGCATCCGCGGATCAAGGCAGTCGGCTTTACCGGGTCGCAGGCCGGCGGCCGTGCGCTGTTTGATCTTTGTGCCGCCCGGCCAGAGCCGATTCCTTTCTTCGGCGAACTCGGCTCGGTCAATCCAATGTTCCTGCTTCCGGCCGCACTTGCCGAGCGAGCCGAGGCGCTTGGTCAGGGCTGGGCCGGTTCGCTCGCCATGGGCGCCGGGCAGTTCTGCACCAATCCCGGCGTTGCCGTCGTGATTGACGGTGCCGATGCCGACCGCTTTGCGGCATCAGCGGTCGAAGCTTTGGGCAAGGTTGCGCCGCAGACCATGCTGACGGATGGCATCGCCAAGGCCTATCAGGATGGAGAGGCGCGCTTTGCGTCGCGCAACACCGTCAAGCCGCTGCTGGCCACACAATCGACCGGCCGCGCCGCATCCCCCAATCTGTTCGAAACGACGGGCGAACGGTTCCTTTCCGATCATGCCTTGAGCGAAGAGGTCTTTGGCCCGCTCGGTCTTCTGGTGCGGGTGAATTCGCAGACGGAAATGGAAGATATCGCCCGGTCTATCGAAGGCCAGTTGACGGTGACCTTGCACATGGACGAGGCCGATATCGAAACCGCAAAGCGCCTGCGCCCGCTCTTGGAGCGCAAGGCAGGCCGCATTCTGGTCAATGGCTTTCCGACCGGGGTCGAGGTCGTCGATTCCATGGTGCATGGCGGTCCTTATCCGGCCTCCACCAATTTTGGGGCAACCAGCGTCGGCACCATGTCGATCCGCCGTTTCCTGCGTCCGGTCTCCTATCAGAACCTGCCCGACGCCCTGCTGCCAAAGGACCTGCTTTCCTAATCATGCCGTAAGGCAGGCGTTGCGTTGACGATTGTTGCGCGGATATCAGCAAATACGAATATTTGTGTACTTTTTGTATACTCTTTGTATTTTGTGATTGATTTGCGCGACGGGAATCGAAATAGTGCGCCTGCCGCAGATCGGCACATCAATCTAGGGAGAGAGATTAAGATGAAACTTTCAGTCTTCGCGTTCAGCCTCCTGGCCGCAACCGCTCTGACCAGCCAGGCACATGCCGACAAGCTGGACGACATTATTGGCTCGGGCACATTGCGTTGCGCCGTTGTGCTGGACTTCCCGCCGATGGGATCGCGTGACGAAAGCAATAATGCGATCGGCTTTGACGTCGATTATTGCAACGATCTGGCCAAGGCCCTCGGCGTCACCGCCGAAATCGTAGAGACCCCATTCCCCGAGCGTATTCCTGCCCTGATGTCGGGCCGCGTCGATGTCGGCGTTGCCTCCACCTCCGATACGCTGGAGCGTGCCAAGACCGTTGGCATGACCATCCCTTATTTCGCCTTTGAAATGGCCGTGACCGCCAACGAGAAATCGGGCGTCAAATCTTTTGAAGACATGAAGGGCAAGGTCGTCGGTGCGACAGCTGGCACTTACGAAGCCATTGCACTGGAAGAACAGGTCAAGGCCTGGGGCACTGGCGAATTCCGTCCGTACCAGACACAGGCCGACGTGTTCCTGGCGCTGAGCCAGGGCCAGCTCGATGCCACAGTGTCCACCTCGACCGTGGCGCAGGCCAACGTCAAGACCGGCAAGTTCCCTGGCATTGCTGTCGTCGGCAAGGCGCCGTTCGATATCGACTACGTGTCGCTGTTCACCAACCGCGAGGAATATGGCCTGATCAACTTCCTCAACCTCTTCATCAACCAGCAGGTTCGCACTGGCCGCTATGCGGAACTGTATGAGAAGTGGGTTGGCGGCGAGGTTCCGAATCTCGCGGTCAACGGCGTCTACCGCTAATTACAATCGTTTCGCTGGCGGCGCGGATAATCTCCGCGCCGCTGTCCTTCTTCAGGAGATGAAACGCCGATGTTGAATTACACATTTCACTGGAACCAGGCGCTGAAAGCCCTGCCGCAGATGCTCGATGGCGCTTTGGTCACCCTGCAGATCGCGCTGTTGTCGATGGTTCTCGGGGTGGCATTCGCTCTGACGCTCACCGCATTTCGCCTGTCAAGCAGCCGCATTCTGCGGGGATTTGCCACGACATGGGTTGAGATCGCGCGCAACACGCCCGCCCTGTTCCAGATCTACATGGCGCATTTCGGGCTTGGCAATTTCGGCATTCATCTTAGCCCCTATATGGCTCTCCTGATCGGAATTGCGTTCAACAATGCCGGTTATCTGGCGGAAAATTTCCGCGGTGCGCTCAAGGCCATTCCCGATACGCAGGCCCGCGCCGGCCGTTCGCTGGGCATGACACCGTTCCAGGCGTTCCGGCTGATCGTCCTGCCGCAAATGTTGCGCGTCGCCTTCTTGCCGGCCACCAATCAGATGGTCTGGGCGATCCTGATGACGTCGCTTGGCGTGACCGTCGGCATGAACACCGACCTTGCCGGGATTACGCAGGAGCTCAACGCGCGCTCGTTCCGCACCTTCGAATTCTTCGCGCTTGCCGCAGTGATCTACTACATCATTGCAAAACTTGTGACGATCGCTGCCCGGCTGCTTGCCGCGCGCATGTTCAAATATTGAGAGAGGTGAGAGATGTTTGATACCGCACTCACCTGGAATGACCTGGCGTTTCTCGCGCAGGGCGCAGCCATGACGCTGGCGGTTACGGCTGTGTCCGTGACGGCCGGCACCCTGCTTGGCATTATCTTCGGTGTCCTTCGCGTTCAACTCGGCGCCATCTGGTCGGCGCCGCTGACCTTCGTGCTCGACGTGTTCCGCTCCGTCCCATTGTTGATCCAGCTGGTTCTCGGCAACGCGCTGCAATCGATCGCCAAGCTGGGCTGGGCGCCGTTCACCACATCCTGCGTGGTGCTGTCGCTCTATACGGCAGCCTATTGTTCGGAAATCATCCGTGGCGGCATCGGAGCGGTGCCGGCGACGACACGCCGGGCTGCCCGCTCGCTTGGCATGACATGGTGGCAGGACATGCGCTATATTGTGGCGCCTCTGGCCACGCGCGTTTCGCTGCCGGCCTGGATCGGTCTGACACTCGGCGTCATGAAGGATTCTGCGCTCGTGCTTTGGCTCGGCCTTATCGAGCTGTTGCGTGCCTCGCAAATTCTCGTGACGCGCCTGCAGGAGCCGCTGTTCATTCTCATGATCTGCGGCGTCATCTACTTCGTCATCAGCTTCCCCATCGCCCGGCTTGGCGGGTATCTCGAAAGACGGTGGTCCCCCAATGATTGAAATTAAAGACGTTCGCAAATCCTTCAGCACGCTGGAGGTTTTGAAGGGGATTAACCTCACCGTCAACAAAGGCGAGGTGGTGACCATCATCGGCGGTTCCGGATCGGGAAAATCGACGCTGTTGACCTGTATCAACGGGCTTGAGCCGATCAATGCGGGCCAGATCACCATCGACGGCACTGATGTTCACGGCAAGCAGACCGATCTCAACAAGCTGCGCCGCAAGGTCGGGATCGTTTTCCAGCAATGGAATGCGTTTCCGCATCTGACGGTTCTGGAAAACGTCATGCTCGCGCCGCGAAAGGTGCTGGGCCTTGCCAAGGAAAAAGCTGAGGAAATCGCAGTCAGGCAGCTGACCCATGTCGGCTTGGCCGAAAAGCTGTCGGTCTATCCCAACCGCATGTCGGGCGGCCAGCAGCAGCGCATGGCAATCGCCCGGGCGCTGGCCATGTCGCCGGAATATATGCTGTTTGATGAAGTCACCTCGGCGCTTGACCCGATGCTGGTTGGAGAGGTGCTCGACACGCTGAAAATGCTCGCGGAAGAGGGCATGACGATGATCTGCGTTACCCATGAAATGGCGTTTGCCCGTGACGTGTCTGACCGGGTGGCCTTCTTCCATCATGGTGTTATGGCCGAAATCGGCACGCCGGATCAGCTGTTCGGGGCGCCGCAGCATCCCGATACCCAGGCGTTCCTGGCGAGCGTCCGCTAATGGCGCATCCCGACGTCATTGTCATCGGCGCAGGCGTCGTCGGGCTCTCGGCGGCGATTACCGCTCAGGCGCGCGGTATGACGGTTCTGGTCTTGGACCGCGAAGGCCCGGCCGCCGGCGCATCGGCCGGCAATGCAGGGGCCTTTGCCTTCACCGATATTCTGCCGCTTGCCTCGCCAGGTATTTTGAAAAAAGCGCCGAAATGGTTGCTAGACCCGCTTGGGCCACTTTCGGTCCCACCGGCCTACGCGTTCAAGATCGCCCCTTGGATGTTCCGCTTCTGGCGGGCCTGCTCGCCCCAGCAGGTGGAAAAATCGACGACCGTGCAAACCGCTTTGATGGACCTTTCGAAGGCCGAGCTTGAACCCTTCCTGCAGCGCACGGGCACGTTTCCGATGCTGCGTAAGGATGGCAATCTGCAGGTCTATGAAAGCCAGGCGGAGCTGAATGCCTCCTTGCCCGGATGGAAGGTCCGCGATGCGCACGGTATCGAATTCCAGCATATGGACGCGTCCGGCATGGCCGCCATTCAGCCGGGGATCGATGCGCGCTTCACCCATGGAACTTTCACGCCGGGCTGGTACTCGATCGCCGATCCGAAACTCTACACGCTGGCGCTGGCGGATTATTTCCGCAGCCAGGGCGGCGTTTTGGAGCGCACCAATGTCACGGCGCTGCGGCCGGTCGAGGGCGGGGTCGAGGTTCTGGGCGAAGGCGGCGGCATCCGCCGCGGATTGCAGGCCGTGCTATCTGCCGGCGCGTTTTCCCACCGCATCGCGCGCAGCCTTGGCGAACGCATTCCGCTGGAAACCGAGCGTGGCTATAACACGACACTGCCGGCTGACGCGTTCGACTTGCGCACGCAGGTCACCTTCGGCGGTCACGGTTTCGTCGTCACACGGCTTTCGACGGGCATTCGCGTTGGCGGCGCCGTCGAACTCGGCGGGCTGGAACTGCCACCGAATTTCCGCCGCTCGGAAGCCATGCTGAAAAAGGCCAGGGATTTCCTTCCCGGATTGAATACGCAAGGCGGCACGCAGTGGTTCGGGTTCCGCCCCTCGCTGCCCGACAGCCTGCCAGCAATCGGCCGCGCCAAGGTGACACCACGGGTCATCTATGCTTTCGGCCACGGCCATCTCGGCCTGACGCAATCGGCAGGTACTGCCCGGTTGGTCGCCGATCTGTTGACTGGTAAAACACCGCCCATCGACATTGCTTCTCTTTCGCCTCAACGCTTCTGACAAAGGTCCTTCCCCATGGCCACCTACACCTTCTCCTGCCTTGACGGGCATACCTGCGGAAATCCGGTCCGCCTCGTTTCCGGCGGCGGGCCGCGCCTCGAAGGCGCCACTATGCTGGAGAAGCGCGCCCATTTTCTGCGGGAATTCGACTGGATCCGCACCGGCCTGATGTTTGAGCCGCGCGGGCATGACATGATGTCTGGCTCGATCCTCTATCCGCCGACCCGGCCGGACTGTGACGTCGCGGTTCTCTTCATCGAGACATCAGGCTGCCTGCCCATGTGCGGTCACGGCACCATCGGCACCATCACGATGGCGATCGAGAACGGCCTGATCATGCCGCGCGAACCCGGCAAGCTGTCGATCGACGCGCCGGCCGGCAAGGTGGACATCACCTATCGACAGGAAGGCCGCTTCGTCGAAGAGGTTCGCCTGACCAACGTACCCGGTTTCCTCTTTGCCGAAGGCCTGACGGCCGAGGTCGAAGGGCTGGGCGAGATCGCCGTCGATGTTGCCTATGGTGGCAATTTCTACGCGATCGTCGAGCCGCAGAAAAACTTCCGCGACATGGCAGATCATACAGCAGGTGAACTCATCGGCTGGAGCCCCAAGCTGCGGGCCGCGCTGAACGCAAAATACGAATTCGTACATCCGGAACATCCCGAGATCCGGGGTTTGAGCCACATCCAGTGGACGGGCAAGCCGACCGATGCCACTGCCCATGCCCGTAACGCCGTCTTCTACGGCGACAAGGCGATCGACCGCTCGCCCTGCGGCACCGGCACCTCGGCGCGCATGGCGCAGCTCGCCGCCAAGGGCAAGCTTGCTGTCGGCGACGAATTCATCCACGAGTCGATCATCGGTTCGCTGTTCAAGGGCCGCGTCGAGGCAGCCACCACGGTTGCCGGTCGCGAGGCCATTATCCCGTCGATCGCTGGCTGGGCCCGGATGACCGGGATCAACACCATCTTCATCGATGACCGCGATCCGTTTGCCCACGGTTTCGTCGTCAAATGAGCGATATGCCGCACGCCTCCAGCATCCTTGGCGGCCATGCCGAGGGACCGATCATCGCTTCGGCCGAGCCCTTGAGTTTCTGGGGTGGGGTCTCGCCCGAGACCGGGTGCATCATCGACGTGCACCATCCCCTGCACGGGGTCTGTCTGACCGGCGGCATCCTGATGATGCCGTCGAGCCGGGGGTCCTGCACCGGATCGGGCGTGCTTCTCGATCTGATCCTGACCGGCCGCGCACCGGCAGCACTTGTGTTCAGCGAAGCCGAAGACGTGCTGACGCTTGGTGCTCTCATTGCAGCCGAAATGTTCGGCAAGCCGCTTCCCGTTCTGCGCCTGGCTCCGGAAAGTTTCGCCGCCTTGTCGCGCGCCAAAACCGCGCGGATCACCGCGACCTCGATCGAGGCCGGTGGTGTGACGCTTCCCATCATGCCGCCACGGCTCGCGACGCTCGATCTCAACAGCACTGATCGGGCGATGCTTGACGGCGAGCAGGGGGAGGCCATCCAGCAGGCGATGCGGATCATCTGCGCCATGGCGGCGCAGCAGGGCGCAAACCGTCTGGTGGATGTGACGCAGGGACATATCGACGGCTGTATCTATGCCAGCCCCGCCAATCTGGTTTTTGCCGAAAGAATGGCCGATATGGGCGCCAAGGTTTGCGTGCCCACCACCATGAATGCAATCTCGGTCGACCACGCCAACTGGCGGACACAAGGCGTGCCAAGCGCATTTGGCGATCCGGCCGCGAAGCTCGCCGATGCCTATGTCCGCATGGGCTGCCGGCCGACCTTCACCTGTTCTCCCTATCTTCTGGCCAGCGCGCCGCAGGCGGGTGAAGCAATTGCCTGGGCGGAATCCAATGCGGTGATTTTTGCCAATACGGTGCTTGGCGCCCGCACGCCAAAACATCCCGATTTTCTCGACTTGTGTATTGCGCTCACCGGGCGCGCACCGCTATCGGGGGTCTATCTGACGGAAAACCGCAGGGCACAGTCGATCATCGATGTCGAACTGCCCAATCATGTCGATGATGCCTTCTGGCCGCTGGTCGGCTATCTCGCTGGTCACGCCGCTCCGGACCGTATCCCGCTCTTGCGCGGTCTCGCTTCCGCCTGTCCCACGGCAGATGATCTCAAGGCGCTCTGCGCTGCCTTCGGAACCACGTCGGCAGCGCCGATGCTGCATATCGAGGGCGTAACGCCTGAAGCCGAAGGTGCAGCAATCGACGGCGCTGAACGAAAGACCATCACCCGTGCGGACATGGCCGGCGCCTGGAAGCGGTTGAACGCAGGACCGGAGCAGGTGGAACTCGTCGCCATCGGCAGTCCCCATGCCTCGCTGACCGAATGCCGGGCACTGGCCGCCGCACTTGCCGGGCGTCATCGCCACGCGGACGTCGCGGTCATCGTCACTGCGGGGCACCAGGTCATCGCCGGCGCGCGTGCTGACGGCACGCTCGAAGCGCTCGAAAAAGGTGGCGTGCGCGTCGTGCCCGATCTCTGCTGGTGCTCGATCAGCGAACCGGTATTTCCGACCCGCACCCGCACGCTCATCACCAATTCCGGCAAATACGCCCATTACGGCCCCGGCCTCAGCAACCGCGCCGTCCGCTTCGGCAATCTTGCCGATTGCGTGGAGGCCGCTGTATCCGGCCGCGTCCCTGTCCGGCTGCCGGGCTGGCTTGCGTCGTAGCGACGGAATCGGAATTGCTCAAAATAGGCGGTCGATGTTGAATGTAATGCAGATATGCATTACATCGAGATACCGAAAGGGTATTGCTATGGCAACATTAACTGTAACGGCACGCGGTCAGGTTACGTTTCGCAAGGACATCCTTCAGCATCTGGGAATTCGGCCCGGTGAAAAAGTTGAATTGAATCTGCTGCCGGATGGCAAAGCGGAGCTAATGGCTGTTCGAGTGAAGGGTTCGTTCCGGGACCTTCATGGATCCCTCAAAGGAAAGACAAATGGCAGGGTTCTCAGTGTCGAGGAGATAAATGAAGCTATTGCTGAAGCAGGTGCAAGAGCTGGAACTGACAAAGCATGAAGGTGACTGCAGATACGAATGTGTTGCTACGTGCTTATGTTGCTGACGATGTGACGCAAGCGAAAGCTGCGATCGACCTTTTGGCCGATGCCGAAACTGTTGCAGTTAGCACGCAATCTCTATGTGAGTTTGTATGGGTGTTGATGCGGCAATACCGGACTGACCGGGGCGATATTTCAGCAGCAATCCGGGCTTTGCTGAATACGGAAAATGTTGTTGTGAATCGGCCTGCCGTCGATGCAGGGTTGGCTGTATTTGATGCTGGCGGTGATTTTGCAGACGGTGTTATCGCTTATGATGGCAATTGGCTCGGTGGCGAGACTTTTGTTTCATTCGATAAAAAGGCAGTGAAGCTCATGTCCGTGCTCGGTCAGTCCAGTCGTCTTTTATAGTGAACGATTGCCAGCGAAAAAGCGGCTGTTGGACGTATCCGTTAAACAGACCAGCAAGCTTTCATTCCGGATGTTCTGAATAACTTTTAGCCCGGTCATGGCTGACGAGCGTGTCTCGCCTTAAAAGCTCACTCCGCAGCGGCCAGAAACAATGTGCCTTGCGAGGACGATGCCAATGCCCGCACCTTGGCATCCGCCTTGGCGATCAATTGGTAGAATTCGTCCTGTGCTTCCACATCAAGCTGGATGACGGCATTGACGTCGTCGGCGGTGTCGCAAACGCAGGCAACCGCTGAAATGGGACAGACACCGCCAGGATACCGTTTTCCATTGCCGCTATAGGCGCGGCGTCCCCAACGCTCTGAATAGACAGTTTCCTCGCGGTCAATGTGCAGGATCGACCCTTTGCAAGCGGTCACGATACCGGCCTTGCCATAGGCAAACCAGTGATAGTTCAGCCTGCGCAGAATATATTTTCCTGTGATATCTTCACCGGAAAGCTCAGCCGGGTCTTCTATCATTCTAATCATGGTCGCTTCCTTAACTGAAAGCAATATCCGTTATGTGATCGCGCGCAGCAAGTTGAAAAATGCTGATTTCGGAAGCACTTAGTCACAAAGTGTTTCCGTTTCTTACAGTGGCGTCAGAATAAACGACCGTTCATTGCACGCAAAATAGCGCGGAAATTGCGGCTCTACCGGTTCAGGCATGTGCGAATTTGGTATACAGCGTGACCTTGGCCTGGCGGGCAATGTCTTGAAGCAGTCCCGTGCAAGGCCATTATCTCCTGCCCATTCCAAATCCTCGTAAGCTGGCGTGAACGGGCGCCTCGCAAGCCGCGCGTTCGGCCCGTTACTATGCAGCGATGCAAAAATTTGGACATCTGCTAGTGAAGAGGCCGCATGAAACATGGTGCAGATTCGCTCTGGCTTCCTTCGTTACAGGATGATTGAAGAAGCGCGATTGTTCACACCGAGGTTGGTAAGAGGTTATGGCCCCGCTTGAAAAGAAACGGCATATCGGCCGCATCATCGCTGAATTGCCGTCGCTGATAAAACTGTCCATTCCGCTGGTCTTGGGACTGTCGGCAAGCTCGCTGATCGGCGTGACCGATACGATCATGCTGGCGCCGCTTGGCACTGATGTGCTGGCGATCGTTTCGCTGGTAATGGCGGTTCACATGCTGCTGACAGCGATGCTCTACGGGGTGATATCGGTGGTCGGTGTTTCGATGGCCGGTGGCTTCGGGGCGAGGGATGCCCGCATGGTCAGTTCCGCAGTCCGGCATGGCATGATGACGGCGCTGATATGTGGCGTGCTGGCGGCAACGATCATGCTGTCGCTGATGCCGATCGTGCGGTTGATGGGATTGGACGCGGCGCAGGCACGGCTCTACTGGGTGCCAATGGCGTTGTTCATGCTGCCTTTTTCCGTCTTCTTGGTGCTCAAGTCGCTTCTTGACGCAACAGACAGGCCTTGGCTTGCGGTCGGGTTCGCCTTCCTTGGCGTCGCGATCAACGTGCCGCTGAACTATCTGCTGATTTACGGGCTCGGGCCGATCCCGGCTCTCGGCATTCTCGGCTCCGGCATTGCCAGTGTTCTGGCCGAGACGATCGCTCTTGCCGCCGCGTTTTTCTATTGGCGCCGGGCGTTGCCGATGCGCCGTTTCCGGCTACGGGCGATGGTCACGCGCAAAGGCGTCTGGCAGCAGTTTTTACAAGGGCTGCCTTTGGGGATCAGCTATCTCGCCGAGGCGGGGGCCGTGGCGATGGCGACGTTCATACTTGGCTGGTTTGGCGCCGGCGCACTTGCGGCAAACCAGATCGTCAACTCGATCGGTGCGACGCTGTATATGCTGCCTTTGGGAATGGCGACTGCCGTTGCCATCCGGATCGCGCAGGCCGATGGCTCGGGGCAGCCGGAACGGCTCCGCCCGATCGGCATGGCAACCTTCGGCTTTGTCGCGCTGTGGATGCTGGCAACCATGGTTGCGCTGATCTTTGCCGGCCGCTCGATTGCAGAATTGCTGAGCAAGGACGCACCGGTGGTCGCTCTGGCGTCCAGCATGTTTGTCGTGGTCGCCCTGATGCAGGTGGCGGATGGATTGCAATCGACGGGGCTCGGCGCCCTGCGTGGACTGAACGACACCAAATGGCCGTCGGTCGTGTCGATCATCTCCTACTGGCTGCTGGCGTTGCCCCTCGGCTATTTCCTAGCCTTTCATACATCGGTCGGACCGCTCGGCGTGTGGATCGGTTTTGCGGCGGGTCTTTCAATGAGCGCGATCGTTTTGCCACTTCGATTTTTCCGGCTGGTCCGGATGCGGGAAGGCAACGTATAGCCCAATGGCAGCATCCGGATTTTGCTGAGATGCAACGGCGGGCGTCAATTGCCAACGGCACTAAACATCGATAGCACTGTGGATACGAACCGCGATCGCGGTCACCGTTATCTGCAGGACCTATCACGATTGCAGACGTATTTTCCAAAAAATATAAGTGCGGAAATTTCGAGGCTACATTTGGTGAAAAAGATTCAACGCAGTTTCGTGATTGAGTACAAATCCGGTCGGAAGAAAACCGATCCAAAATCGAACTCGATCTGGGGCAATATGGATCTCAAGTCCGTCGCGCGGGATGTGGAGGACGATGCTTTGCCGTTCCCGAGACCGGACGTACAAGACCAAGCATCCGCAAGCGAAGTCTCCTTGCCCAATGTAAATTGGAAAGAGCCGTTGTTGACACAATCAAACGCACATCCGACAACTGCAACGGCTACACAGGAGGCAACCATGGCCGATGAAAACAATTCTACAATAAGCAATGACGCACCGACCTCTGTCGTCGCGTCAATCGATGCGCCGAAGAAGCAGCGCAAACCGCGCGCCAAAAAGGCCGCTCCAGAGGCAGCTGCGGTCGAAACTGCTGCGGAACCCGCCGCTGCCGCCAAGCGCGGCAAGCAGGTAAGGGGACGCAAACCCAAGTCGAGCGAGGCGGCACTCACTGTCAAGAGTGCACCTGTGAAACGCGCTCCGAAGGCTGCGCGTGTTTCGGCCGCTGCAGCGCCGGTTGCTGCTATTGATGATATCGCCGATCTTCTGCAGCTGGAGGAAGAAAACCAGCGTCTGCGCAAATTGCTGACGGAGAAGCTCCGGGCGGAAAATGCGGACCTGCGGAAGCGGCTCAACCTTGGTTGAGACGAAGCGCGGTTGATCGGCAGCCGCAGGTTTTGTACCCGATACGAGATCCACTTTGGCGGCGGTCTTTTCTGCCGCCAGAGCTCAAGCTCGCACCCCATATGCGAGGTAGAACGCGAGGTCTAACAACATGGCGTCACCTTGGAATTTTCTTGCTCGACTGACGCGCAGGCGCCGGGACAGGGACGAGAAGGAGGAGAGTGCGACCGGCGATGTAACGCCGGAAGAGGCGAAAAGCGCCGAGCCCATTTCGGATGAAGCGGGCAACACGCCAGAACCCCAGGACAGGCCGGCGGAAGCCAAGCCGCAACCTCCCGAAACGGTCGAAACCGGCATCATCATCCCTGAACCCGCCGAAGCGGGAAACAATGTGCAGGCTAAAGCCGGCCGGAAACGCGCTGTGCCCGCAGGTCCAGCTAGCGACGCGCCGGTAGTCCCTGCTTCCATAAAAAAACCGGGCGGAAAGCAAAAACGGAACAGGGCATATACCGCCGTCAAGGCTGTCGAAGCCTTTCCGCAGCGTCCGGAAAGCGTACCCAGTTTTTCCGATGAGGTGCAAAGTATCGAGGCAGAGATCGGGCTGCTTCGCCATCAGTTGGCGCGCAAGCTTCGGCAGCAAAATGCACAATTACGGATAATGCTTGCGCGGTTCGAGCGCTGAGAGCGTTCAAACGACGGCCCCCCGCGATCGCTCGAGAGCGATATCGTAAGCAGTACTCGACGTTTGCCTTAAGTCTTGCGGCAGGTGCAGGCGTCATAGCCGCCCGAAAACAGACGCCCCGCCCTCATGCCGATCATCAGCGGGATATCGCGGACATGCGATAGACGCAACGACCGGGCAATGGCGATCGACGCTTCCGCGCAAATGGCTGCATCTTCAGCCGCATTATGGTGCGCGAAGGTGAGACCGAGATGGCTGGCGAGAATATTGAGCTTGTGTGACCCGAGATGGGGCCAGACTTTCTGGGCCATCTTGACCGAGCAAAGATAGGAAAGCTCCGGGTAACCCTGCCGGTACAGATCGCTGCAGGCGCGCCAGACGCTGAAATCGAAAGCGGCATTGTGGGCGATCATGGTTGCGCCACGAAAATCGTCGGCGAACTCGTCCATCACTTCGGGAAACTCACCGGCGTCCTCGACATGCTCCGGCCGGATACCGTGAATGGCAATGTTGAAGGATGAAAAGCGCATGCCCTTCGGACGGATCAGCCGCTCCTCGATGCGCACGACACGTCCATCCTCGATCCAAGCCAGGCCGACGGAGCAGGCACTGCCACGCTGCTCATTGGCGGTTTCGAAATCGATGGCAATGGTCTTCAAGGCGACGTTCCGGTTGCTTTTGTCCAGCTTCTACCGGTGCGCACCTGTTTTGGCAAACGCCTCAGAACCGCTATCGTCATTCCTATCTCACAAAAACGGCTGGCGACATCGTCTTGGCGATAGCCATTCAAGAGACTTGATTGCTGTGAAAGAGAGGTGGTATTCGTGGATTTCTGAAAAAGGAACCTCGCTTCCTATTCACAACAAGTGAAAGCACGATCGCATGGAAAAAGGCTTGATATGACGATAGCGAACCATATCGATGATGCCCAGACTACCAATCCACTTCGTTTGGGAATCCGTCTGCGGCTTGCGCGTCAGACCAGGGGTATGACGCTGAAGGCCCTTTCAGACGCGGCCAATTGTTCCGAAAGCCTGTTGTCAAAGATCGAGAACGGCAAGGCGTCGCCGTCGCTGCCGATGCTGCACCGCCTGGTGGGCGCGCTCGATACCAATATAGGCTGGATGTTCGAGGAATCCGACGGGGAGGAGGGGATCATCTTTCGTGTAGGAACGCGGCCGCTGATCGCACTGGATCCTTTGCGGCGCGGAGAGGGGATTTCGCTGGAGCGGATCATTCCCTACTCGGCGGGGCATCTGCTTCAGTGCAACATCCACCATATCGAGGAAAAGGGCGAAAGCGCCGGCCCGATCCAGCATGCCGGAGAAGAGGTCGGCTATCTCCTTGCCGGTGAAATCGAGCTGATTGTTGATGGCAAGAGCTTCATGCTGGGGACAGGCGATGCCTTTGTCTTCAACTCCGAATTGCCGCACCATTATCGCAATACGGGTCGTGAGCGGGCCAGCATTTTCTGGGTCAATACGCCAGCCACGTTCTGACCATTCCCCGCTCCCGGAAAGTTCAATTCAAGAGACTTGACAAAAATTCAAGTCTCTTGAATTATACCTCAGCGCTCAAGCGCGAGATGAGCCCGGCTACGGGCCTTTCCGAAAACAAGGGGAACCCGAATGCGCCTTTCCACATTTTTGATCCGCAGCACCGCAGCCGCCGCCATGACATTGGTTTTCGGTGCCGCCTCCGCCAGCGCAGATACATTTGCGCTTGTGACCATCAACCAGCAGGCCTTGTTCTTCAATCAGATCAATGACGGTGCCCAGAAGGCTGCGGATGCCGCCGGTGCCAAGCTGGTTATCTTCAACGCCAACAATGTGCCGGCCGCACAGAACGATGCGATCGAAAACTATATCACCCAGAAGGTCGATGGCATCATTCTCGTGGCCATCGATGTCAACGGCGTGAAGCCCGCAATCACGGCGGCAAAAACCGCCGGCATCCCGGTTATCGCCATCGACGCACAGATCCCGGATGGTGACAACATCTCCTTCATCGGCGTTGACAATGCCAAGGCTGGCGAAGACATCGGCAAGTTCTTTTCCGATTATGTGAAGTCCGATATGTCCGGCACCGCCAAGACCGGCATTGTCGGCGCGCTCAATTCCTTCATCCAGAACCAGCGTCTTGATGGTTTCAAGAAGGCTGTCACCGATGGCGGCCAGGCCGTCACCTTCCTTGACACCGTCGATGGCCAGAACCAGCAGGATATCGCGCTGGGCGCAGCCGAAAACCTGATGACCGCCAATCCCGACATGACGACGATCTACGCCACCGGCGAGCCGCAGCTGATCGGCGCCGTCTCCGCCGTCGAAAGCCAGGGCCGCCAGAAGGACGTCAAGATCTTCGGTTGGGACCTAACGGCGCAGGCCGCCAAGGGCATCGAAGAAGGCTGGGTCACCGCCGTCGTTCAGCAGGATCCGGCCGGCGAAGGCAAGGCTGCCGTCGAAGCACTGGTTAAGTTGAAGAAGGGCGAGACCATCGAGCCGATCATCAATGTCCCCGTCACGATCGTGACCAAGGACAACGTTGCCCAGTTCAAGGACATGTTCAAGTAAGGGTTTTTCCCGCATCATCGCGGCATGGCCGGTTTCAGAAAACCGGCCATGCCCGTTCAGGCACTCGGGGAGAACCCATCATGACCGACGGCATACCCTACCGCGTCCGCATGACCGGTATTTCGAAACGTTACAATCCCATTCAGACGCTGGACAATGTCTCGCTGACCCTCAAACCCGGCGAAGTGCTGGGGCTGGTCGGAGACAATGGCGCCGGCAAATCGACGCTGAGCAAGGTGCTTTCCGGCGCCGTCATCCCAGATAGCGGCACCATCGAAATCGACGGCAAGCCGGTTTCCTTTTCGTCGCCCGCCGACGCACGCGCCGCTCATGTGGAAATGGTCTATCAGGACCTTTCTCTGTGCGACACCGTGGATGTTGCGGGCAATCTCTTCCTTGGCCGTGAACCGCGCCGCCGCATTCTCGGCGTGCCGTTCCTCGACAACAAGACGATGCACGGCCTGACCCGCGACATGCTCGATCGCCTCGGTATCGTCATTGCCGATACGCGGCTCAAGGTCGAAAATCTCTCCGGCGGCCAGCGCCAGTCGATTGCCATTGGCCGGGCCGCTTCGTTCGAGCCAAAAGTCCTCATCATGGACGAACCGACGGCAGCCCTTGCCGTGGCCGAGGTCGAAGCCGTGCTGGAACTGATCCGCACGGTCAGCGCGCGTGGCGTCAGCGTCATCTTGATCACCCATCGCCTGCAGGACCTGTTCCTCGTCTGCGATCGCATTCAGGTCATGTACGAAGGGCGCAATGTCGCCGAGCGGATGATCGGCGAGACCAGTATCGAGGAAGTGGTCAATCTGATCGTCGGCCGCAAATTTTCGGCCCGTTCCGCCCGGCACGGCAATGAAACCGGAGTTTCAGCATGACAATGCCTTCTTCGCAAACCGGGCATGCCGGTTCCCATGTCTCGGCCTCGCGCCTGCGCAAGGCCACGCTCTGGGACAAGCTTCTGGCAAACGGCAGCGTCGTCTCGATCGCCCTGTTCTTCCTCGTCGTCTGCGTCGTCTTTTCCGTCATCACCGACGCGTTCCTGACAGCGCCCAACCTGCTCAACATCATCCGCCAGTCGGCGCCGTTGCTGATCGTTGCCGCAGCCATGACCTTCGTCATCACCACCGGCGGTATCGATCTGTCTGTCGGCTCGGTGCTGGCGCTGGTCGCAACCTTGTCAGCGACGGCACTGCAGGCGGGGATCGCATGGCCACTGGTCATTCTGTTGATGGTGTTGCTCGGTGTCGTCATCGGCGCCATCCACGGCTTCTTCATCGCCTATGAACGCATTCCCGCCTTCATCGTCACCCTGGCTGGGCTTTCAGTCATCCGTGGCCTGGCGCTTTTGATCACCGGCGGCTATTCGATCCCGGTCGATCCGGCGAGTTTCTTCACCGTCATTGGCAGATCCTGGTTCCTGGGTGTCCCGGTGCCGGCGCTGATTGCCCTTGTCGTCTTGCTGATCGCCTATATCGTTTTCAATGAAACGCCGTTCGGACGTTACGTGACCGGCATCGGCGCCAATTCCGAAGCCGTGCGCCGGGCCGGCATCGATACGCGCTTTACGACGATGTTCGTCTATATTCTCTCCAGTGCTGCGGCAGCGCTGGCCGGCATTATCGTCACAGCCCGCCTTGGTTCCGGTTCATCCAATGCGGGCCAGGGTTTCGAACTTGAAGTTATCGCCGCTGTGGTTCTCGGAGGCACCAGCCTGTTCGGCGGACGCGGCACGATCCTTGGCACCGTGCTCGGCGCGCTCACCGTCGCCGTCATCGCCAATGGTTTGATCCTGGCCCATATGTCCCCTTTCCTCACGCCGATTGTCACTGGCACGATCATCCTGATTGCCGTCTGGCTCAACTTCCGCCTCTTCCGGGGCGCGGTCCGGGGTAAGTGAGATGGACCATTTGTTCGATAAAGCGCCGAAAGAGCGCGTGGAGATCGGTGTCAAAACGGGAGCGGTGATGACCGTTCTGGGGCCAGTGCGGGTCGCTGAGATGGGGATCACGCTGATGCACGAGCACATTCTGCTCGACGGCGCAAAATCCTGGCGTTGCCCCTGCCATCCGGAAGCGCAAGCGATCGGCGAGCAAAAGGTCAGCATGGAGATCATCGGCGAATTGCGGATGAACCCCTATATGAACCGCGACAACGTCTCGCTCGATGACAGCGATCTGGCACTCTCGGAGTTGAAACGGTTTCAGGCGCTCGGCGGGCACACGGTGGTCGATACCACGAATATCGGCATCGGCCGGGAGCCGGCGAAACTCGCCCGCATCGCAAAGATGTCCGGCCTCAAGATCGTCATGGGGACCGGCTTCTATCTCGAATTCAGCCATCCCGATTGGCTGAAAAATATGGATGTCGATGAGGTCACCGAATTCATCGTCAATGATGTCGGCGGCGGTACGGCGCAGCCGGACGTGATGGCTGGCATTATCGGCGAAATCGGCGTCAGCAAGGATTTCACACCGGAGGAACGCAAGTCGCTGCGGGCCGCCGCCCGCGCCTCGAAAATCACGGGAGTGCCGCTGTCCATTCATCTACCGGGTTGGGAACGGCTGGCTCATGAGGTTCTCGATATTGTCGAGGCGGAAGGTGCCGATTTGCGCCACACCGTCCTCTGCCACATGAACCCCAGCCATGACGATCTGCCTTACCAGAAGGCTTTGGCAGAGCGTGGCGCATTTCTGGAATATGACATGATCGGCATGGACTTCTACTATGCCGATCAAGACGCCCAATCGCCATCCGACGAACAGAACGCGCGCGCGATCCGCTCGCTGATCGATATGGGTCATAGTGATCGCGTTCTCCTGTCACAGGACGTGTTCCTGAAAATCATGCTCACCCGTTACGGCGGCTTCGGATATGGCTTCATTCTGAAACATTTCCTGCCGCGCCTGAAGCGTCATGGGGTCGATCAAGCAGCCATTGACCTCATGCTGATCGACAATCCGAAATCCGTTTTCTCCGCCGTGCTCTAAACGCTGGCAATAAAGTCCAAGGAGTTTTTATGTCCAAGTCCAAAGTCCTTCTCGCTGGCGAATCCTGGGTTTCCACAGCGACCCACATCAAGGGTTTCGACCAGTTCCCGACCGTGACCTATCACACCGGTGCCGATGAACTTCTGGCCGTGCTGAAGGACAGCCCCTTCGATGTCCAGTTCATGCCGGCCCATGAGGCGCAACGCGATTTTCCGCAGACCCTGGAAGCGCTGTCTGCCTATGACGCAATCATCCTGTCGGATATTGGCGCCAACACGCTTTTGCTGCATCCAGACACCTGGATCCACTCCAAGACCACGCCAAACCGTCTTCGCCTGCTGCGTGACTATGTCCGCAATGGCGGCGCCCTGCTGATGTTCGGCGGCTATTACAGCTTCCAGGGCATCAATGGCGGCGCCCGTTACCACAGGACGCCGGTCGAGGACGTTCTGCCGGTTTCCTGCCTGTCCGTCGATGACCGCGTCGAGGTACCGGAAGGGTTTGCGCCTGTGGTGACCGGCACGGAAAGCCACCCGATCCTCAAGGGTCTCGGCACGGACTGGCCGGTTCTGCTGGGATATAACGAAGTGACGGTGAAGGACGGAGCCGAGGTGCTGGCGACCGTTTCGACCGATTACGGTTCGCAGCCTCTTTTGGTCACCGGCACCTATGGCAAGGGCCGCACCGTCGCCTGGACCTCCGATGTCGGTCCGCATTGGCTGCCGTCGAGCTTCATCGCCTGGCCGGGCTACAAGACCCTGTTCGAGCAGATGCTGGCCTGGGCAACGGCGAAAGCCTGATCCATGCGCGTGCATGTCGTTGGCAATGTCTGCATCGACACCACCTTCCGTCTCGACCGCTTTCCAGAAGCGGGCGAGACGCGGAATGCCTTGGGGCATGCCGATGGGCTCGGCGGCAAGGGGGCCAATCAGGCCATTGCCGCTGCCCGCACCGGGGTGCCCGTCACGCTTTGGGCCGCAATCGGCCGGGATGCCAACGGCGCATGGATCCGCCAGATGCTCGCCGGCGAGATCGACAGTGCCTGCCTGACGGATTTGGATCTGCCGACTGACCGCTCGACCGTCGCGGTCGATGAAGGCGGCGAGAACATCATCATCAGTGGCGTTTCCTGCGCCCTGGCTTTTGATCCGATCAAGCAGACCGGCCTGCTCGACAGCATCGAGCCCGGCGACGTGCTGATCATGCAGGGCAATCTTGCGGCAGGCGTCACCAGCGCCTGCCTGCGCGCGGCGCGGGCCAAAGGACTGACAACCGTGCTGAATGCCAGCCCGCTTGTTGCCGGCGTCCGGCCGGGGTTTGAGGACTTCGATATCGTCATCGTCAATCAAGGGGAGGCGGAGGCGCTCTCGGGCGTTGCTGTTGCATCAGAGGCTGCCGCCAAGATACTGGAACTCGGCGCGCATTCTGTGGTGGTCACCCTCGGCTCAAAAGGTTGCCTGCTTCTTCCCGGTGCCGGTGTAGCCGCAATCCATATTGAGGCCCCCAGGGTTGCGGCAATCGATACCAGTGGTGCGGGGGATGTGCTGTGCGGCATCTTCGCGGGATGCTTGGCAAAGGGTATGCATCCGCAAAGGGCGATCCGCATTGCCGTCCAGGCGTCCGCGCTGGCGGTGACGCGAACAGGCACGCTTTCCTCATGCCCAACGGCCCAAGAACTTTCAACTCTCATTGAAACATCAGAAACGGAACACCCATGACACAATCCTCAAAACCGGTCGGCCCGGGCGCAGGCGATGCCATCACCTCCCTCTTCGGCCGTAGCAAAGCCGTTATCGGCGTCGTGCACCTGGCACCTCTGCCGGGGGCTCCGCGTTATAACGGCGAAGCCATAGAGGACATCTACAGCCAGGGCCTGGAGGATGCCCGCGCCTATCTGGAGGGTGGTTGCGATGGTGTCATCGTGGAAAACCACGGCGATATTCCCTTCTCCAAGCCGGATGATATCGGACCGGAAACCGCCGCCTATATGTCGGTCATATCGGATCGCATCCGCCGTGAACTCGGGCGTCCGATCGGCATCAACGTTCTGGCCAATGCGGCCATTCCGGCACTGGCCATTGCCGGTGCCAGCGGTGCCGGTTTCGTGCGCGTCAACCAGTGGGCCAATGCCTATGTCGCGAATGAAGGGTTCATTGAAGGCGAGGCCGCCCGCGCCATGCGTTATCGCGCAAAGCTCAGAGCCAACGGCATCCGGATCTTTGCCGATGCGCATGTGAAGCACGGTGCGCACGCGATCGTTGCCGACCGGCCGGTGGAAGAGCAGGTCAAGGATCTCGTCTTCTTTGACGCCGACGCGGTAATTGCCACCGGCCAACGTACCGGCCATGCAGCCGATCTCGGCTATATCCGTCTGATCAAGGAGGCCGCCGGCCTGCCAACCCTGGTCGGCAGCGGCGTCACGCCCGACAATGCCCGCGATATCCTTGACATCGTCGATGGCGTCATCGTTGCCAGTTCGCTGAAATATGACGGCGTCTGGTGGAACAAGGTCGAAAAGGCGCGTGTCACGGCCTTTATCAACGGACTGAAGAAATGATCTGCTCCGCAGACATCAACGCTGCACGCCTTCTGAAAAGACTGGATGATTTCGCGGCAATCGGCGCAACGCCGGCAGGCGGCGTCAACCGGGCAGCGCTGGGACGTCAAGATCAGGCTGCCCGCGCGCTGCTGGCAGGCCTGGCGCTGGAGCGCGGTTTCCGCGTCTTCCAGGATCCGCTCGCCAACCTGTTCATTCGCCGCGATGGCAAAAACGGCGGCCTTGCCCCCTTTCTGATCGGCAGTCATCTCGACAGCCAGCCGACGGGCGGACGCTATGATGGCGCCCTTGGCACGCTGGCCGCCTTTGAGGTTCTCGAGGCTCTGGAGGATGCGGGACTGGAAACCGAGGCGCCGATTGAGGTGGTTGCCTGGACAAACGAGGAAGGCAGCCGCTTTGCACCGGGTGCGATGGGCTCCATGGCATTTTCGCTGGGGCATATTCCGCAGGATTGGCAGGATATCCGTGGAACGGACGGCGTCTTTTGGCGTGACGCCCTCGCCGAGACGCTTGCGGACTCGACGGTCGCTGAACGCAGGCCGCTCGGATTTCCGATTTCAGGATATCTCGAGCTTCATATCGAACAGGGGCCGTCCCTGGAAAACGAAAATATCCCGATCGGCATCGTCACCGGCGTGCAGGGAACCCGTTGGCTCGACATCACCGTTACCGGCCAGGCCGCGCATGCGGGTACAACGCAACTGGCGTTTCGCCGCGATCCGATGATGGCGGTGACCCATGCGCTGCATACGCTTTACGAAACCGTCATGCCCGAAGACGGCGATGCGCGCCTGACGGTCGGAAGGATCACAGCACTTCCCGGCTCCGTCAATGCAATTCCAGGATCCGTCAGCCTCAGCATCGACCTGCGCCATCCGCAATCAGATCGCCTGGACAAGATCGAGGCACAGGTCTCGGAAGCCTTCCGATCGTCGGTGGCCCCGCGTGGCTGCAAAGCCGATATCCGCCGGACATTCGATATGAGCCCGGCCCGGTTCTCCCAGCCCGTGATCGAAGGTGTGGAAAGGGCGGCGCGTCATTTGGGGCTCGGGTTCAAGCATATGGTCTCCGGCGCCTTTCACGATGCGCTCTACGTGGCGCGTATAGCACCGGCCGCGATGATCTTCGTGCCCTGCAGGGATGGCCTTAGCCACAATGAGGCTGAGTATGTGGAGCCGGACCATTGTGTGGCCGGCGCTCGCATGCTGCTTCAATCGACGCTGGAAGTGATAAGCCCCAGCGCCGGCTAACGTTGATGCCGCCACGCGCCGGGGTATAGCGGCCGCAAGTTGGGCAGCTGCGCCATGAGCGCTGCAGCCGGTGCATAGGTGCTGTGATGCATTGTCGATATTCTGATCAAAGAGAACGGCCTATATTCTCTTCATCAAACGACGCCGGAACCAATAGCGGTTGCTGACGTCAACAGAACCTCACGAAAGGGGATCATCATGAACGTAGCACGCACTTTGAACAACTGGCGCAAGTATCGTCAGACCGTATCCGAACTCGGCCGTATGACCAACCGCGAGCTGAACGATCTGGGTATTGCCCGCGACGATATCCGCAGCGTTGCCCGCGCAGCCGTAGCTTTCTAAGCAAGCCTTGAGTTATGATGAAGCGCCCGCCCTGTGCGGGCGTTTTGCGTTTCGGCCTTGCTGACGGGGCAGAGACCCGCTGGAACGCAGCATTTTCCGATGTGCATTTCCTGCATAGCTGCACTGCAGCATAAACGCTTTGAAATCATCGCGATCAGCGTATGATCATTTCCATCGAAGCAATGCACCTCCTCCCGCAGAGCTTCGAATTTCAGGCGGCCCACTCCTCCTCCCAAGGGGCGCCTGAAGGAACAGCGGCACTCCTCCTCCCAGTCGCTGTTCGGTTCTTTTCGAAAAGCCTGCCGCACCTCCTCCCGCGGCAGGCTTTTTCGTTTTGGAGGATTTGAGCATCTATAAATCGAGATCGAATTGCGGCTGCTGTTCTGCGTCGTCGCCAACGGAAGCGTTTGTCAGCGACGACAGGGTCACGCCCAGCAGTCGGATGGCGCGTTTGAACGGATAGACCGTGGCCAGAAGTGCCGATGCGGTGTCGAGGATATCTGCGGCATTTGCAACGGGCGTCGCTTTCGTGCGGCTGCGCGTCGCCTGGGTGAAATCGGAATATTTGATCTTCACTGTTACAGTCTTGCCGCTGATCCCCTGCGCCTCGCAATAGCGCCAGACCTTTTCGGCAAGCGGCTTAAGCTCCAGCCGGGCCAGATCGAAATCGGTGATATCCTCAACGAACGTGTCCTCCGCACCGGCGGATTTGCGGATCTGGTCGGGCCGGACGAGGCGCTCATCGATACCGCGCGCGATCCCGTAGAAATAGGGACCGGACTTGCCGAAATGCTCCTGAAGGAAAGCCAGCGATTTCTGCTTCAGATCAAGTCCGGTTTCGATGCCGTATTTGCGCATCCGCTCGGCGGTTGCCGGTCCAACGCCATGAAACTTCTTCACTGGCAAAGCCTCGACAAAGCCTGGGCCGTTCTTTGGCGTAATCACGGCTTGCCCATTGGGCTTGTTGAGATCGCTCGCCATCTTGGCGAGGAACTTGTTGTAGGAAATCCCGGCGGACGCGTTGAGACCGGTCACCTCAGCGATCCTCGCGCGGATTTCTGCGGCGATCTCGGTGGCGATTGCCATGCCTTTCAGGTTTTCCGTCACATCGAGATAGGCCTCGTCCAGAGATAGCGGCTCGATCAGCGGCGTGTATTCGGCAAAGATCGCACGGATCTGCTGGGAGACCGCCTTGTAAACGTCAAAGCGCGGCGGCACGAAGATCAGGTCTGGACATTTTCGTTTGGCAGTGACCGACGGCATGGCCGAATGCACGCCGAATACTCTCGCCTCGTAGCTGGCCGCAGCCACGACCCCGCGCGCCGCCGATCCGCCAACGGCAAGCGGCTTGCCGCGCAGCTCCGGATTGTCGCGCTGCTCGACGGATGCATAGAAAGCATCCATGTCGACATGGATGATCTTGCGCTGACGCACTGGCTCATCCGGCGTTTGAGCCCGTGATATTGGATCTGGAATGGCTGTAGTATCATCGCCGGGCATATACATCACGAGGCGTCCAGCTTGATTGCGCGTGGTCTATGAAGGCAAATGCGCCCTTGAACAAAAGAGGAACATACAGCGCTGCGGCTGGGATTGTAAGTCAGATATTTCGCGTCTCGCTAACTTTGGGGCACTGAGTGTGGGGCAAGGGCTGAGGACTGTGTCGTCGCGATGCGTAACCTGAGACTTGCGGGGTGCCACACGTCTTCCTACCTCTAGGAGAGATTAAAAAAATCCGGCGGGACCGAAACATGGATGTACACTCAGTCAAACACTCGATGGTGGCCGTTCGGACATCCATCCCGGACGATGCCTTCACGGCCCGCTCGCTGGGCACGGTGCGCGAAGGCAGTGGGGTCGTCATCCGCGACGATGGCCTGGTGCTCACCATCGGCTACTTGATCACTGAGGCGGATGAGGTTTGGCTGACACGGCCAGATGGCACGGTCATTCCCGGTCATGCGCTTGCCTATGACCAGGAAACGGGGCTTGGCCTGATCCAGGCGCTGGGGCCCCTGGACTGCCCGGCGCTGACGCTCGGCGACGCATCGAAAACCAGGGTTGGCGATCCCGTCGTCTTTGCCGACGGTTTTGGCCGGCTGGTGGAGACCAAGATCGTCGCGAAACGCGAGTTTGCCGGATATTGGGAATATCTGCTGGATGAAGCGATCTTTGTTTCTCCCGCCCATCCATCCTGGGGTGGGGCTGCCATCGTCGGGCAGGATGGCAAGCTTCTGGGTATCGGCTCGCTCAAGCTGGTCATGAGCCGGAACGGAGAGAGTTCCGACATCAACATGATCGTCCCGATCAATCTGCTTCCACCCATTCTCGACGATCTGCTCACGCTTGGACGCGTGAACAAGCCACCGCGCCCTTGGCTTGGCGCCTTCGCGGCCGAAAGCAATGGCGACGTGGTCGTCATGAGTGTTGCAGCGGATGGTCCAGCCGCGCAGGCCGGGTTGCGGGGAGGCGACGTTATCGCAGAGGTCCGCGACGGAGAAATTTCCAGTCTTGCCGACTTTTACCGCAAGGTCTGGAAGAGCGGCCGCGCCGGATCGGAAATCCCCGTCCGCGTCCTGCGCGACGGCCGCGAAGTCTGGCTTCGTGTCAGATCGGGGGATCGCGACGAGTTCCTGAAAAAACCGCAGCTGCAGTAAAATCAGCGTCTACCGGCGCGCGATGCAAAAGAAACTGGGAGAAGCTCGTCGGTTCCCTCCCCAGTTCTCGTCGTGGCGGGTCATTCCACAGCATGCGGTTTTCCGCCGAAATAGCACTGGTTTGGATTGGCTAAAGATTGACAAGGGTATCGCGTGATCTAAAGACCTGACAGGATCGCAAAGCAGTTGTTCAATCTCCTGGAAACTTTGTGCAGGAAACTGAATACAACCATAAACGGACAGCGCCGCATCGGTTGAGAGCGCGCCACGGGGAGTTTGACATATATGGCTTCGACAGTGCTGGCGGCAAGCGGCGGCGTTAAGCAGGTCATCTGCATCAGCTGGGGAACAAAATATGGCGCTCCCTTCATCAATCGCCTCTATGCGATGGTGGCACGCAACATCACGCCGCCGTTTACCTTCACCTGCTTCACGGACAATCGGATAGGACTTCATCCGGAAATCCTGTGCGAGGACCTGCCGCCGCTCGATGTGGAAATGCCGGTGAACACAAGGGGTATCTGGCCGAAAGCCCGGCTTTGGGGAGAGAAGCTCGGGAGCCTGAAGGGCCCCGTTCTATTTCTTGACCTTGATCTGGTGATCGTCTCGTCACTCGATGATTTTTTTGAGATCGGCGATCCCGATGATGTCGTCATGGCAAAAAATCAGACCACGCCATTGGAGCGTTTGGGGCAGACATCGCTGTTCCGGTTTCCCGTTGGCAAACTTTTGCCCCTGCAGCAGAAATTCCGGGCCGACCCGCAGGGTGTGGCGGACACATTTCGCTATGAACAGCGCTTTGTGAGCCGCAACGCGCCTGGGGGAGTGACGTTTTTTCCGCGGCGGTGGGTGTTGCATTTTCGGCAGGATTGCCGCTGGCCCTTTCCTCTCAACTACGTCCTGGCGCCGCGATTGCCAAAGGACGCCCGCGTCGTCATTTTTCCGCGCGGTTTGCTTCCGCAGCACGCCATCGATGGTAAATACGGAGAGAAGGGCCTGCCGACGTCGCCCCTCCAGCATATTTTGGGGGTCTTCGACGCCACGAAGCGACGGAAGAAGGCACCGTTTCGCTACCTGCGCCACTATATCCGCCCCACGAAATGGGTTGCCGATCACTGGCGGGAATGAGGCGCAGAAGGTATCAGCCCGTTAAGCTCTTGGCCTTGAGGAGGACAGTTCAAGGGTCCGGGTTCAATACGGATCGGATGATGGATCCGATCCGCCGGGTCTCGTCGAGCGGCTGATAGGGATAGGCTTCCATCTGACCGTGATAGGGCCGGGTGAGCCCCAAAGTATCGCTCAAGTCGCGGTGATAGAACTCGAATTTCTCAAGCCGTGGCCCTGGCACATGTGTCAATTCGAGTGAATAGACGGGCTTTCCCGTTGCAACCGCCTCGCAGGGCATGGTTATGGAGTCCTTGGTAATCAAGAAACCATCGGCCGCAGCCATATAGGAGAGATAGGGGTTTTCACCGGTCCGGTCCCAAACGTCAACGTTTGGGGACCGAAGCTTCAGCAAAGCCTTCAACGTCGCCTCTTCCGATCTGCGCGATACCGAGACGAGAACACGCCACCCCTCCAGCTCCAGATGCCGGACCGCTTGGCTGATCACATCATGCGTTTTTTCGTCATAGAGATAGGCGCCGTTTGGCCCGCCGACAAACACCGCCGCGATCGGCTTTCCACCACGGCCATAACGCGCACGCGCATCCTCTCTCAAAGGGCTCAAGCGCTTGGATGTAATTTGATGCGGCACGCCCACCATCGGATGATAATTGGGCAGATTGTCCAGTTCCGGCACCCAGTCGTGGCGTGAGACGAAGACCATATCGTAACCGTCGATGCGCGGCCGCTGGAGATGAACGGCCAGTGGCCGTCCGCCATAGGCCGATTTGATGTCCAGTGTGGCCTTCTCGGCCCTGAAGCCGCAGGAGACGAGCACGACCGGTTCCCGCTCGCTGCGCCGGAAGAGCGCAGGCTCGAACCATTTTCGAATTCCGCGTGACCGGTTGATGGTTTTCACCACGGGAGATGGGGTGAGCTGCTTCAACACGCCGACACATTGCGTCAGGGTTCCCGCCTTGCTTTCGGTCACCGCCCAGCCGCAATCAGCGGCCGGGATGGCCTCGTCGTTGCTGGTGTCATGGTGCGGTATTGCTGTCATCTCTGCTGCCTGCTTTGTAACGCAATATCATTCTTGACGACAAAATCCACCATTGCCCGATCTTCGATGGCATTGTCCTCGATATAGCGGATCGACGAGAGGACCTTCTGCTTGTATTTTTCCGAGGAGCCGTCAAAGGACCAGCCACGGTTGATCTTCTCGTGCAGTTCCTGCTCCGATCGCGCGTAGTAGTGGTTGAGTTGAAGAAATTGCGAGGAATAGAACTCTGAGGATTTTCTGTCGCGTCCGGAAAATCTTTGGCCGGCATCATTGACGGTGATATCGCCATAGGTCCTGGTTTTGAAATGATGCACGCTGACACCCGTCACCTCGACCGGATCGACAATACATTTGAAGTTGTTCGCATCGCTATCCCGGCGCATCGGGTCGGAGACCCGCATGACATAGCTGAGGCTCACCGGGTTTGGGGGCCGCACCTTATGGCCGCTATGTCCGAACATATGCCATGGCAATGAAATATTGGGAAAGCCGCCAGCGCCCTGTAAAGCCTGCTCGAGCGTTTGGCCGTGTTTCGGAAGAAGGAACTCATCGACATCGATGAATGCCATTCGCTGATACCGGCCTCCGTAATTGAGGATCGCATGGGCGAATGCGATGTTTTGACCATTGAGGATTTCGGTCGTGCTACGATCGCGCATGCGCATCGTCCACGGCATGACGGTGAGTTCCAAGGGCGTCAAGACGTCTTGCAGCACCTCCAGCGTCGCATCCGTGGAGCCGTCATTATAGATGTGGAAATGCCTCACCCCGACTGCCCGGTGAAAGCGCACCCATTCCTCGATATATGTTTCCTCGTTCTTGACGCAGGCCACGATAGCAATGCCGTTGCGATGCGCCTCAGGCGCAGGCGGCGAGATTTCCAGTTCCCGGGTAATATGTCGTTTTGTCTTCCAGCCGAACATAGATGTGGTCACTCTCCCCAAGATTGTCAGATATAGAACAGGATATCTCCGGCGGCTAGCTCCGGTCATAGACTAAGCCGGAATGCAAAGGGAGCCGCTGAATTGCTTTCAGGAACAAAGATTTATAAAGTAATCGCTTGGATTCGCTGAAAGGCGGATAACCACAGGCGCGGATTGAACAACCATGAATTTGCCTAGGCCCGGTGCGACAACCAACTTGAAAATCCACAATGAGTGGCGGGATCTCTTTGCCCAATTTTCGCACATCGTTTTGGTTGCCAACAGCGATGACATCGACATGGAAGGCCTGCAACGAGACTATCCCGATACCGCGCTCTTCGTCTTCTTCAACAAGGTCTACAAGGTTTTGGGGCGGCCATTTCCGGGCAACTCCCTGCTGATATCAAGGGCACAGCCGAAGGGCGCCAATATCGTTTATCGCGGTGAAGTGGCCGAGGTCGTCAAACTATTGGCGGCCGAAACATTTCTCGGGATCATGAACGTGCGCTTGAGCACGGCGGAACGGTTCAATACCCAGGCGGATTACCTCGATACACCGACTGGCCATCTGGATCTGGTGGACTATTGCGCCGATTTTTACCCGGCGGATAAAGTTCCGACCACTGGCTTTGCAATGTCTTTGTGGCTTACCGATCAGAAGATTCCAGCCGAGATCGTCCTTGCCGGTTTCTCGGCGAAACGGAGCGACAAATGGCGTGTGGTCTCGGTGCACGACTGGACGTTCGAGCAAGTGTTCCTCCGGCTTTCGGCAAGGGCCGGCAACCTGTCGATCTATGAGGGTATGTCTGCAAGCAGCTATGCAAAACTGGCTTTGCGGTTCCCGGAGCTCTTGACTACCGAAATTTCCGCAACAATTTCAGACGTTATCTCTCGCCGCTTGGGCGAAACAGACGCCCAGGTCGATAAGCTCATCTCGCTGACCAATGCGTTTCGCTCGCTCGATCTGTTCCTGCGGCGCTTGAAGCCGAAATTCTTGAAAAGAAGCGCGGACACCAAATAGAGCTGCTGATCGGGCAGCGCTCAGCTTGGCTGAACAAGAGAAAATAACATGGCATCGTGGATTGCAGAGACACGCAAGCGGCTCTACCGGAACGTCAAGTACCAGATCATCCGGCCAGCGCCGCCCGCTGCACCCGCGCCCTTCAAGGCGCCCGTTGTCGTCGTCGGTTCTGCCCCCGTATCGAATATGGTCAAGGGTTGGCAGCCAGATTTTCCGATCATCACCATCAATGGCTCGCAATCGGCGATAACGCCCTGGGGCTTCTCGGCGCCGGATATCACGTTCCTGCAGTTCAACCAGATCGAAGGAACCAACACCAATGCCGTGGAGGTGCGGCGGGTCTTGTCGGGACAGCGAACCGGGGCTCTCTATGTTTTTCTATGGCGCAAGGACGATCGGCCGCGCCTTGAAAACGGGTTGAGGGCTTTCGACTATCAATATGACAGTCTGCAAATTGTTGACCGGTATGAGCGGATGGCACTCCTTGATCGTGTCGCCGGTGTCAAATCCCTGGAACTCGACACGGAATCCAAATGCTCGAACGGTATGAACGCGGTGCTCTTTGCGTTTCACAACGGAGCGCCGGCGGTGATCATCACCGGTATCAATCCGGGCTCGACAGGGCACGCCTACAATCAGGCCGGGTTGGCACGTGCGCATGTGCAAATGGACAAGGCGATCGTGGCCAAGCTTCTGGCGCAGAAGCGTCCCCTATATACCGCAGATCCGAAAGTGTCAGAGGACATCGGAATTCCTCTCTGGACCGGCAGCGAATGGGGATGATATCCCGTGACAGCCTCATGCTGATCTTGGCCGGCGCGCTGTCGTAGCCGCATATGCAAGAGCGACACATGAAAAGAGAGGGTTAGCCAATGCCCGCAAATCGCCCTTTATCAAGGACGTTCATAAAGCTAGCTGCCCAGCTCTTCGGCGGAAAATCCCGCGCCCATGCGCAGGATTGGCTTCCCGGTCTCAAGCTCATTCCGCCGACCCGGCAGGAGCGCGGCTCGATCCATTTCTGCGGTACTCTGGTTGGGCGGTTGATCAGCGCCGAGGGCATTCATACGCAAAGCCCGGCCATCTATATCGTCGGCACAGGACCTTCCATCGGGAGTTGCGACTTGTCGCGCGCGGAAGAAAATTCATGCATTCCTTTGAACGGATCCCTGCATCTCGTGCCCGATCAGATCGCAGCACCACTCGCCGTTGTCATCGATGATGAAAGATTTGTCTGGAACCACTTCGATCTCTTTCAAAGAATTCCGCCGCATTGTCCATGCGTTTTCTCCGTCAGCGTGATCAGAGCAATTTGCGAGCAGGATCGATCCTGGCTGCAACATCGGCAAATCATTTTTTCCGACGATGTTCAAAAACCATACCGGCACAAGCGCAGAGGCATCGCTGAATTGAAGGCGCTGCCTTACATAAGGCTGAGCACTGACGGAGAAGCTGGGTTTTCGACAGACCCTGGTGCCGGTGTCTTCCGGGGCGGCTCGGTCGTCGTGTCAGCGGTACAGTTTGCCTTGTCGCTGGGGGTGAAAAAACTGGGTTTTCTGGGCATAGACATCGCCAACGCCAACGAGCCCCGCTTTTATGAGAAGGAAACCCGCAGCTTCACAGGAATTCAAAGGGGACAGGGCCGTATTCTCAGCCATTTGGCGCTCGCCAAAGAATTTGCCAGCGAAAACGGTGTCGAGCTCGAAAACTACTCGTCAACATCTGCACTTGAGCTGATCGGCTTGGACTACAACGACACATTTTCCAGGCATCGCACGCCGCTCTAAAACGGGCCTACAGCCCCGGCGCAACCGGGGCTGTAATCGATGACGGCTTCAAGCCTCAACGCTGTTGAACGAAAAGCACACGTTCGCGCGCATCAAACCACTCCTGCGCATAGTCGTCGTTCTTGTACTCTTCGAAATAGGGGCCGCCGTCTGTGAAGTGCACGAGATCGGCGTTTTCATTGTGTTCGTATTCGTTCACCAGCCAGTTCCAGGTCGGTGGGAGTTCGCCGATCAGCTCCTCCGATTCCAGCCATTTGAACTGGTGAAGCTCAAGGCCGGTTGCGCTGTTGACATAGTCCAGGTCAAGTTTTTTGCATTTGGCATTGTTGAACAGAATGACGCTCGACCAATTCTTTTTCTCGTATTTGGTCTGAACCTGCCCGAGAAATTTCGTTTCGACCTTCGGGACATAGTTATGTTTGACGCACATCGCCGCATAACGGTCGTCGCGCAATTCCCACAGCTTGGCGATATCGGTGCGCATGAGCATGTCGCAATCGGCAAACAGGGACCAGCCTTCAAAATTGCTCAGATATGGGACCAGGAACCGGGAAAATGAAAACTCTGTCGATTGAAGCGCATTTCGTTCGCGCGTGAAAATCTGTCCTACATTGTCCAACGAGATGGGCGTGAAAGAGACTGGGATGGAGCTTTTCTCCAAAATGCTCTGGGTGAGCACGTGATAGGCGACGACTTCCTTGCTGTCGAAGCCGATGTATACGTTCGCTTTGTCCGTCATAACTGTTCCGATTCTCAAGTTTCAGGTCAGGTTAAGTGCAGCGGGTGGTTGTTTCCAGCTGCACAACAGTTCCAGAGATATGCATCACTCTGCATTTTGTTTTCCAGTTCCATCCCTTCTGTCGAAATGCAAGCTTAGGGGTGTCATCCTCATCGAGCAACTAAAATAGCCGCCTCGTCATGGCCTTCAAGGGCGAATGCCGGGCAACGCTTGCATTACGTAAGCGTCAGCTTGCTGCGAACGGCAGTGCGGAGGGTGTCGGCAAGCTGGCAATCGCACCGAACTTGATATAGGTGCCTAATATTCCGGCGCTATTGGTAGAAAGCAGACGATGAAATTATTGGTCCGCAAGCCAGAACTGGTTTTCTTTTTGGTGGCGATATATTGCCTGATCAGCGTCACCGTCAGGTTGCTGCGGCAGGAATCTCTCGAGATCGACGAGTCGGAACAGGCATTTTTATCCCAGTTCTTTCTGGCTGGATACGGAACGCAACCGCCTCTCTACAACTGGTTGCAATATATCGTTTCCGGCATGTTCGGAATATCGGTCGCCACATTGACGATCGTAAAAAACGGCTTTCTGCTGTGCGCTCTGTTTTTCTATGGGTTGGCGGCGCGGGCGATCATCTCGGATCGCGCCCTCTCCATGATGGCGATGCTGGGCATATTGACCGTGCCGGCCATCTTTCTCCTTGTGCAACGCGACCTTTCTCATACGGTTGCCGCGTTGTTTACCGTGTCTCTGTTTCTCTACGGGTTCCTGGAAACTCTCAAAACACCGCGCCTGTCCACCTATCTGATGACGGGTCTTGCTGTCGGGCTGGGTGTCCTTGCGAAGTATAATTTCGTGGTCATCCCCGTTGCAGCTGTTATCGCCATTTTGCCGGATCCGGAATTGCGCAAGCGACTTTTCGACTGGAGAGTTCTTCTGGCTGCAGCGGCGGCGTTTGTCGTCGCCGCTCCGCATATCTACTGGGTGTTTTCAAACCTCGCCCTGGCAAGCGGCGGCACGATCAGCGAAATGAAGGAAGGCGCCGAATCCGCAGTCTTACCCCATGTCTTTCATGGGCTCCTCGCCTTGTGTATCGCGATCGTCAAGAGCATCGCCATTCCGGCCGCCGTGTTCGGCCTTGTCTTCTACGGTCACCTCAAAGAGATCGCCAAGGCTGAAAGCCAATGGACGCGCGTCACCGGACGCATGCTCGTTGCCTGTCTGGTGATCGTGGCTGTTATTGTCATCGGAATTCAAGCGACACATGTCCGCGAAAAATGGCTTGTGCTCTTCATTATCCTGACGCCGCTTTATCTTGCAGCCAAGATCGATGCGGCTCACATCGAGGCTTCACCGCGATTGCCAAAGTTTGTGGGGATTGTGGCTTTCCTGTCCGTTGGCACAATCCTGATGCTTTTTGCCAGCGTTTATGCTGGTCCCATGATTGGCCGCTATTCCTTTGCGCATACACCCTATAGCGATTTTACCCACAGCGTTTTGAACGATCGGGATGCGAAGCCAAGCGGGGTCGTCGTGGATGACCGTATTCTGGCAGGCAATCTGAAGATCGAGTTTCCCGATACACCCGTGTTCCTGACGTACTTTCCCGCAGAAATCGGCACTCTTCCTGTACCCGCGGGCCTGCTTCTTGCGGTTTGGTCAGCCGAGGGTGACGATCGGCAGAGCATTCCGCCAAACATCATCGCATTTCTGGCAAAAAACGGCATAGCGGCAGAAAGGCTGGAAAGCCGTTTTCTCAGCATTCCCTATCATCGGGGAAAAAGCGGCGACACCTATCGCTTCGGCTATAGTTGGATCGAGCGTCCCTGACCGGCAGCCCGGTCAGCGTTTTACACCAGGCTCTACGGCGGAGATATCCTGGTAGCTTTGGGCAAGCGGGATGCCCACATAGTCTGAAAGGTCCCGCTCGGTGGTGAAGACATCGCCTCGATCGCGCAATTGCGTCAGCACGAAGGTATCCTCCTCGATCTGTCTGCGAACGCTTCCCTTGGCATTGTAGGAATGCCCCATTTTCTGCAAGGAGAAGCCAGCCAGCGTCACAGAGGGCACACCCATGAAGAGCGCATAACACAGCGCTGCAACGCCGTTCGTCACTTTGCCCACGTCTCCGATCTCCGCAGGCAGGCCGCCGCTGACGTGGTGAACGATCGCCTCCCGGTCACTCTTTGTTGCCCGCATCAGGCTTTTGTAGCGAACGTTGGGTTTCAACAGGAGTTTGAGATGCATGACCCAGAGCGGTCTCGTATGGAGCCACAAAAGACCCCGCGTCCGCACATAGGGGTGCTCCTCCCAGGACTTCTTTTTCTTGCGGAATGTCAGGTCAGCAGGGGGGAGCCCAAGCTGATTTGCGGTTTTTCCCGCATTGTTGATATCCACGCGCGCGCAGTTCTGCAGAATTTCCTGTGGAAGGGTCGGGTCAGGCGCAGATCCGAACAGAAGCCAGGGCCGATCCAAAATTCCCAGCTTGGTAAGCCATTTGCGGTGTTCCGCTCGAAAATTCTGGAGATGATCGATGTCTGTATTCAAGGAAAAACCTGCGGGTATCTGGAGTTTTGGCAGTAAAATATAAATCCGTTTTCCCGTAGAGCGCCAGCGATTTCTGTATTTCCCCGTTAGATTTCAGGATGTTCGGATAAAATAGGCTGGCTTGGCCGTGCTGTAATCCAAGGATTTCAGGCGTATCTGCGGCAGGATGATGCAAACAATTGAACAAGATCATCCTTTATCTTCCACAATTGCGGGATAGGCAATTCCGATACAATTCGTGCTGCGGATTATTCTTGTAGCATATATGCCCGTACAGGCTGCAGTAAGTGATGATGCGCACTCAATGGTCGCTCTGGAGTTCGTTCACGTTGCAGAAGTGCGGCATTTTTTCTGATCAATGATTTGGACACCGATCGGAAACCTTCCTATACACGGCCTCCTGCATGTAGGCGTCGCGTGACGAAGACCAAGTGAGTTCGCTAAATGGATGGAAGCAGTGGCCAACAGACATCTTGATTACAGGCCAGACCTTGACGGACTAAGAGCCGTCGCAATTCTGCCCGTCCTGTTTTTCCACGCGGATATCTCCTGGTTTCCCGGCGGTTTTGTCGGAGTCGATGTGTTTTTCGTTCTCTCCGGCTATTTCATGGCCAGAGTGATCATGGCCGATCTGGACCAGGATGACTTCAGTTTTGGCAGGTTCTACCTGCGGCGCATCCGCCGCATCCTGCCTGCATTGTTTTCAATGATCCTGGCGACGTCAGTCGTGGCATGGTTCCTCTTCATGCCGAAGGAGTTTGAATATTTTGCCGAAAGTGTGAGAGCGGCAGCGCTGTTCACGTCGAACCTGCTTTTTGAGAGCGAGAGCGGCTACTTCGATATCGCCGCCGAATTCAAACCGCTGCTGCATACCTGGTCACTGTCGCTGGAAGAGCAATTCTACATCGTCTTTCCCGTGGCGCTCGTGCTTGCCCACAGATACGCCAGAAAACATTTGACCGGGATCTTGCTGACCGTGCTTTTGGCATCGTTTGCCGCCAGCAGTTGGGCGGTGTTTCATTCCCCGGAAAAAGCCTTCTATTTCCTTCATTTCCGCGTTTGGGAGCTTCTGATTGGCTCGGCGGTCGCGATACTGCCGCGTCCGGACTACCGCGCTGGATTACCGAAATATCTTAGCCTTTTGGGGATCGGTGGCATTTTGGCTGCCGTTTTCCTCTATTCCCGTGAAACGCCGTTTCCAGGCGTTTACGCGGCGCTCCCATGCGTGGCGACCGCTCTGGTCATTCATGCCGGCGCCAAAGACGGAATTGTTGCGGCCGTTTTAAACAGCCGTGTCTTTGTTGCTATCGGGCGGCTCTCCTATTCCCTCTATCTTTGGCATTGGCCCGTTATCGTCTTTTTCAGAAATTGGCTGGGTCATGAACTGACTTTCATGAACAGCGTTCAGGTCGTAGTTCTCTCGTTTTTCTTCACCTATCTCTCCTGGCGCTTGATCGAACAGCCGGCACGTTATGGCGCGGTCGCATCGTCAAAGCTGATTATGCTCGGTGTCAGTGGCGGCGCCATGATCGCGGCGGTCGCGTTCGGTTTTATCGTCAAGGACATGGGCGGTATTCCCCAACGGTTGCCAAAGGACGTCTACGCGCTGTACGCGGCCACTTACGATAAAGGTCCGTTCCTGTCGGAAAAATGCTTTACGGATACCGACGGGAGCGGTTTGCAACTGGGTGCCATCCGCGAGGGAAACCTCTGCGCCATGGGGGCTTCGGGCGATGGGAAGCCTCAATTCCTTGTCTGGGGAGATTCTCACGCAGCGGCCATTGCGCCGGCGATCAGCGATGCGGCGCTTCAAAGCGGCGTATCCGGCAAGTTTGTCGGGCGGGCATCCTGCCCGCCGCTTCCCGATACAGTGTTTGGTCCCCAGCATTTCGTCGATCGGTGCAAGGACACCAACAAGGCCATCATGGACCTGATCGAAAGGGAAAAATTCCCGTTCGTCTTTCTGGTCGGTTACTGGCCCAAATATGTTCACCGGGCGGAACTGCCAGGCGAGGGAATTTACTTCGATGCGTCACCTCAGCCGGAACTGGAAGACTTCTCTGCCCCCATCCTTGCAAGCTTCCGCACGACCATCGCCAAGCTTGCCCAGCAGGGCACACGAGTCGTCTTGGTCATGGACGTGCCGGAAATGGGGCGTGATGTGCCAGAAGCGCTGGCGCGCGCCAAAATGACCGGCTTGTCTCTCGATATCGCTCCTCCGCTCGCATACACGCAACGCAGGCAGGCGCTGTCACGGCAAATATTAACGCTCAGCGCGGAAGAAAGTGGCTCTTTTCTGGTCGATCCCATGAAGGCCCTGTGCGACAGTGAAAAATGCCACGCCATGGCCGATGGAAAAGTTCTCTATAAGGACGGGGACCACCTGTCGCTGCAAGGTGCCAAGTTTCTGGCACCAGTATTCCAGCCGATATTCTCCACTATTCATGGTGAATCGCAGACTGTTGTTAAGGGTGGGAATTGATCTCGTCTCCGTTTAAGAAGCAGACAGCAAATCAAGGTGCAACCAACCTTGTTAAGTGTAAATCAGGAATCGTGATTGTGCGTTTTTACGCCGTCCGGTATTCAAGGCGCACATTTTAAACGCGTTGAGCTGACGTCACCGGCCTTAGCCGGCAGCAGGCCACTGTATTCCCGTCAGCATGTCTACCAGCAGTGCTGGAAAAAATATGAAACCGTGCATACTCTTCACAGCATCTCTTTGCTAATCTTCATATTGCTTATACGTTAATCCGAGTGGGGGACGTTGCTCTGATGCGTGAACAACGGCATCCGCGGCAGATTGCGACGGTGGTTTCTGTCGATGCGGTTGGCTTTTCCAAGCTCATGCATATCGATGAGGAAGAGGCGCTGCGGCTGTTTGATGAGCGTCGCGCAGTGATCGTGGAAGCCGTTGAGCGCGCCGGGGGCAATACGTTCGGGGCTGCGGGCGACAGTATCATGGCCCTCTTTGGAAACCCCATCGTTGCGTTGCAGGCGGTGTTGCAATTCCAGGCAGCTATTGCGGAGATCAACAGTGCGGTTGCGCGCGACCGCATCATGCCGTTCCGGACGGGCATCAGTGCCGGCCAGGTGATTATTCGCGACGACGGTGTGTTTGGCGACACGGTCAACATTGCGGCGCGCGTGCAGGAATTTTCGCCGCATGGCGGTATCGCACTAACGGAAACGGCCTATCTGCAGCTTCAGCAGCAGTTCCAGCTGACATTTACAGATCTTGGCCCGTTTCAGCTGAAGAATATCTCCGTTCCCGTGCGGGTGTTCATCTCCAGCGCGGGCGAGAGTGGTGTCTCCACGCTGGTGGAAGGGCGCGGTCAAACCGGTCCGCCTGCCGTGCAAGGAGAGCTGCCGGCACTGGCCGTGCTGCCCTTCAAGAACCTCACAGGCGATCCGCGTCTTGACTATCTGTGCGATGGCATTGCCGACGATATCCTGACGGGGGTGGCCAACACCCGCTCCGTTCCGGTCATATCGCGGGATTCGAGCTTCCAGTTCCGAGACCCGTCGCTGACCACGGCCGCAATCGGCCACCTGCTCGGCGTGCGCTACGTCGTGACGGGTGCAGTGACGGGCGATGCCACGCGGCTTCGTCTCGACGCGTCGCTCGCAGACAGTTCCAATTCCCGCGTCATCTGGACCGGACGGTTCGAGCGCGATTTCGACGAGCTGTTGCGCCTGCAGCGGGAACTGGGCGGCGAGATTGTCGCGCGCCTCGAAAACGAGTTCGACCGGGTCGAGCAGATACGGACGTTCCAGGTCCCGCCGGAGGCGCTATCGGCCTGGCAGCTGGTGCGCCGGGGGCGCTGGCACATGCGGCGCCGCTCCTCCGAAGATACCGGCAAAGCCTATGCCTATTTCAGACAGGCCCATAATGAAGATCCCAATTCCAGTGCAGCGCTCAACGAGCTGGCATGGTGGCACCTGTGGAAATCCTGGCTGAACTTCGCCGACAGCGACGAACTGAAAATCGTTGCAAGCTATGCGCGCCGCGCGGCGCTGATGGATAGCCTCGATGCGCGCTCCTACTGCTATCTCGGCTTCGTCGAAATTCTCGAGGCGCGGCCGCATTCGGCGGTTGACCTCTTCCGGCAGGCGATCGACATCAATCCAAGTTTTTCGCTGGCGCTGACCGGGCTCGGCAGTGCGAGAGCCTTGCTGCTGCAGCCGCGCGAGGCCATTCACAATCTGAAGGAAGCCATCCGGCTCAGCCCTTTCGAGCCCTATCTTTTCCACAATCTCGGCGAGCTTGCCGCCGCACACACGATCGACGGCAATTGGCCAGCGGCGATCGAGGCGGCGAACCGCTCGCTGGCCCTGGCCCCCAATTATTTCTACGCGAGCTATCTCAAGGCCGGTGCCCTGGCGAGGAGCGAGCATTTTCCTGAAGCGCGGCATGAGGCGAAACTCTTCCGCACCCGCCATCCGGAATTTGAACGCCGGTGGATCGAGTGGATCCCCTTCAAGGACCGTTCGGTCAATGACAGCATCATCGAGAATTTCCAGTTGGCCGGCGAATAAAACCCCAAGACTGTGAGCTATTTCACAGATGCGGGGCTGGGGAAGGCCAATTGCTGATCCGGCAGGTTCAAAGAGGCAATCCATGGTTTTCAAATGCAGCCCGAAATATTTTGAACGTCTGGCGCAGGCGCGGGCCGAGCACCCGGTCACCGGCACTGTCCCGCCATTCGACCTGCAACGCATGCGTTCCAGCGGATTGCTGGGCCGGGCGGCGGGGTATCTGATCGAGCACCCGGATTGGTGGCTGTCCGTGTTGCGGGCGGTCTGGCCGCGCGCGCGCTGCGGGCGTTTCGTGCTGCTCACCCGCAATGCCGACGTGCGCGAAGTGCTGGAGCGGCAGGCCGATTTCGAGACGCCCTATGGGCCGGAAATGACCGAGTTTGCCGGCGGCGCGAATTTCATTCTCGGGATGAGCGACGGAGAGGATTACCGGCGTCTCAAATCGGTGGTGCTGAGCGCCTTTCCGCCTGCCGAAGTGGAGGCGCGCGTGCGGCCGATCGCGGCGCGGCGTGCGCGTGAAATCGTTGATGGTGCCGACACCAAGCTCAATGCGGCGTTTGATCTCTTCCGCATCGTCTCCTCGACAATCTGCTGCGAATATTACGGCGTTGTGGTCGATGATGAGGGCGAGTTTGCAGACTGGGCCATTGCGCTCAGCACCGTCTTCTTCGGCGATCCAACCGCCGATACCGTGGTGCGTGAATTGGCGATTGCCGCTTCGCGCAATATTGGCGCGGCGATCGACCGGTCGATCGATACCGTCATCGCGGCGGGCGCCTTGCAGGAGCGGCCGCTCGATCGCCTGGTCGGCGCAATGCAGCAGGGGCGCATCGGCCGGCCCGACATTCACGCCATCATGATGGGCATGATCACCGGCTTTGGACCGACGACGCTTTTGGGCGGCGGCAATTGCCTTGAGGTGGCGCTGTCGCGCAAGGAGATTTTTGACGAGATGGCGGCAGCGGCCGCGCTTTCGGACAGCAAGCGTCTGGATCTTGCCATTGTCGAGGCGATGCGCTTCAAGCCGATCTGGATCAGCCCCTGGCGCTATGCGCGGCACGACCAGAAGATCGGCGGCGATCATGGCAGACCGTATACGATCAAGGGCGACACGGTCGTCTGGCCCGCCACACGCTCTGCCATGTTCGACAGGCGGGCGGTGGCCGATCCCTGGGATTTCCAGCCCGGGCGGCCAGACCAGCAGTCGCTGGTCTTCGGCCATGGCATCCATAAGTGCATCGGTGCGCTCCTGGCGCGAGTACAGACGGCAGAATGTCTGCGTGCGCTGTTTTCGAAACCCGGCTTCCGGCGCGCGGCAGGCAGGGAGGGGCGATTGCAGCGGCTCGGCCCCTATCCCGAAAAACTCATGGTCGAATTCGATCCTGCAAACCAGCAGTCGATGATAACCGTTATCGTCCCGGTCAAGCCCGGTGCTGATGTCAAGGCGATTCGGGCTGAGCTTGATGCGCTCGGTAATCCGTGCGTGGGCGATGCGAAGACCGGGCTCGATAGCACCGGCATCATCCATTTTGCCAGCATGTCGCTGGTCGATACCGGTGGCGATGGAGAACGGGGCCATCATCTCCTCATTGAAATGAGCGGCGATGGCGGCAAGCCGGCAGTCCTGCAGGCTTTTGCGCAGGCGCTTGAACCGCAGGTCCGGAACATCTGTGAAGACGTTTCGGGTGGAGCGGTCGATACCGATCTTGCTGCCTTCATGGACCGGCATGCGCAGGACGTTTCGCCTTATTTCGGAAGTCTCAGCGGGCTGGTCTTTGGCGGTACGCCGGGGCACACGGTCGAGCGCATCCGCCGCGAGGCGGCTCTAGCGAAGCACGCGATGCGCATCGTCGAAAGGCTTTCTGCAAAGCCGGGCGGCGATGCCGCGCAGGTACTGACGGAGGTGCGAAACCAGTTGCGCGGCAACCGAAAGTTCGACTGGGCTTTCGCTCCGGCGGCAAACGGGCTGGCCGAGCCGCCGAAAGGGGTCTGGAGCGCCATTCGCAAGACATTGCTGGCCAAGCCGGTCACGATCACGCTGGTCGTTGTCTATGCGATATGCTGGTACCTGACCTATCGCCTCGTTTTTGAAACCGGTGCCTCCTGGCCAGCTTTTCTTTTGCGGCTGGGCACGGCCTTCGTTCTGGCCGGGCTCGGCATCATGACGACGGTTTCGATTGCGCTCACGCTGGCGCTGATCTGGCTTCGCCGTATCGAGACGGCCTGCGAGCCGGCGACGGATTCGATCTCGCCGGAGCGCCTGGAAGGGCTTCAGAAAGGTGAGGATCGCGAGTTCCAGAACCATATGACGGCCGTCTCGACGATCAAGGCAGGACGTTTCCGCAGGATGCTGCTGCGCTTTACGTTTTATGTGATCTCCATCTCGGCCACACATATCTTCCGGCCGGGGTTCCTATCGACGATCGGCACCATCCATTTCGCCCGCTGGGTCCGAGTTCCCGGCACCGACAAGCTCGTCTTCCTGAGCAATTATGGCGGCAGTTGGGAGAGCTATCTGGAAGACTTCATTACGAAAGCCTCGGCGGGCTTGACCGGCGTGTGGAGCAATACAGAAGGCTTCCCATCGACGCGGTTTCTCTTCCTGGACGGTGCCCGCGATGGTGACCGCTTCAAGCGCTGGGCCCGCAACCAGCAGGTACCGACCAGCTTCTGGTACAGCGCCTATCCCCGGATTTCGGCCGCGCATATTCGCACGAACGCAAGGATACGCCAGGGTATCTGTTCGGCGCGGCTGAGTGAAGCGCGCGACTGGATCAGTCTGTTTTCCTCCACCGAACGGCTGCCGCGTACGCGTCTCAATGCCGTCCAGCAGTTGCTGCTGCCTGATCCGGCACCGTCCGAGATCCTCGAACAGGGCGAAATCCAGTCGATCGTCTTTGGCCCGTTGGGGCGCCTTGCGCATGGTGTGATGCTGGCATTTCGCGTGCCGGACGGCCTCTCGCCGGTATCGCGCCGGCGCTGGCTGGCCTATGTCACAGATAAAATTTCGTTTGGCGACACGGCACCCACCGATCGCGCCATGATGGCCTTCTTCGGGCCAGGTGGATTGCGCCGCCTCGGCGTCGGACCGGAAGGTGCCGTCGAGACGGAGGCGCTGGCGAGCTTTCCGCTCGCCTTCCGTCAGGGCATGGCGAACCCTTATCGGAGTCGGATCCTCGACGACTGGGGCCAAAACGACCCAGCCGGATGGTATTGGGGGGGTGGGCGCAATCCAGTCGACATGATCGTCAACTGCTATGCCGGCTCCCAAGACATTCTGGACATTGTGGTGCGCGGGCTGGACGAGGTGTCCCGCGAGACGGGTATGGAGCCGGTTCACCGTCTCGAACTATCGGTCAAGCCTGCGGGCTCGCAGGGCGATGGCAGCAAGGGGCGTGATCATTTCGGCTTTCAGGACGGCATTTCCCAGCCGATCCTGCGCGGAAGCTGGCAGGATACCGGCAGCACCGTGCACGAGATGCATCTTCTCAATCCGGGCGAGTTTCTGTTCGGTTATCGCGACGAGCATGGCTTCTACCCGCCAAGCCCCACCGTGCCCGGGCATACCGATCCGCTCGGCATCCTGCGCGCGGTCGAGGTCGATGGCAGCATCACGGCTGGAAAATCCCGCTGGCATGATTTTGGGCGCAACGGCAGTTTCGTCGTCGTGCGCCAGCTCCAGCAGCATGTGGAACGTTTTGAGGATTACTGCCGCGCGGCGGCAAGCAGCGTCGGGACATTGACGGGCGAGGCAGTGACGGCGGATTGGGTTGGCGCGCGGATCGTCGGGCGCTGGAAGGATGGTTCCTCGCTGATCAAGAGCCCGCACCGGCCCGCCGGCGGCTTGCCCGACAATGGCTTCACCTTCGGCGCCGAGGATCCGCAGGGGTTACGATGCCCTCTCGGTGCGCATGTGCGCCGGTCCAATCCACGCGCTTCCCTGAACACGGACCTCGACACGGAAATCCGGATCACAAAGCGCCACCGCATCCTGCGTGTCGGCAGGACCTATGCGGCCGCAGGCGCGGATGGCACGACGGAGAAGGGGCTGCTGTTCATGTGCGTCAACGCCAGCATCGAACGCCAGTACGAGTTTATCCAGCAGACCTGGATGGCGTCGGGCAGCTTCCATGGTTTGAGAGACGAGAAGGATCCGCTGATCGGCACCCAGAAGGTCGGCGCGCGTGGTAAGCCGAGGGGCCGCTTTGCCTTGCCGCGTTGGGAGGGCTCTCTTGCACTGGAAGGCATGCCGTCCTTTATCACCACGCGGGGTGGCGGCTATTTCTTCCTGCCAAGCCGGGCGGCTTTGCGCTACATGCTGTCGCGGCTGGATGTGGCGGGTGGTGAGCGGTAATGCGGCCTATTCCCGTTCCCGCAGCAACAGGCGAAGGCGGTTCCGGCTGGCGACCTTGATACGGCCGCGCTTGACCTCGATAAAGCCGAGGCTGCGCCAGTTGTTCAGGAGCTTGTTGACGGACTCGCGCGTCGAGCCGAGGAAATCGGCGATCTCGCTTTGCGATATGGCGATCCAGCCGGACGGGTCGGCAAGCAGCTTGTCAAGCAGCAGCAACCGTTTGGCAAGCCTGGCCTCGACGTCGAGAAAGGCGTGGTCGCCCAGCGATTCGCTCACCCATCGGACCCTGTCGCACAACAGACGCAGCATGGAGCGTGCAAGCAGCGGGCTTTCCTCGATGCGTCGTAGAAGCTGATCCCGGTCCAGCGACACAACAACGCAATCGGTCCGGCATATGGCGGTCGCGGTGCGCACACCTCCATCAAGCGCGCCGATCTCGCCGATGATCGTTGGCGCGGCCTGCATGTTGGCGACGAGTTTCTGGCCGTCGATCGAATAGATCGAGATTTCGATCGAGCCTTCGATCAGCCCGAAGACCCGGTCCGATCTGTCCTCCTGCAGAAAGAGATGCTTTCCGGCGGGCAGACGGTCGGTGACACAATTGTCGAACAGAAGATCGAAGAGATCGCGGCCCGACGAACTTTGATCGTGACCACCGGCCGCGTCCTGAGATTGGATCTGCTTGTTTTTGCTTGTACGCCGGGAGGCCGGCCGGTGGGAATCCAGCCAGACAATCTTGTCGGCAGCGAAACTCTTCTTGCCCATCACAAAAGCCGCCTTCCGCTGAAGTTGTATTAGAGCCTCGTACGATCAATGAGACGCATTCTGCCGGAAAAAAGCATCCGGCCCTTCGGGTTGCCTGAAATCGGCCGCCCACGGCGTCGGATGGCTTGTCCGATGGAGCGGCATCGCCCTGCGCCATCCTTCTGGTGGATCGGCCGATTTGAGGCAACAGAATGCGCCTCATTGATCGTACGAGGCTCTAACTTGCCAGAGGATAGGCCTTCCAGACAAGCGAATATCGCGATTTGCTAATTTTTCTCAACCTGTGTGAGCTAGCTCACATTCCGCATGCCGAGTTCGGCGCATGGTTGCTCATCGATTGGCGATGGGAGACTTGATCAATGTCGAGGGCGGACGAAATTTACGTCATCAACCGCGACATGTCGGTCCGGTCGTTGCGGGACGGGGTGCGGCGGCGCAAGCCGGTGGTGTTTCCGCTTCCCATCGTCATCGATCCAGACAGCACCGGTCCGATCACCGATATCCAGATCACTGACGCTGGGGCGCCTGATCCCGGATCCGTAGAGTTTAGCGTTGCGGATTCGGGAGACGGGGCGCGGGGACAGGATGCTGTTGCGCTGAGCCCGGACGGCACATTGTCACGAGGCACCGCCTATCCGGCGTCCAATGATGCCGGTTTCAGTTTCGTGCTGCCGGTCTATGCGCTCCAGGAAACCGGCGGACGCTATGCGGCCAGTCTCAAATGGCTGGCGAGCGCAGCGCCGGGCGGCCCCATTGCGCGCCTTACTGTGGGGTTCCAGCGCCGCATGCCGGGCTTCACCGCCGATCATCCGATCAAGGAGATCGCACACGAGGTTTCGGCAAGGATCGTATATTCGGTTCCCGTGGAGAACGGCACGGACGCGCCTGCGGAGAGCTGGCTGTCGATCCCGCTCGGTGCCGTCAACCGCGTGGATGCCGAGACGTCGCAGCTTGTGTTTGATCTCAACACCAAGGCCGATTTCGATCAGCTCTGGTCGGCGATAACCGATCCCGCAGCCAAAGGCCGGCTGGAGTTGCGCTGCTTTGCCACGGTTGGCCGCCGCACATGGCGGCAGATCATTCCGAGCGATTTCGGCGTGCAGGATCAGGTGCGGTTTCTCGATCGCGGCGTGCTTTTGACGATGATGATCAAGCCGCCGGAATGGCGCCATGTGCGCCCGGCACGCGACAGACCCCAGCCGCATTGGCGCCGGGAAGATCTGGCGCGCCGCGTCCTGCGGCAGCCCTTTACCACCGTTTCCGGCGGCGTTTCTGCGGCGCATTTGAGCACCGTGCACACACTCAATACAGCCGTGCTGATGCGCGGGTTCGATGCGCCTTTGCCCGCAATGATGGAGGTCGCGCCGCTTGATCTGACGCCCGCCACTTCGCGTGAAATGCTGACGCAGGTGTTCCGCCCCGATCTCACCGAAGCGCTCGACATCAGCGATCTGCGGGTTGGCGCGCGGCGTGTGGTGCCAACAAGCGCTTTCATCGACAAAATGGGCCGCCCGGCGCTCATCCGCACCCAGGCTGAGGCCGTTCAGGCTATCGCGTTTAACTTCGATGTCGATGTCAACGCTTACATGTTCGATGTGCCCGGCGATCTGCGTCCGAGCATGACGCGCGTGCTGTTGCGGGCGGAGTTTGATGCAGGCGAAGGCCGCCCGCCCGTTGTCTACTATCAGGATACGGCCTTTACCGGCCGTTACTATTACGAGCCACAGGAATTCCGCATACCGCGCCGTGAAGAGGCGCCATACCTCCCAGCCGTCAGCATCGCGTTCTTCGACGTCGTTGAGGCCGCGGACGCAAACGAGAATAAAATTCTCTATCGCGCCCATCTGGCCTATCGCGCCGTGCCCTATCTGGACCGCGCGGTGCTGGCAAGGCTGAAACGTTTTCTGGGCGAAGGCGCCGTGCTCTCGGCGCTGATCCCTGAGCAGGCGGCGCTGCGGCTGCGGCTGCCCGATGATGCCGGTACCGCCTTTACTGAGAGCGAGCGGACGGCAGCCACGATCAGCCTCGATGACGGGATCATCGATGAGGTGCAGTTGACACCTGAGGCGCTGGCAGCGGTGATCACGGCGCTACAGAGCGGCGGCCTCGACGGGCTGGTGACGGCCTCGCTACCGGGCGCTGCCAATACCTCCATCCCCATCCGCCTGTCGCTGCACGAGGCGAGCGGTGTCCTGCTGGAGCGTAGCTTTCGCGGTCCCGTGGGCGCCGGCCGGGTTCGCGTCACGGTGCGCAACCGCATCGAGAGCCCGCTGACGATTGCCGAGTTTCTTGCCACCCCGGCCGGCGACGGCCTGGCCTTTCCGGATGCCAGCCCCGGCTTGCAGATTGCAGCAGGCGCGCAGGCCGACATCGATTACCGGCTCGATCCCCCGGGTACAGTCCTCACGGATCTCAATCCCGTCCTGCGCATGACGGTCAATCCCGACATGCCTTTGCTGTTGCCCTCGATTATGGTCAATCGTGGCTATTCCAGCCAGACATTCACGCTCTCCCTTTCAATCGATCCGATGTATTTCGGCCAGATCATGCCTGGGGACACCGAGGCGCTTGCGGCGGTGATGGTCGAGTTCGAGGGCGACACGCGAATTGTCCTTGATGCCGCAACGCTCACCGACGACGTGCCGCTGCGCCTGCCGATCCTCGACTGGCTGCTGCACCGGCCGCGATCCGAGCACTATCGTTACCGCGTCACCAATCTTCACGGTGCATCAGCCGATATCGGCGGCCAAGCCGGTCCGTGGGTAGACGGTCTGGGTGCTGGCGCGGTCGAGATCGTTCCGGCGGGAGCGTGAGGTGATCATGTTTTTTGATCTTCCCCAATTGGCGCCGATCCGTCCGGGCGAGGGCTTTCCCGATCATGAGCAGCCGCGCGTGCTGCATGTGCTCCCGCGCGTCCTCACTGCGGCGCGCGAGGCCGACGGCACGCCACGTTTTGCGTTGAGCCGTTTTCGCGACACGGCCATCGATGCCGCCGGTGGTTTGATGCATCTCGAACTCGACCTTGCCACGCTCGACCCTGAACTTTTGGGCGCGGCCGCCGCTGATGGCTGGGTGCTCCGCCTCGTCGGCTTCATCGCGGCACGGGCGCGCCTGCGCAGCCATGTTCCAGGGTTCCCCGATGTGGACCTGCCTGACGCCTGGAAACCGGCCCGTCTGTCCAGCCGCACGTTGATGGTTGAGAAGCATCTCTTCGATGCGCATACCGCCCAGATGCTCGATGCGCTGCTCTCTTCGGACGCCGGCGATATCGAGGTTGAAGTGGAGGCGCGTTACGAGGGGCTGGAAGAGCCTATGCCGGTACTGGTGAGCGCCGACCTGCATGAGATCGCATCGCTGCTACGGCTGGAGGGGGAGGGGGCCACCGGTGACCAGATCGAGGCGGCCATGCTTTCGGCACCCACAGGAAACGGCTCGCCCTTCCGGCTGGAGCGGCTGGAAGGCGAACGTCTGGCCGATGGCCCGGCGCTCCGCCGCCTTCTGGCACTGGCAATCCAGGGTGATATTCTCGCCGCTTTACCCGCCGTCGATGCCTGGGAAACCCCGCGCTATCAGTGGCGTGGCGATATAGCCGTGGAGGGCCGCCGCAGCTGGGACCTCTCCGTCTATCGCCGCAGCGTCCGGACCTGGCAGGGACGCTGGTCGCTGCGCAGTTTCATCAGCGGGATGGATCCGGCCGCGCGTGCGGCCCTGTTTCCGGCGTTTTCAGCAATCGCTCCGTTCTCGGTCGTACCGGTCACGCTGATTGCTCCGGTTGGGCTTGATGCGCGTTTTGTCCGGCGCGTTCAGGTCGATGTGCTGGCCAGCGGGCCCGGCGGTGTGCCGCAGCAGCGGAGCTTCATCTATCCGCCAACGCCGGCCTTCCATCGCTTTGCCGTCACCTATCCGGCGCTGACGGACGCTTTTGCGCTTTCCGCGACGATTGCCGCAACGCTGTCGCCGATCGCGGGGACGGTGCCGGCGCTGCCTCGGCCACTGGGCCGGCAGGCGTTAAAGGTTGGTAGCGCGGTCGCCTGGACCGCAGAAGATGCGGGGTTCGAGACGCTGGCCATCTCCGCGATGCCCGGCCTCTTCGAACGCGCCTCGCGCATCGAGGTGAGCATTGCCGGTGATGGCGAAGTGCTCTGCCTGGCGGACCTGATGCGCGAGGCGCCCGAGGCCAATCTTGCCTGGGTGACACAGCCCTTACCCCCTGTCGCGCGGGTCGTGGCGCATCGGGACGCGGGCGAAGGCCCGAAGGTGGCCATCTACGAGGGTGTTGCCGAAGGCTCCCTTCTTCTGCGCCCGGAAATGCTCGATGTGCTGGAGCCCGGCGTCGTCCTGGTTTCGCTCGATCCGGAAACGGCAGCCAACGCCGCCTATGTCGCAATCACCCTGCGCGACCCGACGGGGCGGCAGCGATCATTTTCGCTCGAAGCCGGGGAGAGTGCGGAGTGGCGGTGCTGGGCCGCCACGCGCTTCGATCTCCTGACCTACGAATACCGCTTGCAGCACATACCCCGCATGCCGGATGGCGCCACGCTGCCGCTGGTGACCGGTGAATGGCAGCGCGCGGGCGACCCCACCCTGAACGTGATCCTGCCAAGTGCCGAGGTCGATCCATGAGCATGACCCCAATCGAAGGAATGCCGCCATGCTGCTGATTCCGTCCATCGATCGCATCGGCAAGGTCACCATCTACGCCGATGACACTCTCTTTTACCGCTTCTATCCGGTGGCGGATGCGCCGCGTCTGCGCGTGGACGATGCCGGAGATCCGGTGTTTCTGCTGTTGTCCTATGCGCTCTCCGATGAGGACCGCGCCGCGAAACCCGATCTGCCCGCCGGCGGCGGTTACCTGTCGTTCGACACGACTTTCGAGCTGGCCGAGGCGGAATTGGCGGCTGTGCGGGATACCTTGAAGCCGCGCGTGGCGGCCGAATGGAACCGGCTGCGCAACGGCACGCCGCAGGAACAGGCAAGGCCGGGCGTCGCCGGTACCAGCGAGCCGCCCGCCATCGAGCTCGCAACACCCACCTGGACGGAGGGCGTCGTGTCGATGGATGCGCCGCAGAGCGCTGCGCTCATTGAAGCACGCGTGGCGGAATCAGCACCCTCGCTGCTGGCGGGCAATATTGCCAGCTTCTCCATGGATCTGACACCGGCAGGCGCCGCTTTCATGGAACAGACGCTTCTGGCGGACGATGCTGCTGCGGACGAAACGCCGATCCAGATCGCTTACGACCTGCGCTTCTGGGCGCGGCTGCCACCTGCCCGTATTCACCTCGAAGTGAATGCAGAGCGCATGTACAAATATATCGAGGAGCAGTTCCGTGGCCGCAGCGTTGCCGCTTGTACCGGCTATGATTATTCGAACACAGATGTCGATACGGAATCGCTGACTCTGTCCGGCGCGGTCACCGTGCAGATCGACACAGGGTCCGGATCGTTGCCCGAGGAGGTCATCGCCGAACTGCGCGCCTATGCCTTCGATCTGGTGAAGCAGCTGGTTCAGCACAGCTTCTTCAGCCTTGAGGGCGGCGATGATGCCGGAGCCACGCCGCAACGTTCCGCCGATGGCCGGCCGGTGATCCCACCGTTACGCCGCCGCCTGGTCGGGCGCCGCAAGCTGGTGCGCAAGCAGATCGACCAGCAGACGATGTCGATCACGCTCGATCTGGAGCAGAGCAGCGTGGTGCCATGGACGATCCACCCGCGCGGAACCATGCAGACATTGCTGCCGGGAGACCTTGCGGCCAGAAAGCGGCATGTGCGCAAACTGCGCCTCGACGACCCGTTTTTTGCAACGATCGAGACCGTCATCCAGGTGTTCGGGGAGCTTGAGCTGCTTGATCATGTGGAGGTCGAGCTTGCCTATGAGGCCATCGACGAGCGGGGCAATCCGCACGCGACCGGCACGGTTCTCAGCTTTCGCGATACGGTGCCGCAGACCTGGCGTACAGCGGTCGTCGGTGGCATCCGGGATTTTCGCTGGCGCCAGCGCTCGATCCTGGCCAGCGGGCGCGCCGGTGCTTTCAGCGAGTGGACGGTGACGCATTCGCCGCGTGTACCGGTCTCCATCGAGGCGCCGGGCATGCTGGACATCGACGTTGTCTCCGGCGCCATCGACTACGGGACGCTGGTGCGCAGCGTCCAGGTCACCCTTGCCTACGAGGATGCCGCGTCTGGCGTGCCGCGCGAGGAGATGGTCGCGATCCTCGACATCACAAAGCCTTCCATGATTTACAGGAGACGGATAGACGCGACGCAGACGCATCCCGTGATGGCGAAGGTGCGGTTCGACCTTCATTCCGGCGATGTGATCGAGAACAACGAATGGGCGCCGGTGCAGGGACGCCAGCTCGTCGTCAACCAGCCGAGCGAGGCGGTGCTGGACGTCAGTCTGCTGCCGTCTGGCAATGGCTGGGCCGATGTGGTCGCGGTCATGGTGGATCTCGAATATGAGGACCGTGCCAACGCCGTCTCGATCCGCGATACCATCACGTTGAAGACGCTGGGGGCTTTCGCCACCTGGAGCGTCTACCTGCGCGACCGGGCCCGGCGCGGCTACCGCTATCGCTGGACAGCGTCCTTTGCCAATGGCGATCTGCTTGAACAGGGCTGGCAGGACAATTCCGGCGATCCGGTGCTGCCGATTCACATCCAGCGATCGGGGATCATGGTCACCGTGGTGGCGGACGCGCTGGAATTTGCCGAGTGCCCGTTGACCGAGGTGACCATCATTCATGACGTGCCCGGTGGAGCGAGCGAGACGCTGGTCTTCCGCGACAAGGCGCCGCAAACCTGGCATGTCGAAGCCGCCAATGGCACGCCCGTCGCCTTTCGCTACCGGGTGACGCATTTTCCGATTGGCCGCGATCCGGTCCAGCTTGCCGAGCGGCATGAGACCGATCCCGTCATCGTGCTGCCAGCCTATCGTGCCGTCAGCGCCGGGCAGTTGCAGGTACAGATCCTGGCGCCGCTCGTCGATTTTAATGCGACGCCGATCGTCGCCGTGGATCTGCGCTATCAGGATCCGGACAATGATGTCGATCTCAGCCATTCGCTCACGATGACGATATCGCAGCCGACGGCGTCCTGGGTCGTACCGACACGCGACGCGCGCGTCACCGGCTTCCGCAGCCGGATCACATACTTCCTCACCGACGGAATCGAAAAGCAAGGTGAGTGGGCTGCCAATACCATCCCGCGGATCGTGGTGCCGGCCTACCGCCCGTCCGCATGACATTCAAGCCAACCCTGTCCAGGAGGACACGCGCATGCTGAAACTACCCGAATGGCGCACCTTCCAGGAGCAGCGCGTCACCGTTTATCAAGACGACACGCTGTTTTGGAAATTCTATCTGGTCCCCAATTACGTCACCATCCGCAAGGATGACGCGGGCAAGCCGGTGTTTCTGCTGATCGCCTATTCCTTCGGCGATCAGGACCGGGAAGAAAATCCCGACCTGCCGCGCGGTGGCGGCTACATGGTGCTTGATGTCGAAATGCGCGTCGATCCCGCGCATGAAGAGGTCATCAAGCAGCAGCTCCAGAAAGATGTCGATCAGATGTGGCACGAGCTGAAGCGCCTTGCCGATCAGTCCGGAAAGAGCGTGCAGGGCTACCGCATCAACAGCAGCCACAACCTGCCGCGCCTCAGCACCTCGGTTTCGCTTGGTGTCGATGACGTGCTGCTCGGCCTTGGGGCCGATGCGCCGGAAGCACCTCCCGGCGACCAGCCGCCGAAGGTGGTGCTGGCGAGCCCGACCTGGGTGGAAGGCACGTTCAAGGTCTCGGCACCGCAAAGCGAGCACCTGGTCTCCAACCGGCTCGCCGAAGGCAAGACCTCCCTGGTCGGCACCAATGTCGCCTCTGCCAATCTCGACCTCACCCCGGCAGGCGCCTCCTTCATGGTGCAGACGCTGGTCGATCCCGATGGCACCGGCGTCACCGATCTGACGCCGATCCAGATCACCTACAATCTGAAATTCGTGGCGCGCGTTCCCCCGGTCAGCGTCGTCGCATCGGCCAATACGCGCAGCGTTTACGCCGCCGTGAAGGGCATCTTTCACGATTTTGACGATGGCGGCTGCGACGAGGACACGGTGTCCCATTCCGAACAGAACATGGAAATGGCTGTCTCCTCGGGCCTCGTCGATGTGAAAATCGACGTTGGCTGGCCGGATGTGCCGGAGGATCTGGTCAACCAGATGCGGTCCGACGCCATGAAATCCGTGCAGGATGCGCTGACCAAGCGGCTGGCCGACAAGAAGCCGCCGCCGGTGCCGGCGGCCGACGATCCGACGCGTGAGTTCGTCAATCGCGAAAGCGACGTCTTCTATCTGAAGACCGAGATGAGCATGGATTTCCAGACGTTTACCCATAAAGAAACGATGGCGAGCACGCGCAAGCAGGAGATCAATCCGCAAGGCACGCTGCAGGCGTTCCTGCACGGCCTGTCGCCGCAGGAGATCCGTCAATATGTACGCAAGATCGATCTGGACGATCCCTTCTTCCAGACGCTCGATCTCAAAGCATGGGTTTTCGGCATCGACTGGGACAAGGACCCGATCGACTTCGTCGAAGTCGAGATCGACTATCGTGGCACGGATGAGAACGACCAGCCGGTGACCAAGGCGACCACTTTCATTTTCACGAAGGACAAGAAGGAATTCGCCTGGGATCCCAGCCTGATCGGGGCAAAGCGCGAATATCGTTGCCGCTGGCGCATCGGCTATCGCGGCCACGAGCCGAGCGATTGGAGCACCTGGGAGGCAAAGGCAAGCAACCGCCTTAGCCTCAGCGTCACACCGCCCGGCAAGATCGATGTCTCCTTCAAGGTCGGCGATATCAGCTTCGACACGGTCACCAAGAGCGTTCAGCTTGAGGTCGAGTATGAGGATAGCACGCATGGTGTTCCCAAGATCGGCACCATGATCAAGCTGGATGCGGCGGCGGCCGAACAACGGTTCTCGCACTGGATCTTCAAGCCGCGCAGCAAGCCGGTCCGTTATCGCTCCACGTTTTTTCTGAAGAACGGCCAGACGATCGCCGGCGAGTGGATGGAGACTTCGGCCGATACCGCGCTGGTTAACGAGCCGCGCTCGGAAAACCGTCTCGATGTTCTGCTGGTGCCGAGCGGCAGGAGCTGGGCGCAGGTCGTGCAGTCGGTCGTCACGGTGCGCTATGCCGATGTCCGCAATGGCGTCATGGCCGAAGCCTTCTATCAGCTAAAGACGCTGGAAGAGTTCAAGCAGTTTGCCGTCTATGTCGCCAATGGCGGTCCGCGCAAGTTCGAATACCAGGTCGTCACGACGTTCAAGGATGGCTCCAGCGAAGAAAGTGGCTGGCTGAACGGCGACGGTGACAGCACGGTGCAGGTTGCCGTGAAGGAACCGCCGGAACTGGTGGTCGATGTATCGCCATTCATGCTGGATTTTGGCGTGACGCCGGTGGTCGAAGTCGGATTGCATTATGAGGATCCGGCCAATGGCATCAATGAAAGCGAGACCTTCGCGCTGACCTCGAAGGATATCCAGACCTGGTCGGTGCCGCTGAGCAATCCGGCCAAGAAGGATTTCAAGGTCAAGTATACCTATAACTGCGCCAACGGGCAGGTGGTGGAACGGGCCGAGGAAACGTCGCCGGACACCAAGGTTACCGTGCCGAAGCTCCTTGTGCCGGAGGTCGTCGCCTCCTTCGTGCCGCGCATGATCGATTTCATGCAGACGCCGGTGGTGGAGGTCAATATCGGCTATTCCGATCCGGCCCGTGGGCAGGACGTGCAAAAGACGTTCAGCTTCATCGATGCGACGCCACAGGAGTTCCGGCTTCAGGTGGATGCCGCCGCGCCCAAATCCTATCAGGTCGAGATGGTCTACTACCTGGCCGATGGCCAGATCGTGACGCACCCGCCGGTCCTGTCGAACAAGACGCAGATTACCATTCCCAAATATGTCCAGGCGGCGTGAGGCACGATCATGTTGTACCTCAACCCACCTTTCTTCGAATATGAAGGCGTTGTCGTCGGTCGCGACTACAGTGATCCGCAGCAGTTCTGGTATTACCCGAACCGGCCGCGCATCGGCACCGACGATCAGGGCCGCCCGGCGGTACGGCTGATCGTCTACAAGGAAATCCTTGAAAACCTCGATGCGACCGACGACGAGGTGGCGGCAGGCTTCCTGCTTTTCGACACGGTGCTCGACTGGGAGCCGGAGCGCCTCAAGCGTGTGGCGGCGCGCATCAAGCAGGACATGGATCTTGACGATCTGCCGCGGCTGGCGCCGCTGCAGTACCGTTCCGGCAAGGTGCGGATGACGTTTCTCGACCGCAAGAGCGCATTGCCGGGCGATCCGCCGCCCGGCGAGGACGTGCCTGAAAGCGAATGGGTGAGCTTTCTGGAATCCTCCGGCGTGCCCGCACTTTATGCCGATAACCGGGCGATTTTCAGCGTCGAGCTGACGGCCAAGGGAACGCGCTTCATCCTCGGCTCCTTCGATGGGTTCATCCCCGCCGGTGTCGTCTACGAACTCAACTACGTGGCGATGCAGCGCGCCTACAACGTCAAGGTCGAGGCCGACTGGAACCTCGTCTACGAATATATCCGCGACTACGAGCAGGAGCGCATCTTCTTCTGGAACGACGAGGTCGAAAAGATCGTCGAGAAGCTGGAAGAGAAACGGATCATCAAATTCACCGCCTCGATCGAAGGGGTCGGCGACGAGGGGATGGAAGGCGAATATAAGGAAGTCCGCAAGCAGCTGACGCAGTATATCTATGAGAAATTCTTTGAGCCAAAGATCAATCCGAAGGCGCTCCTCGACAAGGATACGCCGGGGTCGATCGTCTCGCTGATCTCCGGCGTGCGCGATACCGGTCTGCCGATGCAGTTTGGGGGATCGAAGCGCGAGCTGAATGTCGAGCAGCGCCGCAGCTTCGAGGCCGATGTTTCCACCTACCGCGCCGTCGAGCGCATGATTGCGCCGCAGGGCCATCTCAGCGTTTTCTGGAGCGACCTGAACCTCACGCGTGACCAGGTGATCACGGTGGTCGATGACAAGGACGATGTCTGGAGGATCTCGGAACTCGGCGTCATCGCCGTCGCCGAGTTCGCCGACAATGCGGTTGCCCATATCGTCGTCGATATCGTCTATGGCGGCCTTTCCGGCGGCCGGCCGGCTGCGGATGCGCGCACGTTTAGCCTTGTGCTCGACAAGGAAAACCGCAAGGGCGTGGTGCGCAACTGGTTTGATCCTGCGCTCGGCACCCGTTTCCACTATCGCTATACGGTGGCTTTCGGGCCGGGGGCGGTTGTCGGCGCCGACGTCCTCGTGACGTCGGACTGGCTGGAGGCCGAGGGCCGGGAAGTAACCATCAATCCGGAGATGCTGATCGAGCAACGTTCCTACGAGTTCCAGCGGTCTTCCCTGCTCAAGCCGGAGCGTTTTCCCGAGGTGCTGGTCCGCCTTAAATACACCGATCCGGATACCGGTTGGCAATATGACCGCTCGAAGCTCTTGACCTCCACCGTGCCGTCGTGGACGGCAGAGTTTCGGGTTCGCAAGGGCGCGCCGAAGGAGGCGCTCTACGACGCGCAGTTTCTGCATGAGGGCGGCACGATCAACCAGGAAAGCCGGCCGGCGGGAACGCTGGTGACGCTGAACGATCCGCGCGAAAACCTGGTCCATATCAAGCTCATGGTCACCGACCGCCAGGACTTCCAGCATGCCATTGTCAGCCTGGAATATGCCGACCGTGCCAACGACATCTTCGAAAGCGAGACGATCGTCATCTCCGCCGACACGGTGAATGACGACCATGAATGGCAGTTCCGCCGGGCGCCGGGCGCGCGCGCCCGCTACCGCTACAGTTTCATCCTTTTGAAGACGGACGGCTCGCTCCTGGAGACCGACTGGGTCGAGACCGAGGCTCCGTCGCTTCTGATCGGCGACAGGACGGCGCGGACCTGGTCTATCCGCCCGCAGCTGATCGGCCCCCCTTTTTCCCAGAACGGCGTCGAGCGTATCAGCGTCGCGCTCGCCTATGAGGATGCGGCCAATGACTATCGGGCAAAAAGGGACCTCATCTTCGCGGCGCCCGGAGACGCGGGGTCGCTCGATCTCAATCTGCGCAATCCGGCGCTGCGCGACTACACCTATACAGTGACCTACAAGACCGTCAGCGGCTTTGACCGCAAGGTCGGGCCGATCAACGCACGGGACAGTTTTCCCGTCATTTCAACGGTACCGCCGGCATGACGGCGATTTCCGAGACATCCGATAGCCGGGTCGATGTCCTCTGGCTGAGCGCGCTGCTTGCCGGCCTCGGCAGCGAGGCGCAGGACGCCTATGAAGGACTTGGCCGGGCGGGGGCCCGCTCGTCGGAAGGCCGAATGTGCATCGACGGCGGCGCCAGCACGCTTGTCGCCGTGACGGCACCGGGGCGGCGGACCTGGGAGGCGCATGTACTTGCAGGCATCGATGCGGATTGCCAGGACTGGACTGGTTGCCGGCTCGGTCCCGATGGCGAGCAGGTCCATCTGGAGCGCCGGATGTTTCGCGGGCGCGGGCAGGCCGCAGTCACGCAGGCCCGGATTGCCGCAGCAGCGCATGACCCGGCTGCAACCGCCTGTTTCGAAACCTGGCACCGGGCGGTCGGGCCGTTCGGCAGGGTCTATTCGGTTGGCCGGGACAGCCGTGGCTGCGTGCGCGTCGCGTGGCAGATCGACCGGCATGTCGATGTGGCGGGATTGCTGGCGCCAATGATTGGTCAGGACAACTGGATAGCGGCTGCGCACTCTCTCAATCTTGTGCACGGCTTTGATCTTGCGCGCAGCAGGGGACCGTGGAGCCTGTCGATCGATGTCGCGGCGCCCACGCCAGTATGGCGCCTCGGCTCCACCCGCTGGGCATGGGCGCTGGAAGGTGCTGCCAAGCGACAGCGCCTGGCGCAATGGATCGCCGCTCATGGCGGTGACGGCGGCTATGCCTGCGCTTTGCACGATCTTCTTTCGGGCTGCGAGACAGGAAAATCAGGGTCCACCGGCCGGGCGGTCGAGGTGGACGTGTGCGAGGGACGCGTCGTGGCCGCGACGGCTTATCTCGGAGCGGCATTGGTGTCCTCTGAAAATGTACCGGGTTATCAAAGGAGGCTGACATGGGCTGGGTAAGAATCCATCCTTTCATACCGAACTGGCCGGGCGGCGGCGATCCACCGGTGTTCGAGATCAACAGCAACGAGAACGGCGAGGCGGTGGTCGAGCTGGCCTGGGATCCGCAAGCGTTGTTGCACCCTGCAAAATATCCCGACCTCTTGCGCTATTATTGCAGTGCCGACGGCATCAGCGGCACGATGGAGCGCGACCGCGGCGGCGCCATGACCGTCAATGTGCCGGGCGAGCGCATCACGCTGAATGCCAATCGCGCCACCTGGGTGATCCCGAAGCCCCTGTGGGAGGCCTATGTCGAGGAAAGCCTGAAGACGCTGAACTCTCCTCCATCGAGCACATTTTCGCGCAACCTCTATTACCGGGTGAGCGTGACACCGCCCGGTGGCTCGAAGGCCGAAATATGGCCGCCGGACCACGCGCTCGGCGCGCAACGCGTCACGCTGCCGCCGCCGGATGACAGCGGCGTTGTCGATAATGCGTCCGCAATGGCTGCACCCCATATCGGTATCCTGGCGCTTTCGGCGAGTGCGGCCTCCCGCGTCGTGCCGGACGCCGCCGCCGTGCAGGCGATGGGCGGCATTCCGTTTCTGCCGAACCTGTGGAGTACCATTCTCAACACGATCTGGAGCAAGCTGCCGGAAAACGATCCGGGCCGCCTGTCGCTGGCCGCTGTGTTCGCGCATCCTGAATTCAAGCGGTTCACGGTTGCCGAGCGTGGCGATGTGCTGCGCCTGTGGTTGCTCAGCAGCAAGATCCGCAAGGATATCCCGGTACTCCTGTCGCGCCAGGCGATTACCGGCAGCGCCGTGCAAACGCCGATCCTCAAGAAGATAGCGCTGAAGGGTGGCAAGACGCTGCTGTCGCTTCTCCTGGAGCTTTTGACCATACATATCCATCCGGACCTTGTGGTCATGACCCGCGAGGAACTGGTTGCTGATGTCTTGCACGAGGTGCTCGACCCGAACGGGCGGGTCAACCAGGGGGCTGCGGGCACCTGCGTGCCGACTTCCATCCAGACGATGCTGATCACCGTCAATCCGGCCGAATATGTCCGGCTGCAGATTGGCTGGCTGAGCTCGGCGGCAAAGGCCGAATTGGCCAACGGCTCGGTCGCCGCGTTGCCGCGCGGCATCCTGCAGATCGCGCGCTATTCGCAAGCGGGCGCGCCGGCATCGACGGGATTTTATGCCCGCAACTATGCCGAGCTCGCCTTCCAGGGGGCGGCGATCAAGTTCTCCCATGGCAGCAGTTTTCCCGCCGATACCGGCAATGAAACGAGTGCCAAGGCGATGTTCAAATATGTCCATGACAACGGGCTTTTCCCCGACCAGACCAAGCGGCTGCTTGAAGCGCTGTTCGGTGTGAGCTTCACCGGCTCGGCGGTGGCGCCGACCAACGCCCCGACGACTGCAAGCATTCAATCAACCCTGGCGGATGGCGTATTCGCGGCCCTGCCGGCCAAGCAACAGCCGCTGCTCGTTGCCACCTATTGGGGCGTGCCGCCCTGGGCGCCGCCGCCGGCTGGCAAGAATTATGGCGGCCACGCGGTGCTCGCGTTGCGCCACGAGGGTGGGCGTCTTTTCTTCAAGAACCCGCAATATGCCGGATCTTTGCCGGCAGGCGTGGATGGCGGCACGGCCACCAATCCGCCACGGCGCTACGAAAACGCGGCTTCGACGCTCGAATCCATCGCTGATGCGGATCTGCGCAAATGGATATTTTGGTACTTCACGCCGGACACGGCCATTATCTGAGGGAGTCAGGCCATGCTGTATCTCGATTCACCAGTCGGCTCGATCGCCGGATTGACACTCTTTCGCGATCACGCCAATCCAAACCTGTTCTATTATGCCTGCGAGCGGCCGCGTCTTGCCATGAACGAGGGCGTGCCGGAATTTGTCTTTCTCGTCTACAAACGAGATATCACCGACAATCCCAACCTGACGCCGGAAGCCAAACAGCAGCTGGGTGGCGGGTTCCTCGCCTTTACCGTCGATCTCTCCGTCGATGACGTGCAGCTCAAGGAAGTCCGCCGGCGGCTCGGGCAATTTGCCGACGGCACGGTGGAGCTGGCGCCACTGCCTTATCGCAGCGGGACGGTGCGCCTTTCCATCACCAAGGACACGGCCGAGGCAACCGGTGCTGCGGCCGATACGCCGAAGGGCGTCAGCTTCTTCGAAGAGGTCTACGGCACCAGCAAACCATCGCTGCTCGGCGGTAACCGTGCCACCTTCGGGGTGATGATGGACCATGAAGGCGCGCTGTTGATGGAAGCTGCGCTGAAATCGGGCATCAGTCCGATCGGCGTGATCTATGATCTGGAATATCTCGGGATGCGGCCGGCGTTTAACGTCAAAATCACCGCCGATTACAAGCGCATCTACAACCATCTCGAAATGCAGTTCGGCATCCGCGGCGGCGTCGGGCCGATCACGGCCGCCGTCGATATCGGGATGGCCTGGCAGAAGCTGCGGGAGGACGGCTCGATCAAGGTCGAAGTGACCAACTTCACCGACGACGAAAACTTCCGCAAACAGGCCGACGCGGCATTCGACTGGTTCAAGACGGAGCTGCTGCGCGACTTTTTCAAATCCTCGCTCGAACCGCCCAGCTTCATGAAGCAGGGGCAGTCCTCAAATATGCTCGGTGCGCTGCAATCGCTGCTCGGCCCCCTGACCGAGAGCCAGCAGGGGCCGACGCGGCCGGCCATGGGGGTGCCCACGACACTCGCCCCGACGCCGAGCGCGCCGCCGACCTCGCTGGACTCCGGCACGCAGACGACCGCCGATCGCAACAAGTCCGCGACGGCTGCGGCAGCGCCACAGGACAGCGCGGCAAAACCCGCCGCGAATGGCACTCAGTTCGGTCTGCAAATCGGCTTCTCGCTGAAAATGTATCAGCAGGAGGAATTGAAGACGCGCTCGTTCGAATACTCGATGCAGGCAGCGGTATCGCGCACGGCAGCGCCCCAAGGCCTGTTTTCCACCATCGTCAATGGCATGGACCTCTCCCGCGCGATCAAGCATGTCTCCCTCGACGACGACTTCTTCAAACATGTGAACGCAAAGTTCCAGCTCGGCGCGGACCTTGCCGCGAGCCAGATCGAATTGGTGAGCATCAACATCGAATATCCCGGGGTGCGGCCGGACGGGGTGCAGCCGGAGCAGGTGGGGGGCATCGCGTTCACCCCCCAGGACAATGGCGCAAAGTCGTTTCGCACCTTTCTCAACGATGCGCTCGACCTGCGCTATCGCTACAAGATGGACATCCATTTCGCGCAAAACAGCGACTGGGAAGGCACCGAACCGCATTATACTTCAGGCTGGATCGTTGAGACCGGCCAGGCGCCGCAGGTCAATCCCTTCGATGCCGTCGATCAACTGCAGATCGATGTCTCGCTCGGCAGCACCGTGATTGCGCCGGTGCAGCAGGTGCAGATCGATCTCGTCTACGACGATCCCGCAGTCGGTATGCGGGCGGAACGGTCCATGACGTTCAAGCCAGGAGATCCCACAAAAAACTGGAAGCTGCGGTTCCCGGAAGGTGCGATCCACAGCTTCAAGCATCGCGTGACCTATTTCCTGGACGACAACGTGCGTCACAGGACAGACTGGATTGAGAGCGGTGCGCTCACCACGGAAGCCATATCGCTGATCATTCCCGGCCCTTTTCTCAACACGATGAAGATACCTGTTCTGTCGCTACTCGATCCAGCCAGCATCATCGAGGCGAGTGTGGACGTCCTTTACGTGGATGCCGCACGCGGCTACGAATGGCGCGGCCGCACCGTCTTTGGCCCGGACAGTCAGAATCAGTCCCGTTCGCGCGAAATCTCCATTCCGACGCTCGATCCCATGCCGCATGGTGTGACATATTCCGTCACTGTCGTCCGGGCCGATGGCACCGTTCTGGAAGTGCCCTCGCGTGAGATCAGGCCGGGCGAAAAGATCATGGTCAGTGACGGCGTCGGGCAAACACGCATCATCAGGATCGAACTGGCCAATACCAATCTCGAAGCGGCCGGGCTCGTTGCCGTCCGTGTCCGCGTGCGCGGCCAAGGGGAGGACGCCGACCACGACGATGTCATTTTCCGGCCCGGTGACATATCGCCAAAGTCGGTAATGCTTGTGCAGCCCATCGAAGGTGCTTTTACCTATAGCTACGAGGTGGAGGGATATACGGCTTTCGGCGTTCCCAAGGCCGGGGTTCGCACCGATACGCAAGACTTGAAGCTGGTGGTCGGCCTGCCCTAAACGGCAGGCACGGGGTCACCACGCCAATCGCGCCGGACGTCGGCAAGCTTCATCTGTTTGACGCAAGACCGGGAAGCGATTGGCAATTGTTTGACGTCCCGCGACACTACACCGTCGGTGTCCACGCCTCTGTATCAAGGATCGGGACTGCCTCATCGGCTGACAACGCACCGGCGGGGGCGAGGGTGCCGAGCAGAACGGTGGTGTTGATTTGCTCTGGTAGAATTTCGGTATAGACCTGCTGAACCTGGAACCAGGTGTCACCCAGTTGCTCGACCCGGACCAACTGGCCTGCCGGAAAAACAGGGTGACGGACCTTCGGTCTCGATCATGGGATGGGGCCGGTCTTTGACCTGCATGACAAAGCCGATAAAGTATCTCACATGTCTCTCCTTCACTGCTTGCAACGGAAACCCGCAGAAAGTAGCGAAAGTTCCGTCGATGCGAGGTCGCAAAGGATTCCATCAGGCAAGTGTCAGCGCATGATGGATATTACGACCACTTTGGCCGAGTGAAATTCATGCTCAATCGCTATCACGCCGGAAACTGCCCCTTCTGCCGCCAAGGCCGGCTGTTCCTCTTTCGCAACGGAACAACAGAGGACATTTATGCCCATTGCGAAGAGTGTGAATGGGGATATCTGACCCCGCAGGAGGTCGAGCAGACGAGCGGTTTTCTCACGCTCCTGGAAGATTTCGAGGCCGACTACGCCACACTTGAAGAGATTTCTCGCAGCGTCTGGGCAAATTACACATGGGTCAAGGCCGATGATAAGAGCACCCATGACTTTCAATAGTAATCAGGGTGTTCGCTTCAGCACGACGAACGACGGAGATGGAGTTGCATCCGGCGGATCGTTCTTGATGGCCAGAAGACTGAGTGCGCAGGCGATCAGGGCTGCGATGAACATCCAACCTTGCGGCATTTGTGAATCCTCCAAATGCAGTTGGCGCACAGCACACACCCGGGCGGGTTACCGTCCCTTTAATCAACATGGTAAATGCCGATCACTTCTCGACCGGGATGGACTGAGAGAGCAAAAATTGTAGGGCAGCGCCTTGGGGGGCGTCGATTTGGCCATTAGCACTCTTCTCAAAGTCGGTCATGCATGCCTTTGTGCGGAGCGCAAAACAACAGGAAACACGCATCGATGACAGTTGACCGGGAGTGGATGCACGCTTTTTTCGATCGCCCTGCACCCGCTGTCGCGATGGATTTGATTGGCGCTGAATTCGCTGTTGGCGGCGTTGGCGGTCTGATCGTCGAAACCGAAGCCTATACGGATGACGATCCAGCGTCGCACACGTACAACGGCCAGACCCCTCGAAACCGGGCAATGTTCGGGCCACCGTCGAGCATCTACGTCTATCGTTCCTACGGCATTCACTGGTGCCTGAATTTCGTCTGCCATACGGCAAGCGTCGTCTTGATCCGAGCCTTGGAGCCTCTGTCGGGTTTGGATCTGATGCGGCAGAGACGGGCGATGGTCAATCCTGCTCTGCTGTGTTCCGGTCCCGGACGCCTCTGCCAGGCGCTGGCCATTACAGGCGGCCTCAATGGCCTTTCCCTGTCCGACGCTATTTTCAGTCTTACCATCCCATCAAAGCCGTCGGCGGTAACTGCCGGACTTCGTATTGGTATTACCAAGGCGGCTGACGTTCCCTGGCGTTTTGGCATCAAGGGTTCACCGTTTCTCAGCAAGAAAATGTGACGGGAAGCCTCACATGTTGCTAAGAGCCGCCGTCAAATGAGAATGACGCGTCGGCAAAGCGTTCGCACAGCAGAAACCGGTAAACGCCTTCGCCTCTTACGCCATTTTCGAGAGCAGTTAGCGTGTCACACGCCAGATCGTGTTGCCGACATCGTCAGCGACAAGCAACGCGCCCGTTTTATCAACGGCGACGCCCACAGGCCGGCCCATTGCCTTATCATCGCCGCCGATGAAGCCCGTCAGAATGTCCTGCGGCTGTCCTGCCGGCTTTCCCTGCGCAAAAGGCACAAAGACAACCTTGTAACCGCTCCTCGGTTTTCTGTTCCACGATCCGTGCTGCCCCACAAAGGCGCCGTTCTTGTAACTCTCGCCAAACAGGTCGCCGGTGTAGAATGTCAGACCCAGCGATGCTGTATGCGGACCGAGCGCATAGTCTGGAACGATGGCTTTTTCCACCAGCTCCGGCCGTTGCGGTGTCACGCGCGTATCGACATGCTGGCCATAGTAACTGTAAGGCCAGCCGTAAAAGCCACCATCCTTGACCGACGTCATATAATCCGGAACCAGATCGCTGCCGATTTCGTCGCGTTCGTTGACGGCAACCCACAGCGCGCCGCTATCCGGCTGCCAGGACAGGCCGTTCGGGTTTCTGAGGCCTGACGCAAACAGACGGACTGCGCGGGTGGCAATATCGATCTCCAAAACCGCAGCGCGATTTTCCTCGGCAGCAATGCCGTTTTCACCGACATTGCTGTTGGAGCCGACCGTGGCATAGAGCTTCGTTCCGTCGGCGCTGGCAATCACGTCCTTCGTCCAATGATGGTTGATAGGACCGCCCGGCAAGTCGGCGATCTTTTCAGGCGCCGCCGTGATCTTGGTATCTCCGTCATTGTACGGAAAAGCCACGATGGCATCGGTATTGGCGACATAGAGCTTGCCGTTGGACAGCGTCATGCCGAAGGGGGAGTTCAGCCCCTCCAGAAAGGGTGAGCGGATTTCAGCAATCCCGTCGCCATCGGCATCGCGCACAAGCGTGATGCGATTGGCGCTCGGCACCTGCGCGCCGGCCTGGCCCATGACGAGGCCCATGACCCAGGCTTTGGGGCTGAAGCCGGTCTCTTCTTTCGGCGGCTTGTTGGTTTCGGCAATCAGCACGTCGCCGTTGGGAAGAACATGAATCCACCTTGGATGGTCAAAATCCTTGGCGAAGGCATTGACCTTGAAACCCTCAGCGGGCGTTGGCGTCTTGCCTTCCGGCCAGGATGACGCTTCGGCAATATTGACGGTTGGAATGATGGTCGGATTGGGTTTCGGCAAAACGGGCGAAGCGCCATATCCCTGATCAACAGAAACCGTCGCTTCTTCACGATCGAGCAGCACATATGCGCCGGCTGCGGCGCCTACAACAACCACGACCAACAAACCGGTGACAATTTTTTTCAAAGGGAGCTCCACAGGTGTGATTATGTTGCGCTCTTTAAACTCGCGGCGCTCCAATTTGTTGCAACGGCTTCTGCCAGCGGTTTGCGCGTGTCCGTTCGGGCCGTGCCGGTTTGTGTAAATCCAGGCAGATTGACCCCAACTTTCGCACCGCGTCGCTCGGTCTGGCTGCGTTGAGTCTCCGATGATTTCTCTTTTACAATCAGTCCTGGGCAATCTGCATGTCCAATGTGATGCGGCGGGTCTGCAGCGCGGTTTCAAGAGCACTGATCGCATCGTGGTCCCCCATGCCTTGGGCCATCAGGCTGTCGATCGCATCGGCAACCAATGCGGAGGCGATACTCCGGCTTTCCCCGTGCCGGTCAGTGCTCTCCAGATTTTCAGGCATCTGCATATTCTCCCACCCGCTTCCATCCGCACCGCAAGCTATCCCCTACACGCCCGGCACTCATCGTTCATGTTGACGGCATTCAAGATGGCCAGCCAAGCGCTTTCAACATCGGGCCTATGAAAGCCATCAGCGCGAAGCCGATGGCGACGACGATGATGGCAAGGATCAGAAACTCTGAGCGGCGTTTGGGCATCATGGCGCCATATTGGTTGTTGCGACATCACGACGCCGTAAAGATAGCCCCGATTCGTGCAAGGCCCGCATCTCGTCTATGGCGTCAGAGACTGCCGTCACCCTTGAAATAGCCGGGATATTGTACCTCTTCCGGATCGGGTTCATTGGGCTTTGGCTTTTTTGGCGTCGGCTTGCGTTTCTCAGCGGCCATGCTCCCATCATCGACACCAGCGGCCGGTTGCTTGTCAGTTGGGCTGACATCGTCAGCAGTCGTTGATTTATCATGATCAGTTATCGGCATGGCATTCTCCTTCGACGCAAAACGGGCAGAAGGGATGGATGGTTCCGTGCCTGACTGGTCTTTCCAATCCTCCGCCAAACTGCTCTCTCACGTCAGACAGGAAACTCCTGTCTTGACGGTCGCGGCGGCATCTCTCAGGCGCTGTTTCTGGTTGTTTGGTTGCATTCAGCTTCAACGACAATCTCGGTCAGATGCGTGAATCCGATGCGGGCTTTCGTCAGGATCGACGCATTGGCCACGGCCAGTTCCATCACATCCTTCAAGAGACCCATGATATAGTCAGCCATGCGTTTCTCCGCCGGGGTGGTGGAGGCGTTCGCTATGATCATGACGACGAGGCCGTACATTCGCCGGTAACTGTGGGGCTGACGCGCTTCGCGCAGCCATTCAATTCGATCTATTTCCATGCGGCTCCCCAAACTTGCAGATTGGAAACGCGACATACCCTTGAATGTTTCAGCGGCGTCCACCCTTGGTTAACCGCCGGTTAACGATGTCGGCCAGGTAGCCCGATCCGGAACGGGTATCGTCGGCATCGACACGCAGAATGCCCGCATCAAACAGATATCCCGCAGGCGCTTGCGGCAGGGTGGCTAAGCGTGCCGCTTTTCCACATGCATGAGCAGGCGCTGTTTGGGTCTCAACGTGACCTTCATCACAGGCGTTGGCGGTGTGGCGGTCGTCGAAGACAGATGGAATGTCTTGAGCAGGACCGAAAGGACAGCAACCGCCTCCATCATGGCAAAGGCGCTGCCGATGCAGACGCGGGGTCCGGCACCGAAGGGCATGTAAGCATAGCGGTGTCTTTGCTTGGTGTTTTCGGCTGTGAAACGCTCGGGGTCGAACGCTTCGGGGTTCGTCCAGATCGACCTGTGATGATGGACGGCGTAGATGGGCACATACATCACCGTCCCCGCCGGGATGTGAAAACCGCCAAGCCGGAAATCCTGCATGGCCGTTCGGGTGATGACGGGTGCAGGCGGGTAGAGCCGCATGGCCTCGGAAAAGACCTGGCGGGTATAGGTGAGTTTCGCAATATGCTCTGACGCCAGCGGTGCTCCTGCGGTCACGGCGTCGATTTCGGAAATCACACGTTCCTTGCATTCCGGGTGGCGCGCAAGCAGGTCGAATGTCCATGCCAGGCCGAGTGCGGTGGTTTCATGGCCAGCCGTGATGAATGTCATGAGATTATCGACGATCTCCTCGTCGCTCATCGTCCTGCCTGTTTCCGGATCAACCGCTGCCAGGAGCATGGAGACGAGATCATGACGGTCTTCCCCGCTCTTGCGCCGGTCCGCGATCACCCCTGCAAGGCTCGAGCGAAGGAATGTGACGGCCGCCCGCGATTTCCGGCGGCCGGGATAGGGCATCCATTCGGGCGCGCCCACCACGCTGAACGCGAAAGTCCACCCCGTCGGCCCGAGGAAATCGGAAATGCTTTTTTCGACCTTGACGACATCGATGCCATGGCCGCCCGACATCATCGTCTCGACAATGATGTCAAATGTCGTCCGCATCATTTCGTGCCCGACATCGACTTTCCCTGACGGCATTTCCAGCCAGCGGTCCCTGGTCGCCTCGGCTGCGGAAATCATTGCCGGTTGCAGATCAAGCAACTTGTCATGGCGGAAGGCCGAGGCGGCCGACTGCCGCTGCCATTTCCAGTGGGCGCCATCCGCCGTCAGCAAGCCTTGGCCAAGGGCAGGACCCAATGCCCGGCGAACCTGCTCACCCTTGCCCAGCGCATCTGCGTTCTTGACAAGCGCTTCATGGATCAGGGCAGGATCGGCAATATAGATCTTCACATCGCCGCCCATCTTCGAAAAGACGATGGGTTCATTAAAAATTGCCGGTGGCAGAGCATCCAGCGGATTTCGGATCAGAGAGACCAAAGCCTTTGGGGTCGATGTCCTAACGACAGGCCCCATAGGCTTGGAAGATTGGTTGATCCCATCCATTCGGTTCTCCATCCCATTCTTAAATCTAGTTTGAAATCGCTATGTCAGGACATGCCGCACTCGGCCATACTGCTGCGATCACCTGGCCTTAAACATAGGTCTTGGAAAGCTGCACACAAGCTATCTCCCCTGCCGGCCGGTGGGGACCCATGGACAGGCTGAGGCGTTTCAAGCCGTGGGCTCAGGAATTTCCAGCGTCATTTCGGCTGTTCGCTGGGTTTCTGCTTCCGGAGCCCTAGCTTTATCACATCAGCGTGTAGACGGATCGGCCTTGACGGATGAATGTTAAGAACCGCGTCACAACTCGGATATCGCATGCCTCTTCTTTCAGTCCAGAACGTCCGGAAAACCTACACGACGGCCGAAGGCCGTCTGGATGTCCTCAATGATATCCGCCTGACGCTGGAAGCCGGCAGGACGCTAGCGCTGACGGGTGAATCAGGAAGTGGTAAAAGCACGCTTCTCCATCTCGTCGCCGGGCTCGATGCGCCCGATGCCGGAGCGATCGTCGTCGATGGACTTGAAATCGCTGATATGAGCGAGCCCGGCAGGGCTGCGATGCGCCGCAACGTCGTCGGCCTGGTCTTCCAGCAATTCAACCTCATTCCGTCACTGAACATTGGCGACAATCTCTCCTTTCATGCCCGGCTCGCCGGACGCCAGGATAGGACGTGGCTTGACACGCTCACCGGGCGGCTGGGATTGCGCAGTCTTCTCACGCGATATCCAGAGCAGCTTTCCGGCGGCCAGCAACAGCGTGTGGCGATCGGCCGGACGCTTGCGGCCAAGCCGAAACTCATTCTTGCCGACGAGCCGACGGGAAACCTGGATGAGGCGACAGGCGATGCCGTCCTGTCGCTGATGCTTGAACTTGTGGCGCAGACCGGCGCTGGTCTTTTGATGGCGACGCATTCGCAGCGGCTGGCCGGGATGCTGGACGGCCGCATGCATCTTCATGCGGGAAAGATAGCCTGATGCTGGCAACGGCATTGCGCGCGCTCCTGTCACATTGGCGCCGCCGGCCCCTCCAATTCGCGATGCTGTTTCTCGGGCTGTCTCTTGCGACGGCCTTGTGGTCCGGCGTGCAGGCGGTCAATGCGGAAGCGCGCGCCAGCTATGATCGCGCCGCCGCGATGCTGGGCGGCGACAGGCTGTCGCAGATCGTCACGCAGGATGGCAGTTCGATTGCCCAGACGGATTACATCGCGTTGAGGCGTGGCGGCTGGCTTGTCTCCCCGGTCCTTGAAGGGGATCTCCGCGTCGGGACGGGCCGCCTGCATATCATCGGTCTTGACCCCATAAGTTTACCGGAGGGTGCAAGCCAGGTCGACATCAGTGGAGGCGGGGACCTCATTGCCTTCACATCACCGCCCGGCCTCATGATCGTGAACGCCGCAACTGCGGCATCACTGCGCGGGAAAGAGCCGGCGCCGTTGACTATATCCGAAAGCGTTCCTCCCGGAACGGCGATCGTCGATATCGGCATTGCCCAGACGCTCCTGAACCAGCCTTCCATGATCAGCCGTATGATCGTTTCTCCCAAGCAGCAGGAACGCCGCGTCACACTTGAAGACGTCTCTGCAGGGTTGATTGTCAAGGCTCCGGACCCGCAGGGGGATCTCTCGCGGCTGACCGGAAGCTTCCATCTCAACCTCACGGCTTTCGGCATGCTGGCCTTCGCCGTCGGGCTGTTCATCGTCTATTCCGCCATCGGTCTTGCCTTCGAGCAGCGGCGATCGACGTTCCGCACGCTCCGGTCCATCGGCCTTTCGGCACGCGCGCTGGTCGGGCTGCTTCTCGCCGAGCTTCTGGCGCTCTCGGCTGTCGCGGGCCTTGCGGGCATCGCACTCGGATACTTGATGGCGTCGGCTTTACTGCCAAATGTGGCAGCGACCCTTCAGGGCCTGTACGGAGCGAATGTTCCGGGCACGCTGACGCTGCGGCCCGAATGGTGGGCAACGGGTCTTGGCATCGCCATTCTCGGAACGCTCGTTTCGGCGGCGCAAAGCCTCTGGCGGGTCTGGCGCATGCCGATCCTTGCGCCAGCTCACCCCCGGGCCTGGGCGCTCGCGTCGGAGGGGCTTTTGCGTTTTCAGGCGGTGGCTGCCATCCTCTTTCTGCTGTTGTCTTTCGGACTGGCGAAATGGGGCACGGGCCTGGTCGCGGGGTTCGGCGTTCTTGGCGCTCTCTTGCTGGGATCGGTTCTGCTCCTGCCCGTTGTTCTCAGTCTTCTTCTGGCTGCAGCCCAGAGGCTTGCGGCTGGACCGCTGTCGTCATGGTTCTGGGCGGATGCGCGCCAGCAGGTTTCCGGGCTGTCGCTGGCGCTGATGGCGCTGCTGCTTGCTCTGTCTGCCAATGTTGGTGTCGGGACGATGGTGTCGAGTTTCCGGTTGACATTCACCGGCTGGCTGGATCAGCGCCTGGCAGCCCAACTCTACGTCACCGCACGATCGGACGCGGAAGGCAGCGAAATCAGCAATTGGGCAAGCACGCGGGTCGATGCGGTCCTGCCGGTGTGGAATACGCAAGGGAACTTCGCCGGGCAGATGGGACAGGTCTTCGGGATCAAGGACGATCCGCTCTACCGCCGGAACTGGCCGCTTTTACAACAGGCACCTGATGTCTGGGACAGGGTCGAAGCCGGGAGCGGCGCCTTGATCAACGAGCAGCTCTTCAGGCGGGCGCATCTTGAGCTCGGCGCCCCGCTTGTTCTGCCCGGCGGCTGGAAGACGGTGGTCGTCGGCGTCTATTCCGACTATGGCAACCCCACGGCCCAGGCCATGGTCGGCCTTGACGGGTTCATGACCCATTATCCCGAAGCACCGAGGCTCAGATATGCGCTGCGGATCGATGCCGCGGATCCGAATGCGATTGCTGACGAGCTGCGATCGGTATTCGACCTTCCCTCTCAGAATGTTGTCGATCAGGCCAGCATCAAGGAAAAATCGCTGGAGATCTTCGAACGGACCTTCGCCGTGACCGCCGTTCTCAACGTGATGACGCTCGGCGTCGCGGGATTGGCGATGTTTGCAAGTCTGCTGACGCTATCGGGAATGCGGCTCCCGCAGATCGCGCCACTCTGGGCTTTGGGGCTGACCATGAGACATCTGGTCCTGCTCGAACTTGCCCGTACCATGCTGCTTGCGATCTTCACCTTCGTTGCCGCAGTGCCGGTCGGGATCGGCATGGCCTGGGTTCTGCTAAGCGTCGTCAATGTCGAGGCTTTCGGATGGCGTTTGCCGATGCATCTGTTTCCGATGGATTGGGTTGTGCTGGGTTTCTACGCGCTCGCCGCCGCGCTGCTGGCAGCGCTTATTCCGCTCAGGCGGCTGATGCTGATATCACCGGCCGATCTTCTGAAGGTGTTTTCCAATGAACGCTAGAACGTCGTCTGTTTTGATTGCGGTCATTTTCTCGTGTTGGGTGGGAGCAACCGCCTGGGCGCAAGGCTTTGCAGGGCTTGGCACCAGCGCGGATGGTTTTGCCGTCCCGCAGCGCGGAACGGAATTCCAATTTCCGGATGATTTTGGAGCGCATCCCGATTTCCGCATCGAATGGTGGTACATCACCGCAAATCTGAAAGGCCCGGATGGAACCGACTACGGCATCCAGTGGACTCTTTTCCGGTCGGCCTTGAAACCCGGCGAAGCCGCAGGCTGGTCGAGCCCGCAGGTCTGGATGGGCAACGCGGCCCTGACGACGCCAAGCCACCATTTCGTCTCCGAAAAACTGGCACGCGGCGGTGTGGGGCAGGCGGGTGTGAAAGCAAATCCGTTCTCAGCTTTTATCGACGATTGGACAATGAGGAGCCCTTCCGGCACGGCATTCGATCTTTCCAGCCTGGACTTGTCCGCCAGTGGTCTCGATTTTCGATACGACCTCAAGCTTCTGGCAGATGGACCGCTGGTGAAACATGGTGAGAACGGCTATTCGATAAAATCCGACGCCGGGCAGGCCAGCTACTATTATTCGCAGCCGTTCTATTCGGTCACGGGAACGCTGGATACGCCGCAGGGGCATGTCGAAGTTACCGGAAAGGCCTGGCTTGACCGGGAATGGTCAAGCCAGCCTCTGTCTGACAATCAAAGCGGCTGGGACTGGTTTTCGCTGCATTTCGATGATGGTGCCAAGCTGATGGCTTTCCGTGTGCGCGACGACAAGTCCGGCTACGTGACGGGAACGTGGATCGCATCGGACGGAACGCCGGCGCCGTTGAAGCCCGGTGAGGTCATCCTGACGCCAACCAGCAGCCAGGAGGTGGCGGGCCGTCAACTGCCGCTCACCTGGACCATCGAAGTCCCCGGAAAAGGCTTGAGCGTCACGGCATCGGCTTTGAACCCCAATGCCTGGATGAACACGCGTTTTCCTTATTGGGAGGGCCCAGTCCAGATTTCCGGGACGCATAAGGGCCGGGGATATCTGGAAATGACGGGCTACAAGTGATGGCGATGATGCGTTTTACCGAACGAGATTTCCCTCGACTTTCGCGAAGGTGTTTCGTCTTTTTCGAGACGATGGCATCGGCGACACGCCGTTTGGAAATGGCGGCACGCTGATTTAATTGGGTTATTCACTGAGTTGCGGTCCATATTCAGGCGGAATACGCGGAAACGTCCCCATGATACGGCGGCGGCATCGCCCAGGTGTCTGGTTGACAGGTTCCGCGAAAAGAATGCAGGTTTGGGACACCGCAGGCAAAGCCCTGCCAGAAATACCCCGCTCAACACGTGTTGATGACGATCCGGAATTCGCACCTTCCGGAACAGGGTCCTAGCGAAGCTGGCCGGAAAGCCGGTGCAACTATGGAGCTGGTAAGGCATGCAATCCGACACCTTCTTTCACCACGCAGTTCGCGTTGGCGGCGACCGGGACACCCGCCTTTTGCGCCGCAATGGCCACAAACCGCAGTGGTCCCTCTTTCAGGCATGAGTTCAGCTCCGGCATGGCCTTAGCCCCGATGGCTCTGCCGCAACGCCTGATCGACAGGGGTGCAATCCAAAGCGAAGACGCTTGCAAAGGTATGGAGGAGTTTACCTTGGCACATAAAGAAGAGGACAGTGCGTTTAGCACGCGGCCGGAAGATGAAAAGCTCGGCATGGGAGCCAATCTCGCCTATGGGCTTCAACATGTTTTGACGATGTATGGCGGTATCGTTGCCGTGCCGCTTATTCTCGGACAAGCGGCCGGGCTCAGCACCAGCGATATCGGGCTTTTGGTGACGGCGTCGCTGTTCGCCGGCGGGCTCGCCACCATTCTTCAGACGCTTGGCCTGCCATTTTTCGGCAGCCGCCTGCCGCTGGTGCAGGGTGTTTCGTTCTCAGGCGTCGCGACCATGGTGGCAATCTCCGGCAATGGCGGCATCCAGGCCATTCTCGGTGCGGTCATCGTGGCGTCCGTGATCGGTCTTTTGATCACGCCGGTCTTTTCCCGAATCACGCGCTTCTTTCCGCCGCTCGTCACGGGCATCGTCATCACGACCATCGGCCTGACGCTGATGCCGGTCGCCGCATTCTGGGCGATGGGCGGCAACAGCAAGGCGCCGGATTTTGGAAGCCCCGCCAACATCCAGCTGGCTGCCGTAACCCTTGCCATCGTGCTGTTGCTGAGCAAGCTCGGAAGCGCCTCGATTTCGCGGCTGTCCATCCTGCTTGCCATCGTCATCGGCACCGGGATTGCCTACGTCGCCGGCATGACCGACTTTTCGCAGGTGCCGAACGGCCAGTTCTTCGCGCTTCCGGCGATCTTCCACTTTGGCTATCCCACGTTCGAAATCGCGGCGATTGTCTCGATGTTCATCGTCATCATGGTCACGCTCGTCGAGACGTCGGCGGATATTCTGGCCGTCGGCGAGATCGTCGAGACCAAGGTCGATTCCCGCCGCCTTGGCGATGGGCTGCGCGCGGACATGCTGTCGAGCATCATCGCTCCCGTTTTCGGATCATTCACACAGAGTGCGTTTGCACAAAATGTCGGGCTGGTCGCCGTAACCGGCGTGAAGAGCCGGTATGTCGTGGCAACGGGCGGCCTTTTCCTGGTTGCCTTGGGCCTCCTGCCGGTCGTGGGCCGCGTGGTGGCAGCCGTTCCAAGTTCCGTCCTCGGCGGTGCCGGGATCGTGCTTTTCGGCACGGTGGCGGCAAGCGGCATCCGCACCCTTTCGAAGGTGGACTACAACAACAATATGAACCTGGTGATTGTGGCGACCTCGATTGGCTTCGGCATGATCCCGATCGCGTCTCCGGGCTTCTACGAGCACTTCCCTGCCTGGTTCGCCACGATCTTCCATTCCGGCATCAGCTCTGCCGCCCTGATGGCAATTGTGCTCAACCTGCTGTTCAATCACATCAAATCGGGCAATTCCGACCAGCAGTCCGTGTTCGTCGCAGGCGTCGAGCGGAGTATCCGCTATCAGGATATCGCCCGGCTTCACGACGGCGACTATTTTCTCAACGGCAAACTCTATGACGCTGCGGGCGCCGAGGTGCCGCTGCTTGCGGCTCAAGCCCATTAAGCCCCCATCAACCTTCCGGTCCGGCCCGTATGGCACCCGGACAATTGCCTGCAAATCTCCAAGGACAATGAGATGACTGACCACAATGAAACACTGAAACTGCTGGATGCCCTGCTCTCAACGATGGAAACCGGCATCATCCCGGCCACAGAGATGGGCGTGGCCGCTGGCAACAAGATTTTCGGCGCCGCCTTGCTGCGGAAATCGGATCTATCGACCGTTCTCGTCGAAACCAACAACGAGACCGAAAACCCGCTTTGGCACGGGGAAGTCCATACGTTGAAGCGGTTCTACGAAATGACCGGCTCCGAGCGGCCGGACTCGCGCGAGCTTATTTTCCTATCGACCCATGAACCTTGTTCAATGTGCCTTTCGGCGATCACCTGGGCCGGCTTCGATAATTTCTTCTATTTCTTCAGCCACGAGGATTCCCGCGATGCCTTCGCCATTCCCCACGACCTGAAAATCCTGAAGGAGGTCTTCACGCTGGAGCCCGGCGGCTATAACCGGACGAATGCCTTTTGGAAGGGGCAATCAATCCACGCCCTGATCGATCAGGCGCCGGAGCCGCAGCGCTCGCAGCTGCAGGAGCGGGCAGCCGCCATCGGCCGTAAATATGACGACCTTTCCATGGTCTATCAGGCGAGCAAGGACGGCAACGCAATCCCCCTCAGCTAAATGTCATGCTGTCGATGCGCCGCTGTCGGGTTAGCCCCGGCGGCGTATCGGCTGATTTCCCTTCGGGGCGGTTAAAGCGGCTGCATGCGGCGCATGTCCGTCAGCTGCCGTTTCATGCGGCTGACGCGTGCCTGCTCTTCCTGCGGCCTGCGCATGCCGACGGCGGTGGAGAGAATGTCGATGACGACGAGGGCTGCGATGCGCGAGATCGTCGGCGTGTAGGTATTGGTATTTTCCAGCGTCTCCACGATGATCGATACGTCGCAATAGGTGGTCAGAAGCGAATCCGAGCCGGTCATGCCGATAATCTTGGCACCGTTTTCGCGGGCAATGCGGGCGATCTCGATGATCGAGCGGGTTGTTCCCGTATTGGAAATGACGAAGGCAATATCCCCCGGCTTCATCATCGAGGCGACCATCAATTGCTGGTGCGAATCCAGCTGCGCGCCGCAGGGAACGCCGAATAGCGGGAACTTCTGCTGCGCGTCACGGGCGACCACTCCAGATGCGCCAAAGCCGAAGAACTCGATATATTGCGCTTCGCAGAGCAGATCGATCGCCCGTTGCACGGCGGCCTTGTCGAGATGATTGCGCGCCCAGTCGAGGCTGGTCATCGTATAATCGAAGATCTTCTCGGTGATGACTTCGGGCTCATCCGTGCCGAGCAACACGGAATGGGTGGCGGGTGTTCCAAGCGCCAGGCTTTGCGCCAGCCGTATCTTGAAATCCTGGAAGCCGTTGCAACCGATCGCGTTTGCAAACCGCACGACGGTCGGCTGGCTGACTTCGGCAAGGGCCGCAGTTTCCCCAACCGTCGCCGTGATGATGCGGCGCGGGTCCTGCAGGACGATATCGGCGACTTTCCGATCGGATTTGCGCAATTGCGAGCGCATGGTCCTGATCACCTCAATGACATTGCGGTTCGGGTTGGTGCGCAGGTCCGCGCCTGTATCAGTATCCATTGCAGCCGCCTTCATGTCATTCGCATTCACCCGGATCTTGGCCGCAGTGCGGCTTGATGCTAGCCTTTGCGCCATTCGAGTGCAATTGCTGCGCGTGCCCGCACAACACGGAGAGAAGCGGTGCGTTCGCTTGCGGCATCGATACGATCCGGATCCTCCGTGTTGAAGGCGAAAAGGCCGTAGTGGTGGGCGACCATTGCAGTGCAGCCAATCTCGGTGGCAACGCCGATCGCCTCGTCGAGCGTGAAATTTCCCGGCACTCCATTGTTGGAAAGTTCAGCCCTGCGGCCATTGACGGGCAAAAGGGCCAGATCCGGTTTCAATGCTGCGATATCCGCAGCGAGGCCTTCAAATGGGATGGAATCACCGGAATGCCAGATACGCACATTTCCGGTATCGATGAGATAGCCGAGGAAACGATGATTGCCGGCGTCGTCCGTCTCGAGCGTTTCATGCGCGGCGCGGGTCGCGGTCATGGTGATGCCATCAATCGTCAGCGTCTCTCCCGCATTCATCAGGCAAAGCCGGCCGTCAGGAAGCCCTGAGCGTTCGCGAACAGTGGATAGGGATGCCCGTGGCGCAACGAGAGACGCATGAGGGTTTGCCGCCATCAGCGGGATCAGCGTGCCGGGGTCCATATGGTCGGTGTGATGATGGGTACACAGAACCAGATCGACCGGCGCCAAATCGGCCGGCGCGATTGGCGCCGGCATCATGCGTTCATGGGGGCGGGCGGTGCCGCGATATTTTTCCGCCAGCGTATCCGAGAGATAGGGATCGATGACCATGCGGAATGTGCTGGTCTCGATGATGAACCCGGCCTGGCCGAGCCAATGAAAGCGTGTGTTGCCGGCTGCAACCGGCTGCGCCAGCGCCTTTGAAAGAGAGCGATCCAACGGGATTTCGACCAGCTTGTCCGTCATTGTGTCATGACGCCTTCAGGGCTGCGATCAGGTTGTTGGCGGCGATGCGGGTGGCGCGATCGACGCTTTCTTCCGTGAATCCGCCAATATGGCTGGTGGCGACCACGCGCGGGTGGGAAGCAAGCGACAGGGATGCCGGTGGCTCCTGGTCGAAAACATCCGTCGCATAGGCGCTCAGCCGTCCTTCGTCGAGTGCTTCGATCAGGGCGGGTTCATCGATCAGCCGCGCCCGCGCCGTGTTGATGATCACGGCACTCTTCTTCATCCGGCCGATCCGCTCGGGTGAAATGAGGGTGGAGCCATCGCGCGGCAGCGGGCAATGCAATGTCAGCACGTCACAGCTGTCGAGAATATCGTCGATGCCGGCATAGGAAAACCGGGAGGAGGGCAGGTCGAGATTGGGTCGCGCCGGGTCGAACGCGACGACGGAAGCGCCAAGGCCGATCACCATGCGCGCCACTTCGCGGCCGATCGCGCCGCAGCCGATAATACCGATCACGCGGTTCTGGATTTCCAGCCCGCGAACGCGTGGCCAGCCGCCTTTCTTGATGCCCGCATCCGAAAGCGGGATGGCACGCAAAGCGCTGAACAGGAGACCGATCGTCAGCTCCGCCACGCCCATGGCGTTGGCGCCCTCGGCAATCACGATTTTCACGCCTTTTTCGGACAGGATGTCCACCGGAAGGTTGTCGATGCCGACGCCATTGCGGCTGATAACGCGCAGGTCCGTTGCGGCATCGAGCACGCGGCGGGTGACCGGTTCAACGCCGGCCAGCCAGCCGACACAGCCCGGAACGAGCGCCACCAGTTCGTCCTCTGCAGGCATTGCTCCGGCGGTGGAATAGACGATCTCATATCCATCGTCGCGCAAGCGCTCGATATCGGGATGCGGTTCCGCCGTCAGAGACCGGGGTGTGACAAGAATGCGCTGCGCTGAGATCATCGTCCTGCCGCCTTCAATGCGATATCGGAAATCTGGTCGAATACGGGGCCGGAGGCCGGGATATCGATCGCGAAAACTTCGGCGATCACCTGCGTCCAGCCGTGCAGGAAATAAGTCCAGCCATCAACGACGGTAAGCGCCCGGTCCTTTTCCTGCGCGCGGGCCTGATCAAGAAAAATCAGGTCGCCGCGATAGTTGAGGTCCCAGACGACGGCGCGCTCCGGAAAAACCGCCGCATCCGACAGCGGCGAGCCCGGCGCGTCTTTTCCAAGGCCGGTCGCATTGATGACGAGAGAGCCGGGCTTCAAGGTTTTCAAAACGGCATCGTTATCTTCGGCTTTGGGCGCAAGGATATAGTCGATCGGGACCGCCGTTTCGATCCCGGCATGAATGGCACGAATTTCGTCGAGCCGGTGCTGGCTTCTGTTGGACACGACGATGCGCGAGGGCACGGCATGTCCGCGTGATGCCCGCATCAGATGCCAGGTGATGGCGATGGTGGAACCGCCAGCGCCCATGGAAAAGAGTTCGGCGCCGTTCGTCCCGAAATATCCTTGGCCGAGAAACCCATCGATCGACAGGCCGGACGAGATGGGGTCCTTGGCATGGCAGATCAGCTTGCCGTCCCGTTTGGAAATGCAGCTGGTCTCGCCCATCAGGGATGCATGCGGATCGATGACGTCGAAGAGGTCCTTGCAGGCGGCATAGAGGTCGATCTTGTGGGTCGTGACCAATGCGCCCATCGAGAGCGGATCGTCGCGGATGAATTCCACGGCAGCGCGATAGGCAGCGGGATCGTCATGCAGCTTGAAATCGATGCCCTTTATGACAGCGTCCTTCAGGCCGAGGAATTGCGCCCAGGCCGGAAAGACCTTCATGATCGAGCTTTTGGTTGTGGTCACGCCGATGAAGTAAAGGGTCGGCTGCGTCGCGGGGCTATAGATCACGCGCGTTTCTCCAGGGCTTGCTTGGCAACGCGAACGGCTGATGCTGCAGATTTTGCAATCTCGGCGAACCGGCCTTCGCGAATATCCTCAGTCTTGGCGATCCAGGTGCCGCCGACGGCGACCACGGCTTTCAGCGCCAGCCATTCGCCGATCGTCGCCTCGGTGACGCCGCCGGTCGGGATAAAGCGGATATTGAGATGGGCGAAGGGGGCAGAAATGCCGGCCAGCGCCTTGGGGCCGCCGGCAATGCCTGCGGGGAAGAATTTCGCCAGGCGCACGCCGCGTGCTGCAGCCAGCGACAGGTCGGACGGGGTCATGATGCCGGGGCAAAACGGCATGCCGGCTGCCTTCGCTGCATCGACGATCTCGGGATCGTAACCTGGCGCCAGCCCGAAGCGCGCACCGGATGCAACGGCGCGGGCGAGGTTATCCCGGTCGAGAATGGTGCCGGCGCCGATGCAGAGTTCCGGCCGCGCGTCGCGGATAGTGGCGAGCACATCGGCTGCGGCCTCGGTGCGGAAGGTGATTTCGGCAACGGGCAGGCCGCCTTCGAGCAGCGCGTCGGCCAGCGGCACTGCGTCTTCGACGCGCTCGATGGCGATGACGGGAACGACGCCCAGGCTGGCGATGAGATCAATCGGGTTTAGCATGGCATGTCCTTGTCTGGATTGGGCGTGTTTCAGGCGTAGGTTTTCATCAGCGCGTTGACGGTGGCGGTGGTGCGCGGCTTGTAGGCCTTGTTGTCGATCATTTCCCATCCGCCGGCAGCCGTTGCGACGATACGGTGGCGCATGCCGTTGGATGTCTCGATGATGCCGTAATCCTGGCCGCTATCGGATGGATAGGCGAACACCATCACCAGGTCCTCGTTGCCGACATTGATGGACCGGTGGATCCAGAAGGGCGGCACGTAGCAGATGGTTTGCGGGGCGATCTCGATGATGCGGGTTTCGCCATCCGGTGATTCCAGCTGCATCAGGCCATTCCCCTTCTGCCCGTAGTAAATCTCGGGGCGATCCGCCTTGGCGTGGATATGGCCGCGGGTCAGGAAATATTCGTTGCCGACACGGCCCGGATTCATCCGGGTGACGCCATAGATCAGATCTCCGGAATGCGTGCCCGGCTTGAAGTCTTCGACATCATAGACGACGGGGTCGCGGGTGGATGTGAGAAGGGCGCTGAAGGCGGCCTGGTCCTCATAAAGCCCGTCGAGCGCGCTCAGCCGCTTTTCGTAGCGACCGGTATTGCCGCTCATGCCGCCCTTGTCGATATCGACGGTGCTGGAAATCGGTTCCCGTATCATGAAAGCCCTCCAATTGGTAATTTCACTACATAAATAATTCTCAATTTTCGCACAAGAGAATTTTTTAGCCGTTTAATTACAAAATTGCTGAATAAATCCGCTAAATCCATATTGACGCCGATATTTTATGTAATTACGCTACTTAAACCATCAGAGGACACCTGGCGGCTCAAATTCAAGTGGAGGAGGAATTCCATGAACCTGATCAAGAAGACGACATTGAAGCTGGCGCTTGCGGCAGCTGTATCCGCCGCCGCCCTTTCGGCGGCCCAGGCTGCCGATTGCAAGATTGGCGTGTCGATGAAAACGCTCGATGCCCCTTACTTTGCAGCACAGGAAGTGTCGGCGAAAAAACATGGGGCGGAAGTCGGCTGCGAAATCATCGCCGTTGATGCGCAAAACGATCTCAACAAGCAGATTGCCGATGTCGAGGACATGGTTGCCCAGGGCATCCAGGCGCTGATCATCAATCCGCGCGACAGCCAGGGTCTGGTTCCGGCCGTCAATGCCGCATCGGCTGCCGGCGTCAAGGTTTTCGTCATTGATTCAACGCTGGATTCCAAGGCTGATTTCGTCACGTTGATCCAGTCGTCAAACGGCCAGAACGGCCAGCTCGTCGGTCAGTGGATCGCCGATCAGACCAAGGGCAAGGCGCTGAAGATCGCTCTTCTGTCTGGGGATAAGGGCAATGAAGTCGGCCAGGAGCGCCGCCTCGGCGTGCTCGCCGGCCTGCTTGAAGGCCAGCTCCGCAATGAAGGCCGCGCCAATTTCGAAGTCGTCGGCCAAGGCTGGGGTCTGTGGGGCAATGAGGGCGGCCTGAAGGCGATGGAAGACCTTTTGACTGCGAACCCTGAGATCAACGTCGTTCTCGGTGAAAACGATTCGATGGTTCTGGGTGCCCAGAAGGCGCTGGAACAGGCCGGACGCCTTGACGGTGTGCTGCTGGTTGCTGCTGCCGATGGTCAGAAGGAAGCGCTCCAGATGATCAAGGGCGGCACCTATGGCGCAACCGGCCTCAACGATCCGGCTGTTGTCGCGGCAACTGCCGTCGATATGGCCAAGCAGGCAATCGAGGGAACATTGCCGGCCGCCACGCCGAAGATCACCTATACCAAGCCGGTGGCGATCACGAAGGACAATGTCGATCAGTATTACAAGGCAGACGCTGTCTTTTAAGCCGCTGATCCTCCCGGGTGACGGCGGGGCGTAAAAGCGCCCGCCGTTTATCTCTCCTTTTCCATGTCGGACCGGAGCCGGTTTTCGCTTCGGACCGTGGCGTTCCAGGACGCCGGGTACGTGAAGAACCTGTGTCATGACCAAACTTGTTGAACTGACGGGTATCCGCAAATCGTTCGGGGGTGTGCATGCGCTGCGCGGCGTCGATTTTGCGCTGCGTGCGGGCGAAGTGCATGCGCTGCTGGGTGAAAATGGGGCCGGAAAATCGACGCTGATGCGCGTGCTCGGCGGCGAATATGTTCCTGACGGCGGCACGGTTGAAGTCGGCGGCGAGCCGCAGAATTTTCGCAGCCCGGCCGATGCGCTGCAGCGCGGCATTGCTGTTATCCATCAGGAAATGGCACTTGCGACGGATCTGACCGTCGCCGAGAACATCTTTCTTGCGGAAATTCCATCGCTGATCTCCTGGGGCGATCTCAACCGGCGCGCCACCGCTTTGATCTCCAGCCTCGGCTTTGACATCAATCCGCGCATGACCGTCTCCGATCTTTCGCTCGCTCACCAGCAGGTGGTGGAGATCGCCAAAGCCCTTTCCCGGAATGTCCGCATCATCGTCTTCGACGAACCGACTGCGGTTCTTGCCGTGCGTGATGCGGAACGGCTTCTCGGTATCATTCGGACGCTGCGCGACCGTGGCGTCGGCATCATCTACATTTCCCACCGGCTGGATGAGGTCTTCCGCATTGCCGATCGCATCACCGTCATGAAGGACGGCGCCTCGGTGAAGACGGTCGATCGCTCCGAAGTCGGGATCGAGGACGTCATCAACATGATGGTCGGCCGATCGCTGAAAGCGCTGTTCGGCGAGGATGTCGCACGCAGTCCGGGCCAAGAAGTCCTTAAGGTCGAGAATCTCTCGGACGGCAACCGCGTCAAGAGCGTGTCGCTCAGCGTCAGAGCCGGCGAAATTGTCGGGCTCGGCGGACTTGTCGGGGCTGGCCGCACGGAGCTGGTCCGGCTGATCTTTGGCGCCGAGAAGGCGAGGAGCGGCCGCATCCTGATCAACGGCAAGGAGTTCAAGCCACGCTCGCCCAGAGATGGTGTCAGAGCCGGCATCGGGCTCGTTCCGGAAAACCGCAAGGAGCAGGGCGTCATCCTCGATTTTCCGATCCGGACCAATGCGACGATGACCAAACTTGGCCCTTTGGTGAATGCCTTCGGCTTTATCAAGCGGGCGAAAGAACGCGCCACAGTCGAAAAGCTTGCCGCGCGGCTGCGCATCAAGGCGGGCGATCTCGGTGATCCGGTATCGAGCCTATCAGGCGGCAACCAGCAGAAGGTCGTTCTGGCAAAATGGTTTCATGCTGATGGCGCCGTGCTGATTTTCGATGAGCCCACCCGTGGTGTCGATGTCGGTGCCAAGACGGAGATCTATTCGCTGATCAAGTCGCTCGCTGCGGAAGGCCGCGCCGTCCTGGTGATTTCCTCCGAACATCTCGAACTGTTCGGCCTGTGCGACCGGGTGCTGGTCATGCGGGAAGGGCATCTGACCGGAAGCCTCGAGCCGCAGGACTATTCGGAGGAAAAACTTCTCAAGCTGGCGATGGTCAGCACGTCCGGTCCCTTGCAACAAGAACCAGCACACTGATGGGTACAGCCATGACAGACATAGCCGAAACCGGCCCGCGCCGCTCGATCAATATCAGCAGCATGCTACATCGCTACGGCACGTTCGTGATCCTGATCGCCTTGCTGATCGTGGCAGCGTCAATGTCCGACGTCTTTCTCACGCAGCGAAATCTGGTCAACGTGCTTCGCCAGATTTCGGGCACCAGCCTCATGGCCGTCGGCATGCTGTTCGTCATCCTGACGCGCGGCATCGACCTGTCGGTCGGTTCCATCGCTGCCCTCGGCAGCGTCATATCGGCCATTCTGATCCAGCAATATTCTCCTGGCGTTGCCATCGGTGCTGCGGTGATCGCCGGCGGTCTCTGCGGCGCCGTTTCCGGTGGTCTCGTTGCCTATCTGAAGCTGCCACCCTTCGTCACGACGCTCGCCATGATGACCATTGCGCGCGGTCTTTCCTATATCGTCTCGACCGGACAGCCGATCGTCATGGGTGAGGCGGGCGCCTTTATCACAGGCTTCGGCTCCGGTTCCCTGATCGGCATTCCCTATCCGATCATCCTGATGGCGATCGTTTTCGCCATCGCCGGTATCGTTCTGGCCTTCACCCGTTTCGGCCGCCTGGTCAAAGCGATCGGCTCGAATGCGGAAGCTGTCCGTCTGTCGGGTATTCCGGTCGCCCATTATACGATGTCGGTCTATGTCATCTCCGGCTTTCTCGCCGCTCTTGCCGGCATCGTCTCCACCAGCCGCACCGGCGTCGGATCGGCCAATATCGGCGTCGGCGCCGAACTCGATGCCATCGCCGCCGTCGTCATCGGCGGCGCCAGCCTGATGGGCGGGCGCGGCGGCGTCATCAATACCCTGATCGGCGTCCTGGTTCTCGGCATCATCGCCAACATGATGAACCTGGCGCGTGTGCCTGGGTATCACCAGCAGGTCTTCATGGGCTGCATCATCATCGGCGCGATGCTTCTTCAGTATGCATCGACGATCTTCAAGCGGTAAGGTCTTTTAAAAGAAGTGGTTTCGCAGGCCGTTTGCGAAACAGACAGATGATATCAGCATTCCGGACAGAGCCCATGACCAAGGACCTTTCACTGGCAATCGACGTCGGCACAGGCAGCGTCCGCGCTGCCCTTGTCGATGATCGGGGCCGCGTGCTTGCCATCGCCGCACAGGAGCACGAACAGATCGTGCCGGCCTTTGGCTGGTCGGAACAGCGCCCATTGGATTGGTGGCGCGGTGTGGTCCAGGCAATCCGCAGCGTGCTCGACCAGGTCGAAGATGCGCGCGGCCGGATCGTCGCTATCGCCGCTTGCGGCCAGATGCATGGAACGGTGCTGATCGATGACGACGGACAGCTGACCCGCAAGACCGTGCCGCTCTGGAACGACAAGCGTACGATCGGTTACGTCACCGCATTCGAAGCCGCCCATCATCCGCAGGATTATCTTAGCGAAAGCTCCAATCCGCCGACGCCGGCCTGGCCCGCCTTCAAGCTGCAATGGATCCGCGACAACGATCCCGATGCCTATCACCGCGCCACCGCCGTGATGATGCCGAAGGATTTCATCAACCTGCGGCTGACAGGCGAGCGGGCGATGGACCGCACCGAGGCCTGCGCCAGCTTCCTGATGAACCCGGAAACCGGCAACTGGTCTGAGAGCATGTGCGACATGCTGGGGCTGGATCGGAGCAAGCTGCTGCCGATCCGCAACCCGCTCGACGTGCTGGGCACGGTGACGCAGGCTGCGGCGCTGGAAACCGGGCTTCTTGCCGGCACGCCTGTCCTCGTCGGTTGCGCCGACTATCCGGCGGCCTTGCTCGGCTCCGGTGTCTGCCGCCCTGGGCTCGGTTCCGAGGTGATGGGCACGTCCTCGATCATCACAGCGATTTCCCGCAAGCCGCTGCTCGATCCGTCGATTTCCAATGTCGGCACGGTCGAGGGCAACTGGGGTGCGTTCATGCTGTTGGAATCCGGCGGCGATGCGATGCGCTGGGCGCGGCGGGCCTTTCACGAAAAACAGCTCGGCTATAGTGAGATCGTCGAGAAGGCGGCGCAGGCGCCGGCGGGTTCGGATCGCCTGTTCTTCGTGCCCTATCTGGCCGGCGAGCGTTTTGGCGACCACCGCAATGCGCGCGCCCAGTTCTTCGGTCTTGCCGCAGCACATGGGCTGGCGCATATGCACCGCGCTGTTCTCGAAGGCGTCGCTTTTGCCGTCAAACGGCATATTACGATCATGGAGGAGGCGTCCGGCGAAAAACTAGAACGCATTATCGCATCCGGCGGTGGTGCCCGCACCAAGCTCTGGATGACGATCAAGGCCAGTGTCTACGGCATCCCGATCGTGGTTCCGCAGGAAGCCGAATGTGGCATTGTCGGCTGTGCCGCAATGGCGGCAACGGCAACGGGACAATTCGGCTCGATCGAAGCGGCCGCCGGCCAGTATGTGTCCTTTTCAGAGGAAATCCTGCCGGATCCGGCATGGGCTGAGACCTATCGTCCGATGCAGGCCTTCTTCGAAAAACTCTATCATCACAGCCAGGCGCTCTACGACGATCTCGACAGGTTGCCATCATGACGATTTCCGCTGTTCTCTTCGACATGGATGGCACGCTGATCGACAGCGAACCGACGCATTATGAAGCGCTCGTCGATGCCGTGGCACGGCATGGCCGAACAATCCCGGACGGTTTTGCTGAGCGTATCACCGGCATGTCGATGGCCAACTGCCATGCGGCGCTGGTCGAAGCGATTGGTCTGAATCTCACTCTGGATGACCTTGTGGCTGCAAAACACGCCGCCTATCTGGCGCTCGCACCCTCCTTGAAACGGCGCGCGGGCGTCGATGCGGTGCTTGAGCTGCTCGCCCGCCACCATATCCCTTATGCTATCGTCTCGAATTCGGACCGGATGATCGCCGATGCCAATCTGCGGGCAACCGGGCTTTCGCGCCCAGGCCTCATCAGCGTGACGCGCAATGACGTGCGTCAAGGCAAACCGGACCCGGAGCCGTATCAGCGCGCGGCGCATCTTTTGAACGTACGGGCGCAGGATTGCGTCGTGGTCGAGGACAGCCCCGTCGGCGCGCAGGCGGGACTGTCGGCCGGCATGCGGGTCATCGCCTGGCCGGAACCGCATCGCGGCGACCTCGTTTTTCCGGGTGGCTGTTTACCGGCCGATCCGTTCAATCTGATCGCAACGCTTGCCGGGCTGCAGACATCGCCGGCCATTCAAGCCGCTTAACCGTTTAACCTTTGGGGGAGACCACCATGTATCTCGACAAATTCAAGCTCACGGGCAAGGTTGCCGTCGTCACCGGCGCGGCGCGCGGCATCGGCCTATCGGCCGTGGAGGCCCTGGCGGAGGCAGGCGCGACCGTCGTGCTGACCGATATGAACCCGGATCTGCTTGCCGCCTCGACGGCCGCTATGCGCGAAAAAGGATTTTCCGTCGATAGCGAGCAACTCGATGTCACCGATGTTGCCCGCGTCCAATCCGTTCACGATGCGATCGTCGCGCGCCATGGGCGGGTGGATATTCTCGTCAACAATGCCGGCATCGCCATCAGCAATCACCCGGCCGAAACCATGGCAGATGATGTCTGGAACAAGGTTGTCGATGTCAATCTCAACGGGTTGTTCTGGTGCTGCCGCGCCTTCGGCCGTTCGATGCTGGAGCGCCAGTCCGGGTCCATCGTCAATGTCGGGTCGATGTCTGGTTTCATCGTCAACCGGCCGCAGGAACAGGCAAACTACAATGCCTCGAAAGCTGCTGTTCATCATCTGACCCGGTCACTGGCTGCCGAATGGGGTGCGCGCGGCGTGCGCGTCAATGCGGTCGCTCCGACCTATATCGACACCGACATGAACAAATATGTCTACGATGATGCGGACATGTACAAGCACTGGGTCGGCGGCACGCCGATGAACCGGATGGGCCGCCCGGATGAAGTGGCGTCCGTCATTCTCTTTCTTGCCAGTGACGCTTCCAGCCTGATGACCGGTTCGATCGTTCTGGCCGATGGAGGCTATGTATGCTGGTAAGAGCAGCAGAGGCTGTCGCCACCAGAGGTGCGCGCTTTCCCGGACGCTACATTCAGGGCCCCGGCAGCATCGCCAATCTGGGTGCTGAGGCCGCATCCTACGGATCGAAAGCCGCCATCCTGCTCGACAACGGCATCTTCGATCTGCTGGTGGAACCGGTCACCGAGGCCTGCAATGGCAAGATCGAAGCGCTGGTCATCCGCCATGGTGGCGAATGCAGCGAAAGCCAGATTGCAGCACTCGTGGAGGCCGCGCGCAAATCGGGCGCCGATATCATTATCGGGGCGGGCGGCGGCAAGGCGCTGGATACGGCAAAGGCGGCGGCACGCGATCTGGACCTGCCGGTCATCGTCTTTCCGACCATCGCAGCCTCGGATGCACCCTGCAGCGCGCTTGCGGTCATCTATAACGACGATGGCACCGTTGCCTATGACACGTTCCTGCCGCGCAATCCCGATTTGGTGCTGGTGGATACCGCGCTGATCGCCAAGGCACCGGCCCGGTTTCTGGCTGCCGGCATCGGTGACGCGCTCGCCACATTCTATGAGGCCGATTCCTGCCGCCGCAGCGGGGCGCGCAACTGCATGACGATCCCTGGCATTTCGATTGCCCATGAGATTGCCCGCCTGTGCCGCGACACCATCTTTGCGCACGGGGCCCAGGCGCTTGCGGAATGCGACGCAAAAACGGCAGGTCCGGCGCTGGAGCGCGTCGTGGAGGCCAATATCCTGCTCTCCGGCATCGGTTTTGAATCCGGCGGCGTTGCCGCCGCCCATGCCATTCATCATGGCCTGTGCGAGCTTGAAGATGTGCATCACCATCTGCATGGCGAAAAAGTCGCGATCGGCGTCCTCGCCGGTCTGAAGCTGCATGGGCTTGAGGACGAATTCGAAAGGGTCCGCGCCTTCTGCGCCAAGGTTCGTCTTCCGGTGCGGCTCGCCGATATCGGTATTGCGGATGCGTCGGATGAGAAGCTTGCGATCGTCGCGCGGCGGTCCTGCAGGCCGGGCGAAATCATCCATAACGAGCCGATGCCGGTCACGGAAGACATGGTCATTGCTGCGCTGAAAACACTGATTTGAAACGGAAGACTGAACATGAACATGGATAGCGAAAACAAGGCCTTCCCGGAACAGCAGTTCGCTGGAAAGTCTGTCGTCATCTCCGGCGGCACCAGCGGCATCGGGCTCGCCATCGCCGAAGGCTTTTCCCGCGCCGGTGCAACGGTTGTCGCCAGCGGTTCGTCCGCCGCAAAGATCGCCGAATGCAAGGCGAATGCGGATTACGCCGCTATCGATTTCCGCTTGTTCGATGTCCGCAGCAATGAGGACGTCAAAAGCTTTTTCGCCGGTTTTTCGAGCCTGGACGTTCTGGTCAACTGCCAGGGCGTCGCGCGCCCCGATGCCGAATGGGACGAAGAGACCTTTCTCGATGTCATGGACATCAATCTATCAAGCGCGATGCGGCTGTCGCGGGCAGCTTTTCCATTGCTCAAAATATCGGGTGGCAGCATCATCAATTTTGCCTCGATGCTCAGCTATCTCGCCGATGAAACAGTGCCAGCCTATACGGCGAGCAAGACGGGGATCGTCGGTTTGACCCGGGCTCTTGCTCACAAATATGGCCGCGACGGCGTCCGGGTCAACGCAATCGGCCCCGGTTATCACAAGACCGAGATGACCCGGGCGCTCTGGTCTGTCCCAGACAGCGCGCAAAAGATCGCCGAACGCTCCGCCCTGAAACGCTGGGGAACAACAGCCGACCTCGTCGGCCCCGTACTGTTCCTCGCCTCCCCCGCCGCCCAATTTGTCACCGGTGTGACGTTGCCGGTCGATGGCGGCTACCACTCGGGTTGACCGGTGTAATCCAAAACCTTGCACGCAAGCCGGAGGATTAATGTTCCTGCGGACGGCACTTCACTTGCCGGTCTGTGGGGATGCGGAGAATCTGTTGCCGGTCAGCCGGTGTCGCGCATGCGGCTTTCGACGCTGCGCAGGTGTTTTCGCATAGCTTCGGCGGCTGCCGCCGGGTCGCGGTCGGCGATGGCCTGGACGATGCGTGCATGTTCGGCAAAGCTGTGATGGTCAGCGGGCGGGCGCAGGGGGGTGTCGCGCAGCCGCCCCCACGTGACGGCCCGGCGAACGGCGTTCAGCGTATCGAGAAGGCCAAGCAGCAGCGAGTTCTGCGATGCCTCGCCGATGGTGCGGTGTAGTTTATTGTCCCATTGTTCGTAAAGGCGCCAGGTCGGCGCCTGCTGCGCCTTTTGCATGCAGCTGCGCATCTCGGCGATCTGTGCCGCCGTTGCATTCAGCGCAGCGCACCGCGTCACTTCCGGTTCAAAGGCGATGCGTGCGCCCATCACTTCAAGCGGGTTCGTTCTTTGAACCATGGAGTTGATATCGGCGACCGTGTCGATCGGGCGATCACCGGTGAATGTGCCTTTGCCCACATGCCGCCAGACCACGCCCTCGGCCTGCAGGGTTGCCAAGGCCTTGCGCAAGACCGCGCGGCCTATATCCAGGGATTCCGCCAGTTCGCGCTCGGGAGGCAATCTACCGTCGTCGGGCAAGACGGCGGTGGCCAGAAATCCCTTGAGTTTTGCGAGGGCTGAAAAGTCGGTTTTTTCGTCCATGTTATCGAAACCAATTTTGAATTGGGTTTTCTTATAATTTGTGAGCACTGTGGTGTCAACGATCGCGATATAAAAATTGTAATTTTCTGAGTCGAAAATAAAGTGTTTTAAAGCAATAGCTTATTGGTTATTTGGTGCCCTCTATATGCTTCGACGTTTGAGCTGTCAGAGGAGAATGTCAAACAAATTGGTTGACACAATGGCGTATTAATACAGAATTGGTTTGAAATTGGGTTCTGAGGAGGGCCCATTCAACGGGAGGAGAACAAAATGAGGAATTTTTCCAAAAGGATTCGGGCCTATGCCGCCGCCGCCGTTTTTTCGGCTGCCGCCGTATTGCCGGCCGCGGCCTGGGCCGATCCGATGCGGATCGCCTTTGGTGACATCGCGACGGTGGAATCGCTGCATCTGCTGGTCGCGCTGGAGCGGGCCAAGGAGAAGGGCGTCGATGTCCAGGTCACATATTTGAAGAGCGAGGATATCGCGGCACAGGCCGTGGTCAGCGGGCAGGCCGATATCGGCATCGGCGGACCCTATGCGCTGTTGCAGAAGGTCAAGGCGCCGATCCGCGTGTTCATGCAGCTGAGCAAGCTGCAGTTCTATCCGGTCGTCAATTCCGAATTCTACAAGGACTGGAAAGATCTCGACGGGCAGGAAATAGCCGTCCATTCGCGCGGGTCGGGCACGGAAGCCATCATGCAGCTGATGGCTGACAAGAACGGCATCAAATATTCCAATATCGCCTATGTGCCGGGCGCCGAAGTGCGCACCGGTGCGCTGCTTCAAGGCAACGTCAAGGCGACAATTGTTGATTCGTCCGGCAAGCGCATCCTGGAAAAGGAAGCGCCGGGCAAGTTTGCCTTCCTGCCGCTCGGGGAAGTCGCGGCCACCGACGAGGCGCTTTTTGCCAATACGGACTATCTGACGGCCAATGAGAAGGATGTCGAAATCCTGGTCGAGGCTATCCTGACGACCTGGCGCGAGGTTGCGGCCGATCCGAAGTCGATCGTGGCGCTGCGTGAGAAATACAAGCTGCTTCCGGATGCGACCCCCGACATGATCGCCGATATCGAGCCCTATTTCACGGAGGCCGCTCCCGGCATGCCGCTGAATGGCGGCGGCGAAGATGCGGCCCGCGACGATTTCGATTTTTACACGGTATCGGGTGCGCTGACCGGCGATCCGAAAGAACTGAAGGTCGAGGATTTCTGGAGCCTCGGCGCGCTGAACGCGGCCCTCGCCAAGGCAGGCACGAAGTAGGATGCAGATGTCCGTGTCCCCCACCAAACTGACCGACGGGATCGGAGCCAAGAAAGCTCCGGTCACGGCCGGCGCGACGCTTTTCAGGTTTGCAGAAGAGAGGCGGTCCTTCTGGGTCCTGCTGTCGCTGGCAATCCTGTTTGGCGCCTGGGAGATCGCGGGGTTGATCCCCATCAGCTTCGCGTTCCCCACCTTCAGCGAGACGGTGATGGCCTTTTTTGAAATGCTGTTTGATGGCAGCATGTTCTATGCGTATTTCCTGACACTGCAGCCGCTTGTTCTTGGTGTCGCCGTCTCAGCCGTCCTCGGCATCGCGCTTGGCGTTGCCATGGGATTGTCTTCCAAAGTGGAATGGCTGCTCGCACCTGTTTTCATCGTGCTTCAGGCGGCGCCGATGGCGGCACTCGTGCCGCTCGTCACCTTCATCTACGGGATCGGGCTGACGGCAAAGACACTTGCAGTCATCATGCTGGCGCTGCCTGTGATCGTGCTCAATGCCTACAAGGCGGTGCGCCACGTCAATCCGTCACTTGTGGATATGTGCCGCTCCTTCCAGGGAACGCGCCTGCAGCAGATCTTCAAGATCATCATTCCGGATGCATCGCCAGTCCTGTTTGCCGGACTGCGTTTGGGTATCGCCGCCGGCTTCATCGGCGTGATGCTGGCGGAACTTTTGATCACGCCGACGGGTATCGGCGATCTCATCACCTATCACCGGTCGGTGGCCAATTATGCGCATATGTATGCGTCGGTCGCCTCCATCATCGCGGTCTCGACGCTGACGCTGGCGGGCCTGCAATATTTCGAAACGCATGTGCTGCGTCCTGAAAAAAGGAGGAAGTAAGATGGCAAATACTGCGCTTTCTTACGCCAATGGCCCAACGGCTGCAAAGGTCGGTGACGCTGTCGTCGAGGTCCGGGAAATCTGCAAGCAATATGGGGAAATCGAAGCGCTGCGCGGCATCAATCTGGGTTTCGAGCGCGGCAAGCTGACGACGCTTCTCGGTCCTTCCGGTTGCGGCAAGACCACGCTGTTGAAGATCATTGCCGGCCTTGTCCCATCGACCTCGGGCGAAATCCGCGTCAATGGAAAGGTGGTCACCGGTCCGGGTCCTGAACGCGCCTTCGTCTTTCAAGACTTTGCCCTGATGCCCTGGGCGACCGTGCTTCGCAATGTCGGTTTTGGCCTGGAGTTGAAGGGCATATCGGTTGCGCAGCGCAACGCGACCGCCCGCCGCTATATTGAGGAAGTGGGCCTTGCAGGCTTTGAGGACAAATATCCGCACGAGCTTTCCGGTGGCATGCGCCAGCGCGTCGGCATCGCACGGGCCTTTGCAGTCAATGCCGATGTCCTTCTCCTTGACGAGCCGTTCTCGGCGGTCGACGAGCAGAACCGGCGCAAGTTCCAGGAAGACCTGTTGCGGCTGGTCGATCTGGAGAAGAAAACCTTCATCTTCGTCACCCACTCGATCGAAGAGGCTGTCTATGTGTCGGATCGCATCGTGCTCCTGTCGCCACGGCCGGGCCGTATTTCCCAGATCATCGATCCGCGCATCGACCGCTCCGCCACACCCGACGACATCCGCCGCGATGCCGGTTATCTCGACGTCGTCGAGGAAATCTGGCAGGGGCTGCGCCAATATGCGGAGTAGGTGACATGACCCTTTTCGGTATTCGCATTCCCATGATGGCGTCGCTTGTGATGTGGGCCTTGCTGTGGGAAATCGTCGGGCGGCTGGATCTGATCTTCCTGATCCCGCCGATGACCTCGGTGATCGCGGCGGGTTTCAGCCTTGTCCAGACGGGATCCTGGCAAAGCGCCACGGTGATCACGCTGCGCTCGTTCGTCTACGGGATGGCGCTCGCCATTATCGTCGGGGTTCCCCTCGGTGTCCTGATGGGCCGGGTGAGGATCGTCGATAATATCTTCGGTCTCTGGGTCAACATGTTCGTCAGCGCGCCACTCTCTGCGCTGGTGCCGATCCTGATGATCCTCTTCGGTCTAGGCGAAACCACCGTCTTCGTCACGGTGTTCCTGTTCGCTGTCTGGATCATCGTGCTCGATGCGCGGGCCGGCGTCATGCAGGTTCCGCCATCGCTGATCGAAATGGGGCGCTGCTATGGCGCCTCCCGCTGGACGATCTTTACCAAGATCGTTCTTCTCTCCGCCCTTCCGGAAATCCTCGCGGGCATCCGCATCGGCCTCATCCGCGGGGTCAAGGGCGTCGTCATCGGTCAGATTCTGGTCTCCATCATCGGCTACGGGGAACTCTTCGAACTGTATTCCCGCAGTTTCGACATGGAGCGGTTCTGGGCTCTCACCCTCATTCTGTTCGCCGCAGCCATGTTGCTGTCTGCGGCGGTCGAACACTTCGAAAAACGCATCGAATATTACGCAGGAGCGCGATAATGAACCAAATGCCTCACCTCACGAACTATGTCTTCACCCCCGAGCCTGTCCCCACCATGCCGGTCGCCGGTACCGACGCGCTCTTTCCCGTCCACCGCATCTACTGCGTTGGCCGCAACTTCGCCGACCATGCGGTCGAGATGGGCCACGACCCGAACAAGGAGCCGCCGTTCTTCTTCCAGAAGAATCCCGATACGCTGGTGCCCCCCGGCCGGGATTTCCCCTATCCAAGCGAGAGCAAGGATGTCCATCACGAGATCGAGCTGATCGTGGCGCTGCACAAGGGCGGCACCGACATTGCGGTCGAAAATGCGCTGGATCACGTTTTCGGCTACGGCGTCGGCCTCGACATGACGCGCCGCGACCTGCAGGGAGAAGCCAAGAAGGCCGGCCGGCCATGGGAGACGGGTAAGGCTTTCGAGGCCTCCGCACCCTGCAGCGTCCTGCATCCCGTTTCCAAGGTCGGTCATCCGGCGGCCGGCGCAATCTGGCTGAAGGTCAATGGCGAGCTGCGCCAGAATGGCGATCTCAACCAGATGCTCTGGAAGGTGCCTGAAATGATCGCCTATCTTTCGCGCTTGTTCGAATTGAAAGCTGGCGATCTGATTTTCGCAGGAACCCCCGCAGGCGTCGGTGCGGTCGTTTCCGGCGACGTGATGGCCGGCCATGTCGATGGCGTCGATGCCATAACGGTCAAAGTCGCCTGATCCTGAAATTTGCGCCGGCCTCCCACGGTAAAGGGGAGGCCGGCGTTTCTGCGGACTGCCGCCGCGATGCTGGTCGCTACGGCGCCATTACAAAGTTGAAACCGGGGAGAGAGGGTTACCCTCCCGCAAGAAATAGCCGTTCGCCAGACCCAGGTTGTGGCAACGGAAATCTGCGCGCATGGACAGAATTTAATGCATAAAGAGAAGCGGGACAGGGTATGTTGGCGTGAAGCGACTATGGCTCTGTAGGTTATATTTTCCGATATGATCGACATGCTCTCTTTTTAGAAAGACAGTTTGATGCGGCTGCGGATTTGGTTGATTTTCCTGTTCGTTGCCGCAGGCGGCATTTTCTTTTTTCGGGCGCAGCTGGCGCCTTATCTGCCCTCTTTCATCTCCGAGCGAATTTCGCCCGCATCGCCCGCTCAGCCGGCTGGTGCAATCGCTGCGGACAATGCGCCTGCGCAGACAGGCATTCAGGCCGTCACCGTGGCGGTGGCCACGGCGAAGGCCGGGTCGTTGCCGGTCCTTCGCCAAACGATTGGCACGATCACGCCCATCGCATCGACCGCTCTCAGCAGCCCGGCGGCTGGAACTGTGACAAAAGTTCTGGTCAAGGATGGCGACAGCGTCAAGACCGGCGACGTGCTGGTTCAGTTGGACGACCGGACGATCAGGGCAAACATTGAACGCGACACAGCCGTTCTTGCCAGGGACCAGGCTGCTCTCGACAATGCCAATACCACCCTCCAGCGCATCGAAAAGCTGAACAGCGACGGCGCCGATACCCGCCAGCAATATGACGATGCGGTGTCTGCCGTTAAACAGGCGACGGCAGCTGTCGGCATCGACAATGCCACCCTGCATGCCGACCAGGTTGCACTGACGCAGACCCGGATTACGGCACCATTTGACGGCAAGCTCGGCGTCGTCATCCCATCGCTTGGTGCCTATCTCTCCGCCGGTGCTGAGGTCGCGACGCTGACGCAGATGGCGCCCGTCTATGCCGAATTCGTGCTATCGGAAGCGGATCTCGATCTCGCCCGGTCCGCTTTGGCAAACAAGGTGCTGACGGTGTCCGTGTCAGCCATGCTTGCTGATCGCGACGGCAACGCTGTAACAGGCCCAATCGTCTTCATCGACAACGCGGTCGATCCGGCGTCCGGCACTTTCAAGCTGCGGGCGCTGCTGTCCAATGACACGCAGGCGCTGTGGCCGGGGCAGTCGGTGGATGCCGAAGTCAATGCCGGCGCACGAGATAGTCTCGTGCTGGTGCCGGTCGTGGCTCTTCAGCCGAATGGCGATGGATCAATCGGCTATGTGGTCAAGCCGGACAAAACCGTCGAACAGCGCAAGGTGACGGTCGCCTTCAATGCCGGGGACACGGCGGGCGTGACGAGCGGTTTGAAGGACGGCGAGACGGTTGTTGTCGAAGGGCAGGCAGGCTTGAGCGATGGAAGCCGGGTGAGGATCGCTGCCGCCAGCGGCGGCACGGCGGCGGCGCCCGTGTTGCCGGGGAAGGGCTCTGGCGTTCCAGCCGGCGGAGACACCGCGAAATGACATTCTCCGAAATCTTCATTCGCCGGCCGGTCGCCACCATCCTGTTGATCGTCGGCGTTATTCTCGCCGGCGTGTCGGCCTATTCTCAGCTGCCGGTCGCCGCGTTGCCGCAGGCGGATTTTCCCACGATCAACGTTTCGGCGCAGCTGGCCGGTGCGTCGCCCGACACGATGGCGAGTTCGGTCGCGACACCGTTAATCAAGCAATTCGAAACGATCGCCGGGATCGACACGATCAGCGCCAGCTCTTCGCTCGGAAATACCCAGATCACCATCCAGTTCGACCTGTCGCGCGATATCGATGCCGCAGCCGCCGACGTTCAGGCGGCGATTGCGCGCGCGCAACGCCAGCTGCCGGATAACCTGACGACGCCGCCGAGCTACCGCAAGGCAAATCCGGCCGATGCCGCAGTGCTGATCCTGGCGCTGACGGGAGATGGCGGACCTCTGTCGAAGATGGATGATGTGGCGGAAAACATCATCTCGCCGGCGCTTTCGACCATTTCGGGCGTCGCCCAGGCGCAGGTTTTCGGCGCGAAGGCCTATGCCGTGAGGATCGAGGTCGATCCGCGCAAGCTGGATAGCCGCGGCCTGTCGCTGAACGGTCTGGCCTCGACCCTGTCTGCTGCCAACAATCAGTCGCCGGTCGGTACATTGCAGAACGGATCGCAGGCGTTGACCGTGGATATACCCACCCAGCGCTCCGATGCCGATGCCTTCAAGACGCTCATCATCGCGCAGCCGGGCGGCCGGATCGTGCGGCTGGGGGATGTCGCCAAGGTCCAGGACAGCGTTTCCGCCATCAATCAGGGCAGCTGGCTCGACGGAAAGCCCTCCATTGCGCTCGCCATCCAGCGCCAGCCGGGCGCCAATACCGTCGCTGTTGTCGATGCCATCCTGGCCAAGGTTCCGGAACTGCAGGCGGGGCTGCCACCGGGCATGCATATCAATATCGTCAACGACGCCTCGGTCTCCATTCGCGCTTCGGTGAACGATGTCGAGACGACGCTGGCGATCACCATCGGCCTCGTTGTCCTGGTGATCTTCCTGTTTCTGAGGCGCGTTTCGGCAACATTGATCCCTGCGCTGACCGTGCCGCTCTCGCTGATTTCCACCGTCGGCTTCATGTATGTGCTCGGCTTTTCCATCGACAATATCTCGCTGCTCGGGCTGACGCTTTCCGTCGGGCTTGTCGTCGATGATGCCATCGTGATGCTGGAAAACATCGTCCGCAAGGTGGAGGAAGGTGTTGCGCCCTTTGAGGCTGCCATCGAAGGCAGCCGCGAAGTGACGGGGACCATCATCTCCATGTCGATTTCCCTGGTTGCCGTGTTTCTGCCGATCCTGTTGATGGGCGGTATTGTCGGCCGCGTCCTCAATGAATTCGGCGTGGTCGTCACCCTGGCCATTCTGTCGTCGGCCGTCGTGTCGCTGACCGTCACGCCGATGCTGGCGGCGCGCCTGCCGCAGCAACAGCATGGGGATAGCGCGCGTGAAGGAATATTCGACAGAGTGACGGCAGGCTATGGACGCGCCGTCGGCTTGTGCCTGGAGCATCGGGCCATCGTCATGATGGTGTTCGTTGCGACGCTGGCCGCCACCGGCTGGATGTTTGCAAGCCTGCCACGCAGCTTCTTTCCGACGGAGGACATCGGTATCCTCACCGTATCGACGCAGGCGCGGCAGGATATTTCCTATCAGGCGATGAGCGCATTGCAGGCGCAGGCGGCGTCGATCGTTTCGGCAGATCCGGACGTTCAGCACGTCACCTCGACGCTGGGAGCCGGACCTGGGGGGTCGGCGCTGAATACCGGTTCCCTGCTCGTGCAGCTGAAAAGCCGCGATGCACGGCGGCCGCTTGACGAGACCTTGAAAAGCCTGCGGCATTCGCTCTCTGCTGTGCCCGGATTGAAAGCCTTTATTACCCCGTCGCAAAGCCTGCGGTTTGGCGGGCGCAGCACGCAAAGCCTTTACCAGGTGGTCCTGCAATCCATCAATGCCGCTGCAGCCCGGCAATGGTCGCAGACACTGGGCGACGCGATGCGCGCCGAGCCGGCTCTTTTCGTCGATGTTGCCTCCGATCTGCAAAACAACGCCCTGCAGGCCCATGTCATGGTCGATAACGATCGGGCGAGCAGTTTCGGCATCACAGCCGAGGCCCTCAGGACGACGCTGGAGGCGGCTTTTGGCAGTTTCGTCGTCACCCAGATCCAGACGACCGGCAACAATTACGACGTCATCCTCGAATATGATCAGTCTCTGCCCTGGAACGAGCAGACATTGGCCGCCATTCGCGTACCATCGTCCTCCGGCGCGCTGGTGCCGCTTTCCAGTTTTGCCCGGGTGACCCGCGAGGCAGGCCCGGTGACGGTCAACCAGACCGGGCAGCTGACCGCAGTGACGCTGTCGTTCAATCTGCCGCAGGGCGTTTCGCTTGGCACGGCAACGGCACGGATCGACGCGCTGAAGCAGGAGATCAAACTCCCCGCATCCGTCAGCACCAACTATGCCGGTGCCGCCCAGATATTCGAACAGGCAAGCGGCAATACCGGCCTGTTGATCGGCGCGGCGGTGCTGACGATCTATGTGGTGCTCGGCGTGTTCTACGAGAGTTTCCTGCACCCGCTGACGATTTTGTCCGGTCTTCCATCTGCGGCGTTCGGCGCTCTCTTGACCTTGAAGATTTGCGGCTTCGACCTGTCGATCATCGCGCTGATCGGTCTTCTCATGCTGATCGGGATTGTCAAGAAGAACGCGATCATGATGATCGACGTTGCCCTGTCGCTGCAGCGCGACGAACATCACGCAACGTTGGATGCCATCCACCAGGCTGCCGTGCGCCGCTTCCGGCCAATCATGATGACGACGTTCTGCGCCCTGCTCGGAGCCCTTCCGATCGCGATCGGAGCGGGGGCAAGCTCCGAACTGCGCCAACCCCTCGGCGTCGCCGTCGTCGGCGGTCTTCTGGTCAGCCAGGTGCTGACATTGTTCATGACGCCGGTTGTCTTTGTCGAGATCGAGCGGTTGCGGATGTTCATGCAGTCCTTGTGGACCCGCAAGCAGGGGGTTCCGGTGGAGCCGTAAGAGCGCCTTAGGCGCTCAGGGGAGATATCGTCGCAATCCTGCGCAATTCGGCAGAAAGAGCCGGGTTTTTCATTCCACTGAGGCGAAACCATCTTCGCGCATATCCGGTTTCCCCTGTAGATTCTCGCGAGCCGGGGTCGATACAGGTTGGTTTGAGAAATCGCCTCAGACCATGAGCTGTCTAAACCCAGGTTAAAGCTGGAACCAACGAGCCCCGCCCCTAGTTCTGAACGGATCGATCAGTGGGGGTAGTGGCATGAGCAAACGGGTGGCGTTGGTTACGGGAGCGGGGTCCGGCATAGGACGCGCATCAGCGCTTGTTCTTGCACGGGAAGGATATGCCATTGGGGCGCTGGGACACAGCGAAGATGATCTAGCGGATGTGGTGCGGGAGATTGTGTCGGATGGCGGTCAGGCTGTGTTGCTGAAGGCGGATATTTCCAATGAATCTCAGATGCGCGGCGCAGCGGCTGAACTTGTCGAACGTTTCGGCCGGCTTGATGCTGTTATTGCCAATGCGGGCATCAATGGTGTGTGGGCACCGATCGATGATCTGACGCTTGAGGAGTGGAACAACACGATCGCTGTGAACCTGACGGGCACGTTCCTGACCATCAACACGACCGTACCCCATCTGAAAGCGTCAGGCGGCGGATCGATCGTGGTGGTCTCCTCCATCAACGGCACCCGCACTTTCACGACACCCGGTGCCACAGCCTATACCGCAACCAAGGCAGGGCAGGTCGCGATGGTCCAGCAGCTCGCGCTTGAACTGGCGCGCCATCACATTCGGATCAACGCCGTTTGTCCCGGCGAGATCGACACGAATATCGAATCCAACACGTCGCTGCGCAAAGAGGATGAGACGGCAATTCCAGTGATATGGCCGGATGGACAGGTCCCGATCACCGGGGGACATCCGGGCCGCAGCGAGGATGTCGCTGACGTCATTGCATTCCTTGCTTCCGGCAAAGCCCGGCATATTACAGGTTCGCCCATCTGGGTTGATGGCGGACAGGGGCTGTTGCGATGAGCGCTGACATCACCAGGGTTTCGGGCGCGAACACACCGGTAACCGGGCAGCGCTGGGGACCTCGGCGCCTGGCCGATGGCAGCTTCCGGTTCCAGCTTTGGGCACCGGCCGAAGATGCCGTCGATCTTCTCTTGAATGGCACGAAGTATCCAATGACCAAGACAGGAGACGGATGGCATCATGTCGAGACGGCTGCTGCTGTCGGATCTATCTACGGTTTCGTTTTGACAGATGGAAATCTGGTGGGTGATCCGGCGTCGCGCCAACAGGTCCTCAATCTCGATGGACCTTCGGTTCTCACCAGTTCAGATCATTACCTTTGGCAGAATTCAGGATGGATCGGCCGGCCGTGGGAAGAGGCGGTGTTTTACGAGATTCATATTGGTGCCTTCACAGACGAGGGAACATTCCGGGCCGCCATCGGCAAGCTGCCCTATCTGGCAAGCTTGGGCATCACCGCTGTTGAGATCATGCCGCTTGCGCATTTTCCGGGGATACGCGGCTGGGGTTACGATGGCGTCCTGCAGTTTGCGCCGCATAACGCCTATGGCAGCCCGGATGATGTCAGGGCGTTCGTCGATACCGCCCATGGTCTGGGGATGATGGTGTTTCTCGACGTTGTCTACAATCATTTCGGCCCGGAGGGGAACTACCTCGGCCAATACGCGCCCGGCTTTTTTCGCAAGGATGCCGATACGCCCTGGGGGGCCGCAATTGATTACGAAAAGGATGAGGTTCGATCGTATTTCATCGAAAACGTGCTGTATTGGCTAAAAGATTTCCGGTTGGATGGGCTTCGCTTCGACGCCATCGATCAGATCAAAGACGATAGCGATATTCACATCCTTGAGCAGATCGTGCGCTCCGTTCGCCAGGAGACCGGCGGGCGGCATATCCATCTGATCACGGAGAACCCAGCAAATGGCACCGATCTCATGGCCGCTCAGACTGACGGCCGTTTTTACAAGGCCGACTGGAATGATGATTTCCATCACGCGATGCACGTTGCCATTACGGGCGAAGATACCGGGTATTTCGAGCCATTCAAGGACGATACCTGGAACAAGCTGCGGCATGTTCTGGCAAGCGGATATTTGAAGCCTGGCCAATCCATCGTAAGCGAAAACCCGCCGCCAACAGAATCCCTGCCACCGACCGCCTTCATTCATTTTCTGCAAAACCACGACCAGGTGGGAAACCGGGCGTTGGGAGACCGGCTGCATCTGAGCACGGATCGCCATCTTTACCGGGCGCTGACGGAGATGCTGCTGTTGTCGCCGCAAATACCGTTGATGTTCATGGGCGACGAGCATCTCTCGCTCAGCCCGTTTCATTTCTTCGCGGATTATACGGGTGATATCGCAAAGGCTGTCCGGGACAACCGGCCCAAACAGGCTGCAAACTTTGGCGGCCTTCCCAAGGGAACGCGGGATGAGGATATTCCGGATCCAAACGCGCATGCCACGTTTACCCGCAGCAAGATCGACTGGACCATGGCCGATACCGAAGGCGCCTTGGCGTGGTCCGGCTTCATCCGCCGCCTCATTGCTCTTCGCCAGGAAAAGATCGTGCCTCTGCTTGCGGATGCGGCCGGCTATGCGGGGGCGGTTATCGACGCTCCGCATCGTTGCTTGTTTATCGACTGGACCTTCGGTGCTCGAACGCTGCAACTGCGGGCAAACCTGTCCGACGAGGACGTTGCAATGCCGGTTGGTCTGGGCGACCGGATATTTCCAGCCGAAAGTGTTGAACAGTTTGGTCTACCTGCTGCCACCATACAGATGTTCATCCGCTAGTGCCTTACACGCTGTCCTGAAAAGCGAATGCGGAACAATTTCTTGCCTCTGCCCTTAAGGGATCATCCGCAGCTTGCCGGCAACAACGATTGGAGAACATTCGATGAGCGAAAATCTGAAAAAGGGTGACAAGGTCACCTGGGAAACCAGCCAGGGTAAAACCGAGGGCAAGGTCGTGAAGAAGCAGACATCCGATACCAAGATCAAGGGTCACACGGTGAAAGCGACGCCGTCCGATCCGCAGATGATCGTGGAGAGTGCGAAGTCCGGGAAACGCGCGGCGCACAAGCCTGAGGCCCTGAAGAAGAAAAGCTGAGCCTTATTTTTTCAACGGATCGTGCCCCCAGTTCATCAGCGAGTAGCGCCAGGCGGAATGTTCGCGGTCCTCGTCCGGCCCGCCCTGTGCAAGGTGCCGATGGACATACCCAACCACCTTGCGCATATGCACATAGTCGTCTTCGGTTAAATCCGCTTTTTTCTTTCGTTTGATTTGCACGATGCGGCGGCCGGAATGGTGACCGACCGATTCCTGGCTTCCGTCCTTCGGCCAGCCAACCGATTTGCTGTCTTCCGTCTCTAGCCATTTTTCGATCGCCGCAGGCGTCATGTTGACCGCTTCGCCAAACTCTTCAGCGACCTTGTCGCGGTCGATCTTTTGATCTGTCATCCGAATATCCTCAATTGATCGGCTTTGTCGTTACGCCTCGATCCGCACAGGAATTGCTTTGGAGGCGGGTGTTTTCGACAGTTCGTCGTGGTGATCGATGGAGTTCAGCACATTGGCTTCGGGATAATAGGCAGCAATCGTGCCCCTCGGCAGATTGTGAGCAGTCACAGTCAGTCCGGGCATTGTACGCCGCACACCGTCTTCGAAATCGCTGACAAGTGCTACGGTCTGGCCCGCATGAAGACCCGATGCCGCAATATCCTCTTCGCACATCATGACCACATCCCGCGTTCCCTCGATGCCGCGGAAACGGTCGGAATAGCCATAGATCGTGGTGTTGAACTGATCGTTCGAGCGCAGCGTCGATAGTCTGAACCGGCCTGCAGTATCTTTGAATGACAAAGCGTTCAACTGGGCCGGCGTCGTGAAGACTGCCTTCTTTTCCTGCGTATTCCAGACGCGGTTATGCGCATCATTGCCGCGATAAAAGCCGCCAGGCTGAAACATGCGCGCGTTGTAGTCCTTGAAATCCTCAGGATAGGTGAACTCAATGAGCTTGCGGACAAGACTGTAATCTGCCGTCCATTCATCCCATTTCAATCGCGGATTGTGATCGAGAACTGCCTTGGCAATTCCGGTCACAATCGCCAGTTCGCTTTTCAGATGCTTGGATGCAGGGCCACGTTTTCCGATTGACCCGGAAATAGGCGAGAAGCTGTCCTCGACGGATACCGCCTGGTTTCCGGTAGCCTGCATGTCCAGCTCGGCACGCGACAGACAGGGCAGGATATAGGCTTGTTTGCCCGGGAAAAGATGGCTGCGATTGAGCTTCGTCGATACCATGACCGTGAGGTCCTGGGTGGCCCAGGCACGTTCCATCTCTTTTTGGTCCGGGACAGCGCGAACAAGGTTTCCGCCAAGCGAAATAAACGCCTTGATCTTGCCCGCCATCAAACCTTTCACCGCATCGACAATGGTGGTGCCATCCTTGACCGGCGGATCGAAGTCGAAAAGCTGTTTCAGCTTGTCCATCGGAATGAGCTTGGTCTTTTCGGCAATGCCGACAGTCCGCTGGCCCTGGACATTGGAATGTCCGCGAACCGGACAGCACCCTGCACCTTCCCGGCCAATATTGCCGCGTAACAGCAAAAGGTTGACCAGCAGGCCGACGTTGATCGCGCCTTGGGAATGCTGGGTCAGGCCCATTCCGTAAACGCCGATCACGCGTTCGGCGCCGATATAGATGTCGCCAGCACGCCGGATCGCCTGTTCAGTCAGGCCGCTTTCCCGCTCGATATCGCTCCACGGCGTTTCCCGCACGCAAGCGATGAATTGATAAAAGCCGGTTGTGTGTTCAACGATAAATTCCGTGTCGATGACACGCCCGGTGCCATTGGCAAGGGCCGCATCATCAGCCTCGACGACCACTTTGCAAAGACCGAGGATCGCGGCTATGTCGCCGCCGGCGCGCACCTGCAGATATTCATCGGAAATCTGCGTCTCGTGACCCGTCAGCATATCCATCGGGTTTTGCGGGTTGACGAAGGACACAAGCCCCTGTTCGACAACCGGATTGAATGTGACGATGCGCGCGCCGCGCTTCTTTGCCTCCTGGAGCGGATGCAGAAACCGTGGACTGTTTGAGCCGGGATTTTGCCCGAAGAAGAAGAAGGCATCGGCCTTTTCAAGGTCTTCCCAGATGATGGTTCCAACGGGCGAGCCGATGACCTTGTTGAGGCCGACGGATGTCGTCTCGTGGCACATGTTCGAACTCTGCGGCAGATTGTTGTTGCCATAGGCGCGTGCAAGCAGAGCATAGAGGTAGGCGGCTTCCAGCCCGGCATGGCCGGACGAGTAGAATACCACATCGTCACGGGGCAGCGCTCTCAGCGTCTTGCCAATATCCGCGAAGGCCTGCTCCCACGTCACCGCGACATATCGATCTTTTGCCGCGTCATAGCGCATGGGCTCCGTCAGCCGCCCCGTCTTCTCCAGATCATAATCTTTCCAGTCACGAAGATCCGAGACGGTATGCGTATCCCAGAACGCGGGCGTGCAACGCGCGCTTGTCAAATCCGAAAGCGTTGCCTTGGCGCCGTTTTCGCAAAATTCGAACGGATGATAGTTGACGGGCTTAGGCCAGGCGCAGGAAACGCATTGGAAGCCGCCCGGCTTGTTTTGATGCGCCAGTGTGTCCAGGACTGCCGGAGAGGGACGGGCATCGCCAAACATATGGGCGATCGATTTTACCGAACCCCAACCACCGGCTGGTCCTTCGGATTCTGGATTGGGGATCTGGTCTGCCACGATTGGGCCTCGCACTAGTTTATCGAGGAAACGCAAAAATCCGGACACCGCCGGGATCGGCGGCATCCGTTCTGGTTGGTAAATGGCGACCGCTTACTGCGGTTCGTGGATGGGACAGTGGTTGAACCGTTCCCGGAATTTGGCCGAGTGTTCATAGGGTGCCTTGCGCGCCCGGTTGATATTTCCGAGCGGCTGATGTGCGGCAAGTCCTGTCCAGACGCTGAACCGCATCTCTTCGTTGACTTGTCTGACCGTCTCGTCGCTCCAGCTGTCCTGCGGCGCCGCCGTCACCGTCGCCACGGTGATGAAGGGCGCATCGTCCTGATCCCATTCCACGGTCGGGTCTTCGATCGGTTGTGCCTCGATATCGCGACAGAGCTGGACCTGGAATTCCCATTCCCCGGAGATAGTCTGCATCTCGGCCTGGACGGTTTCCCGGATCGCATCCTCGCTGACGCTGGTATTGATAATTTCGCCGGTGCGCTTTGTGAGCGAGGAAGATACGGGCTTGAGGCTGAATTTTGCAACATGGTCGCCGTAGCGGAAGGGCGTGACGCTGAAATAGGTTTCGCCGAGTGGATCGACATTCGGCGCGCCACCCAGAGACTGAACCGTCGAGCTTGCTAGTCCGACTGTCTCCAGCGCACTGTTGACGGTCTGCAACACGCTCGACAGCACGGTTTTCGTACCCTCCATCCTGTCGGTGGTCTTGGCCAGCATCTTCAGGCTGCCGAGAAATTTTTCAGCGGTCTTTGCCTGAAAAACCGGACCATTGACCATCACGAAATCCTGGGTCCGGCCAGCCGCATCGGGCAAGCGCTCACCATCGACACCGACCACCTTCATGGCCAGGCCGCGCGGCAGGGAAACGGCATCGGGCAGGATATCGCCGGCATTGGTGGAAAGCCGCATGAACACCGTATAGCTGCCGGGGTGTGCAAACAGGCCCTGCGCAAGTTCCGGCGGCAGGCCGTCCTTGACCTCCAGCTTTCCCTGCAGAATTCCGTGCGCCTTGGCATGCACCGAACGTACCGCATGGCCATAATCACCGGCCGTCTTTTCAAGGATCGTATCGAAGGTTTCGTTCAAGCTCTGGATGGTTTCCTGCTCACCGGGCTGGATGTCCTCAAGGTCCGGGGAGAAGCGGATAGGTACGCTATTCGGCATTTGAAACTCCTTCAAACCAGCCCAACGTCGTGCCATGGCATTGGTTCCCTGGCCGTAAATCTTGTTGATGAGCCGGAGCTACCCCGGCGAAAAGTTCCCCTCCCTTCTGCTGTCGCAAAAACGGCAAGCTGCCCTAAGTCAGAGGAATGACAGGAGGTGGCGCATGAATGAGAGTAGCGGAAGGGCTTCCTTCGGGATCGAAGCGGAGGAACCTGGCAGGGGGCGGGGTGCGGAAACGCCGAACGAGATCCCGGCCAAGGGGCTGCGTGACGTCTTTTGGCGGGTGGTTAACGAGGTGATGGACGATAGGGTTACGCTTGTTGCAGCGGGCGTATCTTTTTATATCCTGCTCTCGTTGTTTCCAGCCTTGGGCGCCCTGGTTTCCCTGTATGGTTTTATTGCTGATCCCAGCACGATGTTGAAACATATCACGTTTGTAGCCGACATCCTGCCGCCGGGTGCCTTCGACATCATTCTCGCTCAGCTTAACGTGCTGGTTCAGGCAAAACCCTCATCCTTGAGCCTCGGCTTTCTGATTGGACTGATGGTGGCGCTTTGGAGCGCCAATAGCGCGGTCAAGGCCATGTTCGACGCGATGAATATCGCCTATGGCGAAGCGGAAAAGCGCGGCATTGTACGGCTCAACCTGATTTCGCTAGCCTTTACGGGTATCGCGTTGATCTTTGCGGCGGTGTTGGTCGCAGCGATCGGCGGCGTACCGGCGGTTCTTTCCTATTTGTGGCTGGATCGCTGGCAGGAGAATTTGATCCGTATCGGACGTTGGCCTGTCATCCTACTATTCGTCGGCACTGGCATTGCGCTGATATACCATTTTGGACCGAGCCGGGAATCGGCAAAGGCGCGATGGTTGAGCTGGGGTGCGGTCTTCAGCACCCTGCTCTGGGTCACGGCCTCGATCCTGTTTTCATTCTATCTTGAGACATTCGCAGACTATCAGGCCACGTATGGCGCATTGGGTGCTTTGATCGGCTTTATGATCTGGACATGGATTTCCGTGATCATCGTCATTGTCGGGGCGGAACTCAACGCGGAACTCGAACACCAGACCGCGCGCGATACGACCACGGGAACGCCGCGTCCGTTGGGAGAGCGGGGTGCCTATGTCGCCGATACCGTTGGCGTTGCTGCAGACTGACGCGGGAACATTTTGGCAGGCATCAGGTTTTGCGCCGAAGTGATCGTGCAGAAAGACGATGATCGTGAAGATCGCCACCTATAATGTAAACGGTGTCAATGGCCGCCTCGATGTTCTGTTGAGATGGTTGCGGGATGCATCGCCGGATATTGTCTGCCTGCAGGAGCTGAAAGCACCGGATGCCAGATTTCCGGTCAAGGAAATCGAGAGCGCTGGTTATGGCGCGATCTGGCACGGCCAAAAATCGTGGAACGGCGTTGCGATACTGGCCCGCGGCCGGGAACCGATCCTCACCCGCAAAGGACTGCCCGGCGAACCTGATATTCACAGCCGCTATATCGAGGCGGCAGTCGAAGGGATGGTCATCGGCTGTCTGTATCTTCCCAACGGAAATCCGTCGCCGGGACCGAAATACGACTACAAGCTCGAATGGTTCAAACGGTTCAGTATGCATGCGGCTGATATGCTCAAGCTGGGCGTTCCCGTGGTTATGGCAGGCGATTACAACGTGATCCCGACGGAACTCGATGTTTATAAGCCTGAGCGCTGGGTGGACGATGCGCTCTTTAGGGTCGAAGTCCGCGATGCCTACCGCACGCTCATCCGCCAGGGATGGACGGATGCGCTCCGGAAACTCAATCCCGATGAACGGATCTACACGTTCTGGGATTATTTCCGCAATGCCTATGGGCGGGACGCCGGCTTACGGCTTGATCACCTGCTGCTCAGTCCATCCGTTGCCAAGCGGCTCCAGAGCGCCGGTGTCGACAGACATGTCCGGGGATGGGAGCACACCAGCGATCACGCTCCGGTCTGGATTGAACTTACAGAGAATTGAAATCAACACATGGAGGCTATAATGAGCGAGACATTACGGGAACGCGTTCGAGAGCGGATCGAGGACTTTGTCGATACCTTCGTTGTCGAAGGTGACAAGCCAGCAGACGTCCTCGATGCCATCGAAGCCGAAATCATCGCACTTCGCCAGGCATTTTCGCGCGATCCCGCGCCGGCGGACGATCCCTTGACGGAAGAGATAGTGGCAGAGCCGTCCAACGACTGGCCTGCAGCCGGCGGCAAGCCCCGATTGGACGGCGAGTGAATGGCAGTAGAGCTCAAGTCCATTCTGAATGATGTCGCGGCGAGCGTCCGCAAGGCCGCACCAGGTATTTACGATGAGGCGGTTGAAAAGGCTAAGGCGGCGGGTAAACCCGTTCCAGCGAAGACGGATTTCAACCAGTTCGGCATCGCGGTGTTCATGCGCAATGGCGACGTGGTGTCTGCTGGCAATGCGAGCGTCGGTTTCCCCATTCAGTCGATTTCCAAGGTCTTTGCACTGGAGGTCGCCCTTGAAGCGCTCGGTGAGAAACTCTGGGAGCGCGTCGGCCGCGATCCGTCCGGCGATCCCTTCAATTCCATCATCGATCTGGAGCGTGCCAAGGGTATTCCGCGAAACCCGTTCATCAATGCCGGTGCGCTGGTCGTCTGCGATAGCCTGGTCGGGCTTGGCGGACGCGCAGGCCCCAACCGCCATGTGGTCGATCTGGTAAAACGCATGCTCGATGGTGAAGCCCCCGACCTCGATCAGGATGTGATGGACAGCGACCGTACCGGCGGCGATCTGAACCGCTCCCTGATGTTCATGGCCAGGCACCATGGCAATCTACAGCATCCGGTGGAGAAGGTCATGGACGCCTATATCCACCAATGCGCGATCACGCTGGATTGCCGGGGACTGGCAAAGGCGGGGCGTTTCCTCCTATTGGACGATCCGGAAGACGAGGACGGTGTCAAGCTGCGGGCCGCCCGCAGAGCGAGGCGCATCCTGTCGATCATGATGCTGTGCGGCCAATATGATGGCTCGGGTGATTTTGCCTACCGTGTCGGTCTTCCGGCAAAATCGGGCGTCGGTGGAGGCATCCTGGCGATCGCGCCGCACCTGGCGTCCATTGCCGTATGGTCACCGGCCCTGGACCCGATGGGCAATAGCTGGCTCGGCACGTTGGGGCTGGAATATCTCACATCCAAAACGGATTGGTCTGTTTTCGGCGCATCGCGCCGAAAACTTCGCGGTGGCGGTGATGACGGGTAGATGAGTCTCAAAACCGGAATTTGCGAATAGCCCGATCGATGGGCGGCGCTTTGCCGTTTCCCATCCATCGGGCTTCGTATAGCACTGCATCTGCGCGCCGGCATAATCCTGCCAGGCGGCAATGGCTCGCACCATCGTGGAATTTGCGTCTCTAAGCGGCAGTTGTTACCGTCAGCCGTCCATGTACCCGCCGGACACGGCTTCAGCGGAGGTTGCGAGAACCGCCAGGTTGACGCCCTTGGTGACAGTGGCGCCTTTGTTGCGCAGGTCGTTTGCCGTTTGAAGTGCACCGGCCGATGGTTCAGGTGATTTGGTGACCGTGCCTGCGTTCAAATCCGCGACCCAAAGGCCCGTTTCTCCGGCGATCCCAATGATGACGACATTTGCCATTTTAAAATCTCTTTTCGTATGAGTTGATGGATTAAAAGCCTGCTTTAATAAGGCCCTCTTTATAGTGTTGCCTTTGCCACTCTTCCTTGAATGGAACGAGCGCCATCCACGTGTCAAGATCGAACGCGGGATGAACATCGAACGTCTTGCGGACGAACTGGCTGGCCTTGCGCCCGTCTCCCAGCATTCCCCAGCAGGCGGCGGACAACCTGTCGGCCGGTGCGCGGTCGTTCATGCGGCCAATATAGCTTAGAGCCTCTTCGTAACGCCCCAGTGAATAGCAGGCACCCGCTGCAGTCCAGAAATATTCGTCCGGGGCGATCGGATTGAGCTCGATGGCATGTTCGACCTTTTTCAAGCCTTCCTGCGGCCGTGAGGCCTGGATCAGCGCATCGCCGAAACTGGCAATCAGATTGGCATAGTTGGGGCTGAGCGCTTCCGCTGTCGCGAAAAACTCCGCACTTTCATCAAACTGCCGCATATAGAGTTTGGCGACACCCAGCTCCTTGTAGGCAGTGGGCAAATGCGGGTCGGAAACAATCGCGTCCTGCGCATGGCCTTCCGCCATTGAGAGCAGGCTCCGGTCATTTCTCGCTGTCACCAGCCATTCCAGGAAGTAGCTGCGCGACAGTCCACTTTGCGCCGGCGCGAAGGCCGGATTGAGCTGCAGGGCCTTGCGGAAGTATTTTCGCGCCCGCCGGACCTCGGGAAGTCCCAGGTTCATCAGATGACCCTGGCCGCGCAGGAAGCTGCGATAGACCCCGGCATCCTGTTCATAGTCGCTGCGCACCGTTTCGTTCATGTGGATCTGCCGGGAAACGGCCTCGGCAAGACGGTGTGCGATATCGCGGCGGGACTTGACCAATCCGTTGCCGCTGAGTTCGAAACGGTCTGCCCAGATGACTTCGTCGCTGCCGAAAAAGATCAGCTGGACGAAGAGCGAATGGCCGTTGCCTTCGTTCGTCAGGCGGGAATCGAGAATATAACTGATGGCATAGCGCTCGTAAGTCGCGGCCTTGTCGGCGTGATCCCGCATCTTGGCAGCGCTGTAGGGTGCGATGACCGACAGGGAGCGCAGGCTGCACAAGCCGATGGTCACGTCCTCGATGAGAGCGGAGGCAAACAAGGCAACCTCCGGCCCTGCCGCCCCCGACGAGGGCGGCAACAGGACGAGACGGGGCAATCCCTTGCGGTTCTCCGGATGGCGAGGATCGGGTATCGTCACAGCTGGATCAAAGCCCGTCTGTAAGGTCGCCACTGCTGCGGCGGCTTTCTGGTACATGGAGCCACGAAGAAGATTGCGCACCTCCTCATCAGCTGGATCATGCTCCAGAAGTTTGATGGCCGCGTCTTTTATGGGGCGATTTTCCGCGTCATCCCCTGTCAGCCCGATACTGAGGATGCACCGGCGCAGCACGCTCAGATGGGCTTCGCGCTCACGGTCGATCCAGTCGGCAAGGGTCTTGCTTAAAGGTTTAATATCTCTGAGGAAATCTTCTCGAAGCCGGGATGCGAGCGCGACCGTCAAGGCGCGGCCGACCGTGGGATCGTCGGTCGGCAGGAAATCAACATCCGTTTCTATCGTATCGGCCGCTATGGTGACCGCTGAACTTGAGAAGGATAAAAACTGGTGCCCGATGGTATTTTGCCGCGCCAGGATGCGCGACGCCGATTTGCGCAGATTTGCAAATGACTGACCCGGATCCTCGTTTCCCCAAAGCAAAGTCGCAATATCGGCGCGGGAAAAGGTTAAGAGGCCCCGCAACTTCAGGTATGCAAGAATAATCAATCCCATTTGTGGAAATGGAATGTCATGTCCATCAGTGTCCAACAAACGGAGCCGTCCAAGCGTCTGCAGTCGAAATTGCGCAGGCATCTGGTTACAAAGCTCCTGTTGGACGATGTTTAAGCTCTTGGCGATAACAACAAGCTCAAATCTATTCAAGGCAGTCAACAGGGTTGTTCGACATTCGCAATACTGACAGCCCCTGATTTCACACTGTTATATGGCTGATGGCGTTTCTGTCCTTCGAATTCAGTCAGCTCTGTGACCCGAGACTTCAGCTCCGGCGTCCTTCCGTAAGCTCAGATATCGCAATGACGCAGCCACCCCGATTGCGCCGATGAAGAGGAAGGACCATCTAAAATCGGCAGGCGACAGGGACGCGCCTCCGCGCGAAAGCTGCGAGATGTTGAGAATGGCTGCAGCGACGGCGACGCCGAGCAGCCTGGTTACCGCAGTTGTTCAGGGTGCGGGTTTGTGGCAATGCTGGGCCGGTCACAATGAGGTCCGGCATGGTATGGCCGGGCACAAAATCCGAGGAACACCATGAAAATCAGCGCGCGCAATCAAATCAAAGGCAAGATCGTCGAAGTGACAAAGGGTGCGACGACCTCCCATGTCCGCATCGACATCGGCAATGGGGCGATCGTCACGGCGTCGATCACCAATCAGGCTGTCGATGAACTCGGCCTTGCCGTCGGCGGATCCGCCTATGCCATCATCAAGGCTTCCGATGTGATGATCGGCGTCGATTGAGATTTTTGTGCCTTTTGGCAGGAATGTGCGCCGCCGCCGTAGGGGGACCAGCGGGGGATCGGCGCCATGACATCCAGTTAATATTGGATAAAGAGGGTATCGGCATGGCGGATTTAGCCGTGTCGAATGCTGCGCGTTGACCTTTATTTGTCCTGGCTGCGAGTGATCCAGCTTCCAAGGCCTGAGTAGGTTGACCTCTGGCCCAACCCGTCAGTGGCAATTCTGTCCGCTGGACATGGCAATCGGGCCTGTCGCCAATTGCTGTTCGTTTCTGAAGCCGAGGTAAAACAACTCGAGAAGTTGTCCGGCGGCCGTGTGGGCGGCCGCGCCATCGGGGCTTATGCCAAGATATTGGCACCGGCCCACAAGGGCGCGCTTGAGCAGCTCTATGTCACTGTCCGACAGAATAGGTTGGTTCATACCCGCTCCGATGAATGTGTCAGCTATTTGCCGTCACTCCACAGCGTGGTGCAATAGGGTGAATCTAGCCTCCGGCCCTGCAGCATATGGTTTTCCACACCAAACGCGCTTGCCAAAGTCATCGGTTCGCGGAGAGGCGTGTTTTGGAACAATAATTGCGTTTATGCTAATATACATATGCCCAGAGTTGGGAGGGTGCCATGTGTTCAAGCAGATCGTGCCAATTTCCTACAATTTGGCTGCTCATGCGTGTTGGGGAACGATACAAGCCGGTTGACACCGTCATGGGTGCGGCGGAACTGCTCCTTCAGGAGTGGCCGCTCAGCGCCGGTGATGGATATCTGAATGCTCTTCAAGCCTGCCTGACTGCGCTGAAAGAGAATGGGCCGAGTGAGGCCGTTGCAGAAGCGCTCATTCTGGCCGCAGACGAGGCACTCATGTGTTACCTCAGCATCGTCAAACGCCGAACGCCGGCCGGCCGGCTGAATAGGTCGATATCGCGTTCCCGTTACCGTGTCCCAGAGGAAGCGTTGACCTTGGGTACGAGTACGAGGCTTTGACCAGCGCCCTCATTTGGGGGCTGACCCGATTGAGAATCATGCCCACTGTGAAAATGAAATGGAGACCATGCAATATGACGGGTTTTGACGGCACGAAAGTGCGATCCCAGATCAGCCTTGTGAAAGGCGCTTGGGTCGTGACCATCTACAATGGCAGCCATACCGAAAATCGATCATTCCGCAACGAGATCGACGCGCGCGACTATGGCAAGGCCCGGATCGATCAACTGCGGTCGGCCGAAGGGGACATACGGATCGATCCGAAAGTCACCTGACCGTCCGGTCAAGGCGTTCACATCCGTTGACCGCTTTGCGGAAAGCTATCGCCTTCTGCCGAAAACGCAGGCTAACCACTTGTTTTACCGAAGTGAATCGCAATGACGGTAAACGAAGTGCTAGACCGGCAGGATGCGATATCCCGCCGGCCAGGCACGCGCCTCGTTAAATCAAAGCACGCTGACGTTTTCGGCCTTCGACTTGCCGGTCTTGCGGTCCTGGCCGATCTCGAAGCTCACCTTGTCACCTTCTCTGAGCGAGCTGCCGCGCTGCAGGGAAGAGACGTGAACGAAGACATCCTGTCCACCATTTTCAGGCGTGATGAAACCAAAGCCCTTGTCGTCATTAAAAAATTTCACAGTACCGGTAGCCATGACAGTTCCTTTTGAATTCCAGAGCCATTTGACTCCGTGACTGCGCTTTTTACAGCGGCATTGCTTGCCTATCAACCACCGGAAACGCGATAATCGTGGTCAGGCATTTTCGTGACATGGATTGGAAGGCATTAGAGTGACCCAGCATGACGACTACCACATTGAGCCCCGCGTTCCAGGGATCGACGATTACCTGCGATTGCGGGATGTGTCAGGCCTTAGTCCCTTTTCGCGCGAGGCCGCCGAAAAGGGGCTGCCCAATTCGATTTTTGGCGTCTGCCTGATGAACGGTGACGCTGTTGTCGGCATGGGCCGCATCATCGGCGACGGTGGCTGCTTCTTTCAGGTCACCGATATCGCGATCATGCCGGAATACCAGGGAAAGGGGCTCGGCAAGATGATCATGGCCGCACTGACCGGCTATATCGAGAGCCAGCTGCCCAAAACTGCCTACATAAGTCTGATCGCCGACGTCCCGGCAAACCGTCTTTACCAGCAGTTCGGTTTTGCTGAAACCGCTCCCCGCTCCGTCGGGATGGCGCGCAAAGTGCGTTGAAAGGCGGCGGTAGGACCACGGTCGATAGGTTTGGTCTTTCGACGGCTCCTCAAGCTCAGCCAGCCGGTTAGTCGATCCTCAAGCCCAGTCCGTAATCATCATCGGAGACCTTCTCCATCCAGGTGACGGCATTTCCATCGAGAGCCTCGGCGACGGCAAAATGGGTCATGGGCTCGCTAGCCGAAGCGCCATGCCAGTGTTTGACCATGGGCGGTATCCAGACGACATCGCCGGGTCCGACCACCTCGACAGGGCCGCCGTCCTTCTGCACCCAGCCCTTGCCGGAAACGATAAACAGTGTCTGGCCAAGCGGATGCGTGTGCCAGGCGGTGCGGGCGCCGGCCGTGAAAGAAACCGTTGCGCCGCTGATCCTGGCCGGCTCATTTCCCCGGTAGTGTCCGGAAACCTGCACTTCGCCGGTGAAATAGTCCGCCGGCCCCGCCGCCGGCGTGGCGTTTGCCCTGGTAATTTGTAGATGCACGGCCGGTTCTCCGGTTTTTGTCGCATGCGCGGAAACTTTGCGGCTTTCGAAGACACGCTGCAGGACCGGCACTGCCGACATGGCGCGCGGCCATCCGGCGTAAAAGGCCGTTTGGGTGACGGCTTCGGAGGCTTCTGCATTGCTCAGGCCGTTGTCCATTGCCCGGTTGGCATGGAACGGCAATTGTTCCGGCTGGCCGATGGCAATCAGCGCCGACATGGTGACGAGGCTCCGGTCGCGCGCCGAGAGGTCCGGCCGCTGCCACAGATCGCCGAAAAGCACGCGGTTGGTCAGGTTGGCAAGTGCTGCGGCCGTGGGAGCGACCGTGGCATTGACGGAAGCCGATCTTGCAGCTTCGGCAACGGCCTGAAGTTCGAGACGGTCCGCGCCGCTGCTGGCAATGGCGCCGATGTTGCGTTCATCGAAGACCTTCTTCGTCTCGGCCACTGCGGAAATCGCGTTCGGCCAGCCGGAATAAAAGGCGAGATGGGTGATCAGTTCGCCGATCTCCTCCGGCGTCACGCCGTTATCGAGCGCGCGGCCGACATGGCCGGCGATCTGGGCCGTTTTTCCGGTCGAGACGATGACCGAAACCGTGACAAGGCTGCGGTCGCGTGGTTTGAGTTCGGTGCGCTCCCAGACTTCGCCGAAAAGCACGTCATCGGTGAAATGGCCAAGGCCGGGCGCCACGTCGTAGACGGCCGGCGGAGCGACGCGCCGCCGTTCCTCCTGCGCCTGCGCACCCGTTGCAGCGAGGGCGGACATGGCGATGCTTGCGGCAATATTCTTCATTTGATTTTCCTCTTTGATCCGGTGTTCGTCTGCGGTTGCCAGCTTAAAGGCCTGTCGCCTTCAGGAGCTGTTCCGGATAGCGCTCACCTTCGATCTGGATGTCTGCCGCAGCCTTTTCGATGACGGCGAGGTCGGCCTGGGTCAGCTCGATATCCACTGATGCAAGGTTTTCCTCAAGGCGATGCAGCTTGGTGGTGCCGGGGATCGGAACGATCCAGGGCTTGCGGGCCAAGAGCCAGGCAAGTGCGATTTGTGCGGGCGTGCCCTCTTTTTCCACCGCGATCGACTTCAAGAGATCGACAAGCGCCTGGTTCTTTGCCATCGCCTGCGGGGTGAAGCGCGGCAGGATCGCCCGAAAATCGCCTTCTCCGAGCTTGGTATCCTTGCTCATCGCACCCGTAAGGAAACCCTTTCCGAGCGGGCTATAGGGAACAAGGCCGATGCCAAGTTCCTCGCAGACGTCCAGAATACCGTTTGTCTCCGGGCCACGCGTCCAAAGCGAATATTCGTTCTGGAGCGTCGTCACCGGCTGGACGGCATGGGCACGGCGGACGGTTTGAGGGCCGGGCTCGGAAAGGCCGAAATGCCGGACCTTGCCGGCAGCGATCAGGTCCTTGACGGCGCCGGCGACATCTTCGATCGGCACGCCCGGATCGACACGGTGTTGGTAGAAGAGGTCGATGACTTCGATCCCGAGACGCTTCAGCGAGGCATCGCAAACGTTGCGGATATGCTCGGGCCTGCTGTTGAGGCCGGACTGCTTGCCATCGGCAATGTTGAAACCGAATTTGGTGGCAATGACGACCTGATCGCGCACCGGCGCCAGGGCCTCCCCGACCATCTCTTCGTTGGTGAACGGGCCGTAGACTTCAGCAGTGTCGAAAAAGGTAACGCCGCGATCGACCGCCTGGCGGATGAGGGCGACGCCCTCCTGCTTCGTGACCTTGCTCGCATAGCCGAAATCCAGCCCCATGCAGCCAAAGCCGATGGCTGAAACTTCCAGGCCGGTTTTGCCGAGAATGCGCTTTTTCATGTCCTGTCTCCATTGATAACGGCGGGGCGCGCCGATACGCGCAAACGATCATCCGCATGTCCTGTTGGGGAACAGCGGGAGATCAATGCGTCGTTAAGAGAAAATAGCCCTGGCGGTCTCATTCGATTAGATGCTAAGTTGTGCATGAACCTATACTTTGGATTCATGAATGAAGCGCGATGAACTGGGCGATCTCATCGCCTTCCTGACGGTGGCGGAGGAGCGCAGCTTCACGCGGGCCGCTGCCCAGCTTGGAACGTCGCAGTCGTCGCTGAGCCACACCGTGCGCCGTATCGAAGAGCGGATGGGGGTGCGGCTTTTGACGCGGACGACGCGCAACGTCGTTCCCACAGAGGCGGGCGAGCAGTTGATGGAGACGCTGCGTCCTGCTTTCAATGATATCCGCAGCCGGATCGATGCGTTGAGCGCGATGCGCCAGAGTCCCGGCGGCACGATCCGGATCACCTCCAGCCGCCATGCGGCCGAGACCATCCTGATGCCTGCCGCAAAAAGGCTGATGGCTGAATATCGGGACGTCAATATCGAGATTTCGATCGACCAGCGGTTCGTTGATCTCGTCGCCGAACGGTATGATGCCGGCGTGCGGCTTGGCGAGAGTATCGAAAAGGACATGATCGCGGTCGCGATCGGCCCGGAGTTGCGCATGATGGTCGCCGGCTCGCCGGTTTATTTCGAGCGCCATCCCAAGCCGCAGACACCGCATGATCTGACGCAGCACAATTGCATCAACCTGCGCCTTCCGACGCTTGGCGGATTATATACATGGGAATTCGAGCGTGACGGCCGTCCGCTCAACGTGCGTGTCAACGGCCAGTTCATCTGCAATGACGTGCCGATGATCATCGATGCTGTGCTGGAAGGGCTGGGTCTCGCTTGTCTTCCCGACGATCATCTTGGCCCATTGGTTGACAAAGGGCGTCTCGTTCCCGTGCTGCAGGATTGGTCTGCGCCATTTCCGGGATATCATCTCTATTATCCGAGCCGCCGGCTGGCATCCCCGGCCTTCGCATTACTGGTCGATGCGCTTCGCCTTCGATAATCCACGCGGTGAAGCTCAACTAGCGATCGTTCGTCTTTCCAGACGGTTTTGCGCGCCTGCACTGGGCGCGCAAACAATTGGACACGGTGCGGATATTGCACCTGAGGTCCGCTAGGACATGATGAGGCCGCCATCCACATTGATGGTCTGGCCGGTGATGTAGACGGCGTCGGGAGATGCAAGGAAAGCGACCAGTGCGCCAACTTCGGCGGGTGTACCGGCCCGGCCCATCGGGATGCCTTCGACCCATTCCGCCATCAGTTCGCCGGGGCCATATTCGCCGAGCATCTGACCCCACACACGGTCGTTGTAATCCCACATCTCGGTATGGATGATGCCAGGGCAAATCGCGTTTGCCGTGATGCCTTCACGCGCGAGTTCTTTCGCAAGGCTCTGGGTCAAGCCGATCACGCCGAATTTCGACGCGGCATAATGCGGCGTGTAGATGAAACCCTGACGGGCCTGGCCCGAGGCGGTGTTGATCAGGCGGCCCTTCGTGCCGCTGGCGCGGAAGCGGCGGACGGCTTCCTGGCAGCACAGGAAGACACCCTTTGTGTTGACGTCGAGATTGAGGTCCCATTCCCGCTCGGTCAGGTTCTCCACCTTGGCAATCGTGATGACGCCGGCATTTTGAACGGAAACCGAAATGGCACCCAGCTTCGCCTCCGTCTCGCCGTAGGCTTCTTTCACGGCTCCCGCATCGGTCACATCAAGGCTGAAGCCGATCACTTCGGCGCCGGTTTCCTGCGCCAGCGCTTCGGCCGCTGTTGGCGTGTCTTTTTCGATTGCGGCAATAGCAATCTTTGCGCCTTCTTCGGCAAAGCGCTTGGCGATGCCGCGGCCGATGCCCTTGTTGCCCCCGGTCACAAATACCGTCTGGCCTGCGAAACGTTTCATGGTCTTTCCTCCATATTGCGCAGCAGGCCGAAGGCTGATCCGGGAATGGATCAGGCCGTGAGCCGTGCCGCTGTGAACTTGTCGGTCACAAGCACATCGATGACGCCCAGTTTCAGGGCGCCGGCGATGGCCTGTGTCTTGGATTCGCCGCCGGCCAAAGCCATGACGCGGTTGGTTTTGCGTAATTCGTCAAGCGAAAGGCCGATAACGCGGTCGTTGAGCGGCGTTTCCACGGGTTTGCCGGCCTTGTCGTAGAAGCGGTAGGAAATCTCGCCAACCGCGCCCGCCTCATGCAGCATCGCCATTTCCTGGCGCGAAAAGGTATTGCCGGAACGCGCCAGGAGTTCCGACGGTTCGACCGCGCCGATCCCGACGATGGCAAGGCTGAGACGGCCAAAAAGGTCCATCGTTTCGCGCACCACCGGGTCTGCAAGCATCACGAGCTTGGCTTCCCGCGAGGAGGTGATGCCTTGCACAAGCAGCAGCCGGGCCTCGCCGCCGGTGAGTTTCGCAAGACGGGCCGTCAGTTGCGTGGCATGGGTCTGCACCGACGAGTCGCCCATGCCGCCGAGAATTTGCACGATATACTTGGCCTTGGCGTTCTTTAGCGGGTGGATATTGTCCACCATGCGCAGGATCGTCTGGCTCCAGCTGGAGACGCCGACGATTTCGTCCTGCTGCAAGGTGACTTCCAGAAAATGGGCGGCGGCTTCACCAATCCGCGCCATGATCGCGCCATCGCGGTCCTCGGAACAATCGATGACAATAGCTTCGGTCAAGCCATATTGATCCCGTAGCGCCGTCTCCAGCTCGGCAAAGGTGCCCGCCGGCGGGATAACTGTGGTGCGCACGATGTCTTCCTGTTCAGCCCGCTTCAGCATCCGCGAAACGGTGGCCTGCGACATGTGCATGGTTTCGGCAATCTCGGCCTGCCGCTTGCCCTCGACATGGTACATCTGAGCAATCCGGGCGATCAGTCGCAACTCGTTGAGCCGTCCCATGGAGATCTCCTACAGTGAATTTTTATTCACTCATAGATGAAGGGCTGGAAACGGTCGAGCGGTAGATTGCATCCTGCCAGACCTGCAAGCGTTCCGGCGTATCCACGGCGCGTGGCGCAATCGGATTGCCGATGCGCGGCAAAGCCGCGATTGCCGCGAGATCGGGCCAGACACCCAGCGACAGTCCGGCAAGATAGGCTGCTCCGAGGGCCGAGGCTTCCGGCGCGTCGCATTGGATGATGGCGTGGTTCAGCGTATCGGCCACGCATTGCATCAGGAAATCATTGCGGCTCGGCCCGCCGTCCGCATAGAGCCGTCCAAGCGGGGCGGGAGATTGCGACGCCATGGCCTTGAAGACGTCGTGGACCTGGAAAGCGATCGAATCCGTCACGGCGCGTGCCATCTGGGCGCGTGTTGTCCCGAAGGTGATGCCCGCAAACAGCGCGCGCGCATCGGAGTGCCAGTAGGGGGCGCCGAGGCCGACAAAGGCGGGCACGAAGCCGGGACCACCGGACTGTGCGGTTGCTGCAAGTTCGGTCAGGGCCTGCACGTCTGGAAGCCCGAGCATCTCGGCCATCCATGGAAGAGATGCTGCGGACACCAAAATATTGCCCTCGAAGGCATAGGTCGGCTTGCCGCCGATCGACCAGGCGATCGTCGTGGTGATGCCTTGCTCGGGCGCAATGAAACGCGGAAGCGTCGTCATGATCGACGAGCCGGTGCCAAAGGTCACCTTGCCGTCGCCGGGATGGAATGCGCCATGTCCAAACAGCGCGGCATGGCTGTCCCCGATGGCTGCGGCAATCGGGATGCCGTCCGCAAGGCCTGGCACATTGCGGGTTACGCCAAACCGGGCGGCGCTGTCGCGGACTTCGGGCAGGCTGGATTTAGGCACGCCAAAGAGAGCGCAGAGTTCGTCACTCCAGACCTGATCGTTCAGATCAAAAAGCTGACTGCGGGCGGCATTGGCTGTGTCGCACGCATGCACCGCGCCATCCGTGAAACAATGGATCAGCCACGCGTCGATCGTGCCGAGCCGGATGTCACGGCCTGAAGGGGCGCGGTCGAGCAGCCAGCGCATCTTCGGGCCGGGGAACATCGGATCGATCGGAAGACCGGTCAATGCTTGCACGCGCGGCGCATGGCCGGCCGCGATCAGTTCGGCACAGGCCGGCGCACTGCGCCGGCATTGCCAGCTGACCACCGGACCAAGCGGTTCGCCCGTAACCGCATCCCATACGGTGACGGATTCGCGCTGGTTGGAAATTGCGATGCCGAGAATGTCGATGGCAGGACCGGCCTGAAGACAGGAGGCAATGGCTTCCTTTACGGATTCCCACACGCGCATCGGGTTTTGCTCGACCCAGCCGGGCTGTGGATGTTCTATCCCAACCGGGGACGATCCACGCGACAGGATTTCGCCGGCTGTGGAGACAAGCACAGCCTTTGAATTCGTGGTGCCCTGGTCGATGGCGAGGATGGCGGTCGTCATGGCGGCTCCGGAAAGCAGGAATTGAGGGCGCGGCCCGGGAGGTCCGGCCGCGCCCGGCACGAACTCGAAACTCTACATCAGGATGCGCGGTTAGACTTGCGTGCAATCAGCGCAATTGCCGCTTCTGCGACGGCTGCGGGGGACATGCCGAATTCGTCGAGCAGGAACTCGGCTGATCCGGTCGGTGCGAAAATGCCGGGTACGCCGAGGATTTTCATGGGCACGGGCGCTTCCGCCACCACAACCTCGGCAATGGCCGAGCCCAAGCCGCCAAAGGTCGAGTGCTCTTCTGCGGTCAGGATTGCGCCGGTCTGATGAGCCGCTGCCACCACGGCATCGATGTCGATCGGCCGAACTGTCGCCATGTTGAGAACGCGCGCTTCGATGCCCTGAGCCGACAGTATTTCGGCGGCTTTCACCATCCGGTGCGTGAGCGTGCCATTGGCAATCAGGGTAATGGCATCGCCGTCCCGCAGCAGGTTTGCCTTGCCGAGTTCGAACGTATGATTGGCCGGCAGCAGATCCGGCACACCGACGCGCGATAGCCGGAGGAATACCGGGCCATCATAACGCGCCGCCCATTCGACCGCCGCCGCCGTCTCGATGGAATCGCAGGGTGCAATAACCGGAAGATTGGGGATGACGCGCGTCCAGGCAAAGTCCTCGATCGAATGGTGCGTCGGGCCGAGTTCGCCGTAAGCCATGCCCGAGGAGATGCCGATCAGCTTCACATTCGCATTGGAATAGGCGATGTCGGCCTTGATCTGTTCCAGCGACCGGCCAGTCAGAAAGCAGGCAGCGCCACATACAAATGGCAGCAGGCCGCCGTTGGCGAGGCCCGCGCCGACACCGACCATGGTCTGTTCGGCGATGCCGACATTGACCAGGCGTTCCGGCCATTTCGACTTGAAATTTCCAAGCTTGGAAGAGCCGACGGAATCGTTGCACACCGCGACGATCTTCGGATTGTCCGCGCCGAGGCGTTCGAGCACGGCCACGAACGCATCGCGGCAATCGTGCAGCTTGGGGGAGTTTGTCACGTCTGTCATCAAAGGGCCTCCGAAAGCTCAGCCACGGCAATCTTGTACTGGTCAGCGTTCGGCACCTTGTGATGCCAATCGACGGTATCCTGCATGAAGGAAATGCCATGACCCTTGTTTGTATGGGCAACGATGCAATGCGGGCGCGAACCGCGCTTTTCGAGAGCCGGAACGATCTCGTTCATGACGTTGCCGTTGATCTCGCTGACATCCCAGCCGAAAGCTGAGAGCTTGGAGGGGAAAGGCGCAAGATTGTTGGTATCTTGCAGCGATGCCCCCTGCTGAAAGCGGTTGTGGTCGATGATCAGCGTGAGATTGTTCAGGCCGAACTGAGCAGCCGACGCGATGGCCTCCCAGTTGGAACCCTCCTGCATCTCGCCGTCGCCGGTCATGACATAGGTGTGATAGGCAGCACCGGTCAGCTTGGCCGCTTTCGCCATGCCGACGGCAACCGGCAGGCCGTGGCCGAGCGGACCAGTATTGGTCTCGACGCCGGGCACCTTATTGCAATTCGGGTGGCCGTTGAGCCGCGAATGCGGCTTTAAAAATGTGCTCACCTCTTCCTCAGGAATAAAGCCCCGTTTGGCGAGTGTCACGTAAAGCGCCAGGGCAACATGGCCTTTGGACAGGACAAACCGGTCCCGCTCCGGGTTCTTCGGCTGATCCGGCCAGATCCGGAGAACGCGGAAATACAGCGCCGTCAGAATGTCGATGGCGGACATTTCCCCGCCGATATGGCCGGCGCCAGCTTCGAAAACCGCTTGCAGATCGCGCAGACGGATCTGTTGAGCGATACGGTCGAGATCGTTCGGCTGCATGAAACCCTCTCAGTGAATAAATATACAGTTGCCTTTATATTTGCATGGACTTCTGGCAAGTCAAGCCAAAACGTGACTGTCATGCCGAAAAATAAGCACTTGATGATGTATTGACAGTCAGATTAATGCCGGTTACGAATTTACACACGTTAGTGAATATTTATGCGTACCGCTGAGCATGCAGCGGTCGGGCTTGGAGGAGAAGCGCTGATGGTGGCGGCAATCAAGGAAAGACGGGCTTTAGCCGGCGGATTGCTTCCGTCCCTGCGTGGGGCGACCGGCCCGCTGATCGGGCTCATCGTGCTCTGCCTTTTCCTCACCTTCGCGACAGACAAGTTCATGTCGGTGCGGAACTTCCTCAACGTGCTCGATCAGATCACCGTGCTTGGCGTCATGGCCGTGGGCATGACGCTGGTCATTCTCATCGGCGGCATCGATCTTGCCGTCGGCTCGGTCATGGCGCTGGCCATGATGGTGCTCGGCTATCTCAATGTTGTGCTCGGTGTGCCGATGCCGCTGGCGATCTCGCTTGCGCTTTGCGCCGCCTCGCTGAACGGATTGATCGCGGGATTATTGATCACGCGATTCAACGTGCCGCCCTTCATTGCGACGCTCGCGATGATGTCGATTGCGCGCGGCATCGCCAACATGATCACCGACGGCCAGCAGATCATCGGTTTTCCCGCCTGGTTCAACATGATGGCCATCGTGCGTTTCGGCGGCTTCGTGACGTTGACGGTTGCCGTGATGGTGGTGGTTTTCATCATTGGCCTTCTCTATCAGCGTTACCGCCATGGAGGCCGGGTACTTTATGCCATCGGCGGAAACCCGGAAGTGGCACGCCTTGCCGGCATCAATGTCCAGCGCGCCACCGTGCTCGTCTATGTGGTGTGCAGCTTGCTCGCCGGCCTTGCCGGCATGGTGCTTGCGGCCCGGCTCGATTCCGTCCAGCCGTCTTCGGGCGTGTCCTATGAACTCGACGCGATTGCGGCGGTCGTGATCGGCGGCACCTCGCTGTCGGGCGGCACCGGCGGCATCGGCGGCACGATCATCGGGGTTCTGATCATCGGCGTGCTGCGCAATGGTCTCAACCTGCTCAGCGTCTCGCCCTTCCTGCAGCAGGTCATCATCGGCGCTGTCATCGTGCTCGCCGTCACGGCGGAAACCTACCGCAAGCGCAAATAGGAATTTCATCTCGCTGCGGGAGTGCGGCGAGGTGGTGAAAACGGTTCGCAATGGTGCGGGCCGGCAAAAAGGACGGTGGCGCCTGCGAGGGCAGGGGATCACCGGGTAACTTGGAGGAGAAACCATGAAACTGTCCAAAATTCTTTTGGCGGCAACCGCTGCCTCGCTGCTGGCCCTGCCGGCAAGTGCTGCCGAAATCAAGAAAATCGGTCTTGCCGTTCCCAATCTCCAGGCTGACTTCTTCAACCAGATCAAGCTGGGCGTCGAAAAGCATGCCAAGGAAAAGGGCATCGAGGTGGTCGTGGTCGATGCGAAGAACGATACCAACACACAGGTCAGCCAGGTGCAGGACCTGATGACGCAGGATATCGACGCCTTCATCTATATCCCGGCCGGTGCCGCCGCCGCCGCCGTTCCGACGCGCCTTGCCCGCGAAGCCGGAATTCCCGTTATCAATGTCGATCGCACGCCCGAAGGCGCGCCAGGTGATACGTTCATCGCCGGCGAAAGCGTCGAGTCTGCTTATGAAGTCTGCAAATACATCATCGGCAAGGCTGGCGGCGCCGGCAAGATGGCGATCATCCATGGCCAGAAAGGCACGACGCCGGAAGTCGATCGCTTCACCGGCTGCAAGCGCGCCATCGACGAGAACAAGGGCGTCGAGCTCGTCGATCAGCAATGGAGCAATATGTGGTCGGCGGACGAGGGTTTCTCGATCGCGCAGAACATGCTGCAGGCAAACCCGGAAATCACGATCATCTTCGGCCAGGCCGATGGTCTTGCCATGGGTGCAGCCAAGGCTGTCGATGTCGCCAACCTCTCCGACAAGGTGATCATCGGTGGTTATGACGGCGACGTCTCGGCGCTGGAATATCTCGCCAAATGCAAGGGCCCGTATATTGCAACGGCGACCCAGAGCACGCAGAAAATGGGTGTCCTGGCTGTCGAATCCGCGATCGCTGTTGCTGCCGGCCAGAAGGTCGAAGAGCGCCAGACCCCGAATGCGGTTCTGACAACCTGCGAAAATGCGCCGGAATTCGTCAAGAACCATCCGTAATCCGTTCTGATGCGAAAGGCAGCGCCATGACGACCCGCTCTCCCATCCTCTCGCTCCGTGGGGTCCAGAAATCCTACGGTCCGATCAAGGTTCTCCACGGTGTCGATCTCGATATCTACGCGGGAGAGGTCGTGGCGCTGCTTGGCGAAAACGGGGCGGGAAAATCCACCCTGTCGAACATTATCTCAGGCACCGTTCAACCGTCTGCCGGAGAGATGACCTGGTCGGGGGCAGCCTATGCTCCCGCCTCCCCCCGCGCCGCCATGGATGAGGGCGTGGGCATGATCCACCAGGAGCTGAAACTGCTTCCCAAACTGTCCATTGCCGAAAATGTTTTCGTCGGCCGCTATCCGATGAAGGCCGGCCGCATCGATCGTGCCGGCATGGAAGAGCGTGCCAGAAGCGGCCTGAAGAGACTGGGTCTCGACGTCTCGCCCGACCGGCTCGTCGAGGGCTTGTCGACTGGAAAGCAGCAGCTAATCGAGATTGCCAAAGCTCTGACGCTGAATGCGCGTCTCCTCATTCTCGACGAACCGACGGCCGCACTTGGCGGCGAGGAAACCCAGCTTCTGTTCCAGCAAATCGAGCGGTTGAAGGCAGACGGGGTCGGCATCATCTATATCTCGCATCGTCTTGAAGAAATCCGTCAGATTGCCGACCGCATCGTCGTCATGCGGGACGGCGCGAAAGTGCAGGAGTTCGACACCGGCAATGTTCCGATCCGCACCATTGTCGAGGCGATGGTCGGGCGCTCGCTGGAGCGTATGTTCCCCGCTCTTCCAGCCCCGTCGGACCATGTCGCGCTTGAGGTTCGCGGGCTCTCTTCGCCCTCCAATACGTTCCGCAATATCAATTTCTCGGTTCGCAAGGGCGAAGTGTTCGGCATTGCCGGCCTGATGGGTGCCGGGCGCACCGAGCTGGTACGTGCCATCACCGGAGCCGATCCCATCTCCGCAGGCGAGGTCCTGCTGCATGGAAAGCCGGTGACGCCGCGATCGCCGATCGATGCGATCCGCAACGGCATCGTTCTCGTCCCGGAGGATCGCAAGCTGCAGGGCGTGGTGCTCGAGCATTCCATCGCGGAAAATATTGCCTATGCCAATCTCGGTGAAATCTCCCGCAACGGCTGGATATCGTCGCGCCGTATTCGCGAATTTGCCGATGAATTCATCAAGCGGTTCGGCGTCAAGGGGCGCGGCGGACAAAATGCCGGTGAACTTTCAGGCGGCAACCAGCAGAAGGTGGTGCTGGCAAAATGGCTGGCGCGAAAGCCGCAGGTCGTGGTGCTGGACGAACCGACGCGCGGCATCGATGTCGGCGCGCGCTCATCCATCTATGACCTTATTATGGATCTCGCACGCGGGGGCGTTGCGGTGATCGTGGTCAGCTCTGACCTTGAGGAGGTGCTGGGCGTCTCCAGCCGCGTCATGGTCATGGCCCAGGGAAAACAAGCCGGCATCCTGAACCGCGAAGACGCCAACGACGTCTCGGTCATGGAACTGGCGACCATTTAAAGAGGAAATGCTCAATGTCTGATATCCAGCTCGACGCGCCAAAACTGTTTAATCTTTCCGGAAATGTTGCAGTAGTGACAGGCGCGGGCAGCGGTATCGGGCAGCGGATCGCCATGGGGCTCGCCCAATGCGGCGCAGATGTCGCGCTTCTCGACCGCCGCACGGACGATGGCCTGGCAACGACTGCCGATTTCATTGCGCGGACAGGACGCCGCAGCATCCAGATCGCTGCCGACGTCACCAGCAGTGCGGCATTGATCGACGCGGTGGCGCGTACCGAAGTGGAGCTCGGGTCCCTGACACTGGCCGTCAATGCCGCCGGTATTGCCAATGCCAATCCGGCGGAGGAAATGGAGGAAGACCAGTTCCAAACGATGATGGACATCAACCTGAAAGGCGTATTTCTGTCCTGCCAGGCGCAAGCGCGCGCGATGCTGAAATCCGGCCGGGGCTCGATCGTCAACATCGCCTCCATGTCCGGCGTCATCGTCAATCGCGGGCTGAACCAGTGCCATTACAATGCCTCAAAGGCCGGCGTCATCCACATGACCAAATCAATGGCGATGGAATGGGTCGATCGCGGCATCCGCGTCAATACGATCAGCCCCGGCTACACGGCGACGCCGATGAACACCCGGCCTGAAATGGTGCATCAGACGAAATCGTTCGAAGAACAGACACCGATGCAGCGCATGGCCAATGTCGATGAAATGGTCGGCCCCGCCGTATTCCTCTTGTCAAACGCCTCAAGCTACGTCACCGGCGTCGATCTGCTCGTCGATGGTGGCTTCTGCTGCTGGTGATGGCGATGCGCATCTCATGAACGGCTTCCTTTGCTGTGGGAGCGCCTTCCCGACACGTCTTAGAACGTCGCGCCATTCCTGGCGAAGCCTCCAGCAGGCCCGGTAAAGTATAGGCTTCTTCTTGCGTCAAAGGCGGGATAGGAGTCTGAAACCGGTTACCCGCAGGGCGCTAAGATTTCAAAGGTTACGGTATGGTTCGGCCGAACTATCAGGATATCGCTCGCGTTGCCGGCGTGGGCACGGCAACTGTCGAACGGGTGCTGAACGGGCGCGGGGGCGTTCGTTCTGAACTCGTTGAGAAGGTGACCTTGGCAGCGCGGACATTGAATTATCCACGGATCCTTCCGGATGCCTACCACAGACTGATGCGGATCGAGGTCTTGATGGTCCGGCCGGAAACGACCTTTTACCGGCGGCTTTCGCAGGCATTTGAGAGCATTGCCGGCACCCTCGACCCCTTCGTGGTGGTCCAGCGCAGTTTTACGGATGAGATGAATCCGGACGAGATAGCCAAGCGCATCCTATCGACGGATAGCACGCGCGCTGGTCTCATCCTCGCAGTTCCCAATAGTCCCAAGATCAATGCAGCTGTGGCAGCGGTCGCTGGCCGGGGTGTTCCCATCGTCCATGTGGTGACCCGGGCGTCGGAAACAAACGGGGAGTTCGTCGGGATCAACAATTATGCAGCGGGACGCACTGCAGCCCATTTCATAATGCGAATGGCGAGACAGTCCGGTCCGGTGATCGGGCTTTGCCATCCGATCTACCAGGTTCACCGCGAGCGCATGCGCGGATTTTCCGATTATTTTCGCGACCACCCCGGCGATGTGAGTTTCGACTGGGTCGGCTTCAGCCGCGACGAGGAGCAATATAGCAAGACGTCGCTGTCCTATGCGCTTGAAAAATATCCGAACCTTGTCGGCCTATACAATGCCGGTGGCGCCAACTCGGCGCTCATCGATCTCCTGCGGCGCGAAAAGCGCGGCCGTGACATCCTGTTCATCGCTCACGAGTTGACCGACTACACCAGTGCGGCCTTGCGCGACGGTATTGTTGATGTGGTTCTCGATCAAGCGCCGGAAGCGCAGGCGCAGCGCGCACTTGATTGGATACTCTTCCGTATCGGCTTGACGAAGATCGAGCCCGATCCCAGCCCCATCCGGTTCATCACGATAACCCCTGAAGGCCTCTGATCTAATCTGATCAATGAAGTCTTCGGCGTTTGTAGCTCCACCTGCTAATCAGGGGGTAGGGAGGAGACGTTCACTCGTAACATCCGGCAAAGCGCCATTCGCTCCTTCAATTGAAAGCTTCGTGTGAACGCGCAAACGGCGGTTTGATGCAGGGAGAGCACTGATGGACGATCTGAAATACGGGAAGCGTAACAAACGCGGTGATTGGGCGCCGAACGAGCCGGTGCAATATGCACCCTTGTTTCAGTTCCCAACGCGGTTCTTGGCAATCCTCAAATGGCTGCCGCATTATTTCTTTCCCTGGAACATGATTTTTGCTGCCTCGGCAGTGGCCTATTGGGCCTGGATCATCCCGCCGGTCGAGACCATGAGGACGCTCGGCATTGGCTGGATTGCCTGGCTTTATGCCGTCAATGCCGTTTGTGTCTTCCTGTTTTACGGCGCATTCGAACTGCATCTTTACGTGCTGAAGCGGCAGGAAAACCGGTTTAAATACAACGGAAAATTCCCATCGGAGCATAAAAGCCGCGCGTTCTGGTTCGAAAACCAGAACAAGGACAACATCCTGCGCACATTCCTGTCTGGAGTGACCATCTGGACCGCGATCGAGGCCAGCATGCTCTGGGCCTATGCCAATGGATATGCACCGTGGCTCACCCTGGCCGAAAATCCCTGGACGTTGGCTTTGGTGGCGCTTGTCGTCCCGATCATCCACGAATTTCACTTCTTCTGCGTTCACCGGCTGATCCACACGCCGCTGCTCTATAAGTGGGTGCACTCGGTTCATCACAACTCGGTCAATCCGTCACCATGGTCGTCGCTGTCGATGCATCCGGTTGAGCATCTGCTCTATTTCGGAACCGCATTCTATCACCTCATCCTGCCGTCCAACCCGATCATCATGCTCTATCAGCTGCACTATGCAGGCTTTGGCGCAATTCCCGGCCATGTCGGCTTCGACAAGGTCGAGGTGGGCGAGGAGAAGCTGGTCGATAGCCACGCCTATGCGCATTACCTGCATCACAAATATTTTGAAGTGAACTACGGCGATGCGCTGATCCCACTCGATAAGTGGTTTGGCACCTGGCATGACGGCTCGCCGCAAGGCGAAGCGCAGATGCAGGAGCGCTATCGCAAGCGCAAAGAAAAGCTGGCAGCCAGCAAGGCCCGCAGTGCGGCCGGGGAGGCTGTAGAATGAGCTGGGTTTCAGCCTCCGACGGTGCTCGTCCTATCACCGCAAAGCATATCGGCGTTTGCGGCAATTTCGCAACCTTCAGATCGCCTTTGAAGCTCAAACAAAGTGACGTTGCCTTCAACCAGGCCGTCTCGCCAGCGCTTGACGCAACCGCAAAATGATGATTGGATAAGTGGATACAAAAATCACTTTGGTCCATGACATGTCTTCAAGCTTCAGCCATCCAGCGTCCGCCGCGACTGCGGAAGAGGAGGCCTATCGTCATATTCAGCAGAAGTTGCGCCTTGGCCGTTACAAGGCAGGCGAGCGGCTGATACCGGAAGAGATCGCGGCCGAGATCGGCATGAGCCGCATGCCGGTGCGCGAGGCTTTCCGCCGGCTTGCGTCGGATGGCCTGGTGGTGCTGCGGCCCAACCGGGGCTGTATCGTCGCCGGCCTGACGCTTGATGAATTATACGAGGCTTTCGAGATGCGCTCGGTGCTGGAGGGGCTCGCGGTCCGTCTGGCCATGCCGCGGATCGACGAGGATGTGCTTGACGAGCTTGAGCGTCTGCTCGATCGCATGGAGCGTGCGGGCCAGAGCCACAGTAGCGACTGGGTTGTTCGCCATCAGGAGTTTCACGGCCGGATTTATGCGCTCAGCGGACGGCCGAAACTTACCCATCAGATCTCCGCCCTGCACGCGGTGATCGAACCCTATATGCGCATCTGGTTCGATTACATCGACAAGCCCCTGTCTGCACGCGAGGAACACGCGGCTTTGATCGTCGCGTTGCGATCGGGCGACGTGCAGCACGCCGAGCAGGTGATGCGGGAGCATATTCTCGGCACGGCACCGATGCTGGCCGATTTTGCAAGTCCGAACCGGCGCTGACGCCGGCCGGTAACATCGCCCGTAGCCGGGAAAATATCCGGCGCGGGCAGGGGAACCGCCGTTCAACGGCATGAGAGAAAGAGGAATGTCCATGATGATCCGTCACATGGCCGCGCTTGCGGCTGCCTTCAGCATGCTTGGATTTGCCACCGCCGTTTCCGCGCAGGAGACCCCGATCACCATCGCCACAGAAGGCGCCTATGCGCCCTGGAATTTCACCACCGCCGACGGCAAGCTCGATGGCCTCGAAGTCGAACTTGCCAATGATCTGTGTGCCCGGATGAAGGTTCAATGCACCATTGTCGCGCAGGACTGGGATGGCCTGATCCCCTCGCTGACGGTCGGCAAATTCGACGTGATCATGGCGAGCATGTTCATTACGCCGAAACGGCTGGAAACCATCGATTTTACCCAGCCCTATGCCGTTGACCCTTCAGGCTTTGCGGTGGCCAAGGACAGCGATCTCGGCAAGCTTGGCCTGTCTGCGGAAAAGTTCAAGCTGGACGGCGGCGCCGGCTCCATCGCGGCGATCGAAAAACTCAAGCCTCTATTGAAGGGCAAGATTGTCGGTGTGCAGGCCGCAACGACCAATCTCGAATTCCTGAAAGAATACTTCGCCGATACGGTGGAAATCCGTGAGTATAAGACGACCGAACAGCACGATCTCGATCTTTCCGCCGGCCGGATCGATGCGCTGTTTGCCCAGCAGACAGCACTTGCTGCAACGCTCGCAAAGGCCGAATTTTCCGGTTTCACCGTGGCCGGTCCGGGCTTCGTCGGCGGTGTCTTCGGCCTTGGCACAGGGGCCGGGCTGCGCAAGGAGGACACCAAGCTGAAAGAGATGCTGAATGGCGCCATCGACGCAGCGATTGCCGACGGCACGATCAAGCGCATTTCGGAGAAATGGGTGAAGACGGACGTGACACCGGTCAAGTAGGTGCGGACAGGCCCTTTCCGGCGGGTGCCCGCCTGCCGGATGGGGTGCAACGAAGCTTGGAGCGCGCATGATCGATACAATGCATATCCTTGGTTTTGGTGATGGCGGCTGGGGTGCTGCCCTGTTGACGGCCGCAGGCGTAACCCTTGCCCTGTCGGTCCTGGGCTTTCTGCTCGGCGCCGTTTTCGGGGCCTTGGCGAGTGCGGCGCGGCTGTCATCGTCAAAGGTTTGCGCGTGGCTTGCGGGTGCCTATGGCACGATTTTTCGCGGCGTGCCGGATCTCCTGACGATCTATCTGCTGTATTATGGCGGCAGCGTCGCGCTCACGGCGGTGAGCCGGGCCTTTGGCAGCGCCGGTTTCGTCGGCCTGCCGGCCTTTGCCACCGGCGTGTTGGCCATCGCCATCATCTCCGGAGCCTACCAGGCTGAAGTCTATCGTGGCGCCTATCAGGCGATCGACAATGGCCAATTCGACGCCTGCAATGCGCTTGGTCTCGCCCGGTTGCAGGCGCTGCGCCTGGTGCTCTTGCCGCAACTGCTGCGCCATGCGCTTCCGGGCCTTGGCAATGTCTGGCAGTTGGTGCTGAAGGATTCAGCCCTGATCTCTGTCATCGGTCTTGTCGAATTGATGCGGCAGGCACAGATCGGCGCGGGATCGACGCGCGAACCGTTCGTCTTCTATATCGCGGCCGCCGTACTCTACTTCGTCATTGCCGGTGTGACTGGCCTGGTCTTCCGCCTCAGTGAAGCGCGGGTCTGGCGGGGAACGGCATCCGCATGAGCGAATTCGGCTTCTTCGTCTCGATCATTCCTGCCCTGCTCGCCGGCCTGCCACTGACATTGCAGCTTGCCGGCACGTCGCTGGCACTGGGTTTCGGGATCGCCTTGGCGCTGGCGCTGGCCCAGCAGGGCGGCCACAGCGTAATCGTCTGGCCTATCCGCAGCTTCGTGGCGGTCTTTCGTGGCACGCCGCTCCTCGTGCAGATTTTCCTGATCTATTACGGTCTTGGCCAGTTCCGTCCCTCGCTCCAGGCAATCGGTCTCTGGGGCTTGATCCGGGAACCCTATTGGTGCGCGATCATTGCGCTGACCCTCAACACCGCCGCCTATGGCAGCGAGATCCTGCGCGGCGCTATTCGCAGCGTACCGGTTGGGCTCGTCGAGGCTGCGACCGCATTCGGCATGTCGCGGGTGATGACGCTCAGGCTCGTCGTGCTGCCGCTGGCGCTGCGGCAGGCGATACCGGCATATGGCAACGAAATCATCCTGATGGTCAAGGGAACATCGCTCGCGTCCATCATCACGCTCATGGAGGTGACGGGGATCGCACAAGGTCTGATTTCTCAAACCTACCGCGCCATGGAAGTCTTCGTGGCAGCCGGTGCGATCTACATTTCCATCAATTTTGTCATCATCCGGGCGCTGAACGCGCTCGAACTGCGGCTCACACCTTATCGAACCCGTTCGTAACAGGCGTGCGCCGGACTATTCTGCAGGGAGAGAACAATATGCGCAATTTCGAAAAGCCGACACGATCCGTGGCAGTGTCCCGTCATGCGATGGCGGCGACATCGCACCCATCCGCGACATTGACGGCTTTGCAGATCATGGAGGCCGGCGGAAATGCGATGGACGCCGCCATTGCCGCCTGCGCCGTTCAGTGCGCCGTCGAGCCGGGCTCAACGGGCATCGGCGGCGATTGCTTCGTGCTCTTTGCGCCGAACGGTTCCGATCAGGTCGTCGCCTATAATGGCTCCGGCCGCACACCGGCTGCGTTGACGCTCGACTGGTTCAACGAGCGCGGCCTTGCGCAGGTCCCTCGCCAGTCCGCCGCAGCCGTGACGATCCCTGGCGCGATCGATGCCTGGACACGGCTCCATGCGGATCATGGCCGGCTTCCGCTCGCCGATGTTCTCGCGCCGGCGATCGAGTTCGCTGAGGAGGGCTATGCGATCTCGCCGCGTGTCCACCGCGACTGGTCGCGGGAGGTGGACCTGCTTTCGGCCGATCCGACCGCCGCACGTATCTTTCTGCCTGGAGGACGGGCGCCGAAGATTGGCGAAGTTCATCGCCAGCCGGAACTTGCCGGAACGCTGAAGCGTATCGGAAACGAAGGGCGCGACGGCTTTTACACAGGACCGGTGGCGCAGGACATGGTCGCCTATCTCAACGGGCTGGGCGGGCTTCACACGCTGGAGGATTTTGCCACGGCGGCTGGACACTATGTGACGCCTGTCACCACGGAATTTCGCGGCTACACGGTGCACGAATGCCCGCCCAACGGCCAGGGCATTATCGCGCTCCTGATCCTCAACATCCTCAGCCGCTTTGAGGCCAAGGGCGATCCGCAATCGCCCGACCGGCTGCACATCGAAATCGAAGCGACGCGGCTTGCCTATGCTGCGCGTGATGCCTGGCTGGCCGATCCGGAGAAAGCGGATGTGCCCGTCGACGAAATATTGTCGGATGCACTGGCCGACAAGCTGGCAGCCATGATCGATCTGCGCCGCGCACGCACCGACCTGCCGTCCTTCGATATGCCGCTGCACCGGGACACGGTCTATATTTCTGTCGTCGACCGGGATCGCAACGCCGTCAGCCTCATCAACTCGGTCTTCGACAGTTTCGGCACCGGGCTGGTGGCGCCGCGCTCGGGCGTATTGCTGCACAATCGGGGCCAGAGCTTTTCGCTGACACCCGGCCACCCCAACGTGATCGCACCATTGAAGCGGCCGCTGCACACAATCATTCCCGGCATGGTGACACGCGGCGGCCGGGTCGAAATGCCCTTCGGCGTCATGGGCGGCTACTACCAGGCAATGGGCCACGCGCATCTGATCTCGAAGCTGTTCGATTACGGCATGGACATCCAGGAAGCCATCGACCTGCCACGGCTGATTCCCACATCCAACGGCACGGTCGTCGAAGCCGAACACACGCTCCCGGACGCAACCGCCGCCGAACTCACGCGGCGCGGCTTTGTCATCGCCGCAGCCGAAGACCCAATCGGCGGTGCACAGGCCATCCGCATTGACTGGGACAACGGAACGCTGACCGGCGGATCGGAATCGCGAAAGGACGGGATTGCGCTCGGGCTTTGATTGTTTCTGCACTGCGTATTGCGGTTGGTTGAACTGTCGCCCGATTTTAGGACGCTTCAGCGACGCAAAGCTGTATCCCAGCCTCATTTGCGGTCTCAGCATATCGGGCGGACCAGAAGGGTTTGGCGACAAGCAGAGAGTGATTGCCCGGACAGTCAGTTTTTCCCCTCGAATGTCCTCCACCCTCCCGCAGAGAGTGGAGAAGTATCGATGCGTTAAAGCCGGGACAAGCCCTTCAGGACAACGATCTACTCCGCAGCCTGCAGCCGCTGAACCCGCGTTGCCGCCGTCCTGCGGGCAGCGCCGAGGCCGAGATTTTCGCGCAGCGTGCGGCCTTCGTATTCTGTGCGAAACAGGCCCCGCCTGCGCAGTTCCGGGACGACCAAAGCAATGAAATCGTCGAGGCCCTGCGGCAGTGTTGGCGGCATGATGTTGAAGCCGTCGGCGCCATTGTTTAAGAAGCGATCCTCGAGCTGATCGGCAATATCCTCTGCGGTGCCGACCACCTGCCAGTGGCCGCGTGCGCCGGCGATGCGTTTGGCAAGCTGGTTGATCGTCAGATTATCGCGCCGGGCAATGTCGAACAACAGGTGCTGCCGGCTCTTGCCGCCGTTGGTTTCGGGCAGTTCGGGAACCGGGCCATCCAGCGGATAGGCTGACAGATCAAACCCGCCGATCATGTCCGAAAGCAGGCGGATCCCGACAGCCGGATGGATCAGCTCCTGCATTTCCTCGAATTTCTCCTGCGCTTCCGCGCGGCTGCGGCCGATCACGGGGAAGATGCCGGGCATGACCTTCAGTTCGTCCGGCTCCCGCCCGTACTTGGCCATGCGCCCCTTGAGATCAGCGTAGAAAGCTTGAGCTTCTGCGAGGGTGTTTTGCGCTGTAAAGACCACCTCCGCCGTGCGTGCCGCCAGTTCCTTGCCCGGTTCGGAAGAGCCAGCCTGCACGATGACGGGCTGCCCTTGGAGAGAGCGGCCGACATTGAGGGGGCCTGCGACAGAGAAATGCGTGCCGGAATGGTTTGCGGCATGGAGCTTGCTGGGATCGTAGAATATCCCGCCTTCCTTGTCGTGGACGAAGGCATCATCCTCAAAACTGTTCCAGAGCTTGATGACGAGGTCGATGAATTCCTCGGCGCGGTCGTAACGTTTGGCGTGGAGAAGATGCGGCGCGGTGCTGTAATTGCGCGCCTCGACCTCCGTATTGGAGGTGACGAGGTTCCAGGCCGCGCGTCCGTCGCTCAAAACATCCAGCGAGGCGAATTTGCGGGCGAGCGTGTAGGGGTCGTTGAAGGTTGTCGAAACGGTGGCCGTCAGGCCGATCCGCTCGGTCACGGCGGCGAGGCCTGCCAGCAGCGTGATCGGCTCGAAGAAGGCCGCGCGTGCGGACCGGGAGCCGGTTTCAGGACTTGTATCCTTGACCGCCAGATTGTCGTCGAGAAACAGAAGATCGAACTTTGCCGCTTCGGCCTTGCGGGCGATATCGGCATAGGCGCGGAAATTGGAGCCGAGATCGGCGGTGGCGCTACTGTGCCTCCATGCCGCGACATGATGGCCGGGAGACATCAGGAAAGCGCCGAGCTTCAATTGGGGGCGGTGTGTCATGCGTCTTGCCTCGTGCATTGGCCGGTTGTTTCAAAAACGGCGGGTTCGCTTGCCTGGCGTGTCCCGGCATCGACGCCGAGAAGCCTGAGAACCTCGTCGCGCAGGTCAATGAAGTCCCGGCTCGAGCGGTCCCGCCGCGCTTTTTCCGGAATGTTGAGGATGGTGGCGATCCGGCCGGGATGCGGCTGCATGACGACGATCCGGTGGCCGAGATGCACGGCCTCATCGACATCATGGGTCACGAGCAGGGCGGTCGTGTTTTCATGCTCGACGATCCGCTTCAGTTCGTCCTGCAGCTTGAGGCGTGTCAGCGCATCCAGCGCGCCGAGCGGTTCGTCGAGCAAAAGAAAGCGCGGACGATTGACCAGCGCGCGGGCGATGGCCACGCGCTGGGCCATGCCGCCCGAGAGCTGCGCGGGGTAGGCCTTTGCGAACTGCGTCAAGCCGACAAGGCCGATATGCTCGCGCACCGTCGCCTGCTTTTGCGCCCGTGAAAGCGGGCTACGGCGCAGGGCGGCGGCGATATTGGCCTCGACGGTGAGCCAGGGCAGCAGCCGGTGATCCTGAAAGACGATGGAGCGGTCAAGACCCGGCCGGAGAACCCGGGCGCCATCGACGAGCAGATCACCGCTAAAGTCGAGATCAAGCCCGAGGATCAGGCGCAGCAAAGTGGATTTGCCGCAGCCGGACGCGCCGACGATCGTGACGAATTCGCCGGATTTGATCGAAAGGTCTATTCCCTCCAGCACTTTCAGCGTGCGCCCGGCGACGGTAAAGCTCTTGTTGAGCGCACGTATCTGCAGTGCCGGAGCCGCCGCCTGAAATGCGGATGCGTGAGATATCTGATTCATCGCGTTCGTCTCCTGAGGATCCATGTCTCTAGCCAAAGGGCGGAGCTATTATAGAAAAGGCCGATCCCGGCCAGCACGATGATCCCGAGAAACAGCAGGTCCATCTCAAACAGCTGGCTGGCTTCGTTGAGGCGTCCGCCGATGCCGGGCGTGACATTGAGGAACAGTTCCGAGCCGAGCGTGGCGAGCCAGGCATAGATCAGTCCGGAATGAAGGCCGGTAAAGATCGCGGGCAAGGCGCCGGGCAGCGCGACCAGGCGGGCAAAATCGAGGCGGCTGAACAGCAGCACGGCTGAGAGCTCCCGGTAAGCCGCAGGAAGGTCACGCACGCCGCGCCATGTGTTGATGACGACGGGCTGAAAGGCGGCGACGGCAATAAAAGCGATCTTTCCGGCTTCGGCACCGCCGAACCAGACAGAGATGAGCGGCACCCAGGCAAACAGCGCGATCTGGCGGAATGCCAGCAGCGTCGGTCCGACGATCCGCTCTGCCGTGCGCGAGAAACCGAGCACAAGGCCGAGAAACAGGCCAGCCGAGGCGCCGATGGCAAAACCGGTGAGGTTCCGGCGCAGGCTCTCCGCGACATCGAACGCAAGCGTTCCTGTCGTCAGTTCCGTTGCCGCACGGCTGGCAACTGAGCCTGGAGAGGGTAGAAAACGCGGATCGACCCATCCGAACCGCGACGCTGCCAGCCAGAAAAGCAGGGCGATGCCGAAGGCCGCGAAAGGACGCCAGTAGTGCGTGATGTTAGACAGACGGTGGAACGGTGAGGTTTCAGCGCGCATGGGCAGCGTCCGGCTTCCACGGCTGCACGAACCGCTCCAGATATTCCAGCGATGCGTTGAGAAGCAGTCCGATAGCGGCGATGATGATCATCGCGGCGATGACGATTTCCAGCTGGAAGAGCTGGCGTCCCCAGACCATGAGATAACCGAGGCCCTCGAATGAGGCGAACAGTTCGACGATCACCAGGTTTTGCCAGGCGGACGCCAGTCCCTCGCGGATGCCGGTAAACAGCAATGGCAGGGACGCAGGCAGGACGATGGTGAAGAAGCGCTGGAGCGGCGTGAAATCGAGAACGCGTCCCAGTTCCAGCAGTTTCGGCGAAACGTTGGTGATGGCGCGTGTGGTCGCCAGAATGACCGGGATGGCGGTCGACCAGGCGATGCTCACATATTTCAGTTCCTCGTCAATGCCGATGAACAGCACGAGAAGCGGCAGCCAGGCCAGCATGTTCACCTGGGCGATCGCGGTGAAGACCGGCCAGATGAAAGCTCTGATACGGGGGAGGAGACCGAGAGCTGCGCCGATGGCAAGGCCCGCAAGTGCGCCAACAGAAAAGCCTGCGGCCACACGCCAAAGGCTGCGCAGCGTATGATCGATGAGCGATCCGTCATTCCAGAGTTCAACCAGAGTTGCCCAGACCACCTGGGGCGCCGGCAGGATCTGTTGCGGAAGCCAGCCGAAGCGCGACGCGCTTTCCCAGGCGAGCAGCAGGACAAGCGGCAGCGACAGGCCGTAGGCAATATCGGTCAGCACCGCCGGAACGACGATGGATCGCCGCTCCACGGGCGGGTCGGCGGAAACAGTCAGGGTCATCTGTCATCCTCTTGCGGAAAGGCTGCTCTTGCGAAAAATCCGGCTTTTACGAAAGAGCCGGCGCGCACCAGGTATGGCCCGCGCCGGCTCAGGGGCATCAGTTGGTCTGCTTCTTGTCGAGAACGCCGGCCGTTGCGATCTCGCCATCGGCCTTGAAGCTCGACCAGTAGGTTTCCAGCTTCAGGTCTTTCAGCGCCTGCTGCAGATATTTCGGCTCGAGCCAGCCATCGACATCGACGTCGGTCTTGATCAGCCCGTAGGCTTTTGCCCGCGCAGCCTGGTCCTTGTAGCGGGCGACGACGAAGTCATCGATCAAGGGGTTCAGCCGGTTTGCCAGCGTGTCGCCCTCGATATCGGCCTCGAATGTCTCCTTGGGGAAGCCGGAGAGCGACCAGCCGTCAAAGACTTCGTCCTTGTTGGCGGGGTCCGAGGCGAAAGCCGCAGCCTTGACGAAGGTTGTGACCACACGCTGCGTGATATCCGGATGCGCCTGTTCGAAGGCCGTCGTCACCAGATAGGACGAATTGCGCCCCAGCGTCGGATCGTCGCCCTTGGTGGTGTAGACGATCTTCACGATGCCTTTCTTGGCCAGCGCCAGATATTCCGGACCGCCGAACACTGCATCGACATTCCCTGATGTCAGCGCCGGGACCGCCGCATTCGTGTCGAGATTGATGAAACGGACGTCCTTTTCCTTCAGGCCGTGGGTGGACAAAACGCGATCCGTAGCGAGCTGCAGGTTGGTCCCCTTGAACAGCGCGACCTTCTTGCCCTTCACGTCATTGATGGATTGAATGGTGCTGTCAGCCGGTACGGCGAGATAGATCGGCTGGTGGCGGCCGGTCGCAAAGACGAACTTGTGTTCGAGACCGCGCGAGCGTCCGACGATGGCCGGCAGGTCGCCCAAAAGGAAGAAGTCGAGCTGATTGGAGGCAACCGATTCATTGAGGGCGGGACCCGCGCCGCGAAAGAAGGTCCATTCGATCCTCACATCCTTGTCGGCTGCGAATTCCTTCTCGATGAAGTCACGGGCACGGGCGTAGGATGTGGCGTCCCCTTGCGAATATTGCCGGTTGTCGAGGCCGATGCCGGGATAACCGAAGCGGATGGTGACCTCCTCGGCCCAAGCCGAGGAGGTGATAAGGGCAGCGATCGCCGCGATGATAAGACGTTTCATGGTGTTTCCTTGTCCCCAAATCTTAAGCGCTCAGGCGGCTTTTGCCGAAGGCTTGGCGGCCTTGACATGCGTGACGCTACGGCGCCCGTCGATAGCGACGGGAATGTCGCCATCGACGGTGGCGCGGCGGACGACCCGGTGCTGATCGCCATAGTCGTTGACGGCGTAATGCTGGGTGGCGCGATTGTCCCAGATCGCCACGTCTCCGGCCTGCCAACGCCAGCGCACGGTATTTTCAGGGGAGGTGACGTAGGACTGGAACACCTCGTAAAGCCGTGCGGAATCGCTCTTGGAAAGGCCGACAAGGCGCTGAACGAAATTGCCAAGCAGCAGCGAGCGCTCTCCGGTCTCCGGATGGACCCGCACGACGGGATGTTCGGTCTCGTAGATCGTCGATGTGAAGACCTCCTCGAAATGCCTCTTTTCGTCGGCAGTGGCGCGGGGGCGCACAGCCGCATAGTCATAGGCGTTGCTGTGAATGGCCCACAGATTGTCGGCCAGCAGTTTCAGCGGCTCGGGCAGACTTTCATACGCTGCATGCGTGTTCGACCAGATCGTATCGCCGCCGGCCGCCGGAATGACGACGCCGCGCAGAACCGAGAATTTCGGATAGGCATCCACGAAAGTGACATCGGTGTGCCACTGGTCCGCCCGGCCGCCGCCCCGGCTGGAATCGAGATTGAGAATGGAGGCCGTGCCCGCCACCGGCCCTTGCGTCGGATGCGCAACGAGATCGCCCAGACGCCGCGCGAACAGTTCCTGCTCCGCATCGTCCAGATGATCCTGACCCCGGAAAAACACGACTTTGTGCTTCAAAAGAAGCTGGTTGACGGCTGCGATCGTCGCGTCCGAAAGATCGCCGCCAAGACGAATGCCCCTGATTTCGGCTCCGACCCGGCCGGTCAGCGGCACGACGTCCGAGGCCGGGATGGTCTGGTTGACGAGGACTGGATTGCTCATGAAAAATCTCCTGGTTGTTCTTGGATAAGAGACAGCAAGTCACATCCGCCCCCACGACATCCGCCGGGCGTTAAAAGTCTCATCGCTCAAAGTCGATGGGCCTATCGAATAGAATAATTGATAAATTCTATAGAGAAAATATTCTAAATATACCGGAGTTGGCGAAACATGTCGCCGGTACTTGAAGCTTACTGCCCATCAATTCTTTCAATCCTGCATTTTCGGACAATAGGACAGTGAGGGTGAGGTGTGCAGGCTTCCGAGCGTGAAACGACGGGGCATGGCGGACCCGTTGGAGTGCGTAGACGTGAATCTTTCGCTTCCTACCGTTTGTTTAGCCCACCCCTGAGCCCTGAGCCTGCGTTTTGCTGGACGGTCTCCATTATGTTTGTTAATACCACCTTGAAGAGAATAAATTTACAAAACAATCAATTTCTGAAAGTTCGATTCGAGGTTCTGGCGCCGATTTCTGTGGGGGCACCTTTTGATGTTGAAGCAATATATTGTTCTTCCCGCATACGGTTTCCGGTCTCAAACATTGGCCCATGCGGCGACGCTACGGGCGGCAAGACCGGTTGCGGCGGCACTGGGTGGCGGTGATGCTGCTACACGCGCGGCGATCAGCAAGGTCGATGTGATCGATTCCGTCAGTGCGGATGGGCCCAAGCTGGTGCGGATGACACCAGAAACGGAACTGCAACTGAGGCTCGAAGAGCCGTCGCTGAAGATCGTGCCTCTCGTCATCTACGAAAAGATGCGTGTTATCCACGAGATCAAGCGTGTGGCTGCGGCTGCAGTTTCTGCCACGTCCGCACAAGGAGCGGTCCTGCGGATCGAGGACGCGGCCGGAGCCCCGCTTGCCAGTGCGCGCGTCATCGCATTCAGTAGCTTCCGCACGCGGGCCGGTGATGAAGGCCGCACGGATACGAATGGGGAGGTTCACCTGCGGATTGCCTCCGGCACCACGCTGGAGCGGATCTACGTTTACGGTCCTCCACGCCATTGGGGCCGTTTCGAGCGGAATTTTAATCTTGCCGATGGCGCACGCCTGCAGCTTGAGCCGATTGACCTCAGCCAGGACCTCCTGGCCCTGCGACGGTTCCGGACTGCTCTTCCGTTGAATGCCGGCCAAGGCGTCGTTGTCGGCATCATCGACAGCGGCGTTGACGGCAATCATCCGCTTTTGCCGAATGTGTCGGGTGGCGCAAACATGGTTCTGGCCGAGACGATGGGCGATCCCGGTCAGATCGCCGATTGGGGTCCGGCTGCTGTCGATGGCGAACATGGCACGCATGTGGCCGGTATCGTTGGGGCACGGCCAGCAGCCGGACTGGATCTTGCCGGCGTTGCGCCCGGTGTCACGTTAAGAAGCTACCGCGTATTTCCCCATACGGGTGGCGGCGCCACCAACTATGATATCATGAATGCGATTGACCGGGCTGTTCAGGACGGGTGCCATATCATCAACCTCAGCCTGGGTGGAGGAGAGGAAGACGAGGCGGTCCGGGCTGCCATCGGGTCGGCATTGGACAGCGGCGTTCTGGTGATTGCCGCCGCTGGCAATGATGGCCGCAAGCCGGTGAGTTTTCCCGGTGCATTGCCGTTTTGCATCGCCGTATCGGCCATGGGCTGGACAGACGCCTTTCCGCCCTCGTCATCGGAAGCAAGCGACATTGCGCGGCCCTATGGGGCACATCAGACCTTTCTTGGCGCATTCTCCAACTTCGGGCCGCAGATCGACCTGACAGGGCCGGGGGTTGGCGTCGTTTCGGCCTTGCCGGGAGGCACATTCGGAGCGATGAGCGGAACGTCGATGGCAAGCCCCGCAGTCGCCGGTTATGCCGCCTTCCTTTTGGCCGAAGACAGCATTATATTGGGGCTCAACGGGGCAGATCGCAGCACGGCTCTTCGGGATCGTCTCTTCGGGTCAGCCATCCCACTTGGCTTTGGCCGCGACTACGAAGGCTTTGGGCTACCGGGCAAGGGATGATCATGAGCGACGCGACGAGGCGGCAGGTCATATTGCGCAGGGACGGCGAGGCCGGGCTGTCTGCCCATGAGATGGCCGAAAAGGTTGGGCGCGCTGGCGCTGTGGTCATCGATGAAAAAGCGTCCTCGCTTCTGGTCGAGGGGGACGAAGAGACATTGCGCATTGCGACAGACGCGATGGACGGATGGAAGGCCACGCCGATGAAGCGTTACGCCGTTCCAGATACGCAGAAGAAAATCGGCTGGTAATTCCTCCGGACATTCGAAGCGGTGTTTTCACCATAAGCGCTCAAGGTCTTATCAAGAAAATTCCCCTACTGAGCTTTTCCCATCTTTTCAAAAACGGCGGCTTGAGCGAACTTGAGGGGTACTTTTCATCGAGTCAGTTGCTAAAATATTAAGATTGCATCTTGTGAAATAAATCAACTTTAAGTATATAAATTTTACGGCTATTTGATTTTAAATTGACGGCCTCGATCAGGGGAGATTGTGTCGTTCTTTCCAGACGTATTTGGATTTTCGAAGTCATTTAAGAATTGCTGAAGGTCTGGTTTTTGCCGGATAGGCTCCTGTTGAGATTGCAACCCGCGACGGTTTTCGCCGTTTAACTGACACGCTTGGCGAAGAGGCGGCCATAAATGGCTTGTCGCTTCAATTCAGAAATCCCGTTTAACGAACATTTCCAAAATTACCCTGAACCCATTCCCGAGCAATCTGCGGGAGCTGGGGACGTAGGTTGTGTCGAAACGGATGCCGCTGAGCGAAAGGCTGTCGGGTAGGTGGCGATCTAAATGGGGTGGCTCGCGTCAATCCGGGGCGGAAGCATCCCAGGAGGTCGGACGAAATGACGAGAATGACCGCCGCTGGCTGGCCGCCGATCGAGCGCCATCGCCGGCGAGACGGCAGGGCGCTTCCCACGCGAAGCGGAAAGCCCATTTGTTGTTCCGTGCATGGCAGGTTCAGACAGGACTGATCGTTGATTTAACCTATAGGGGGCTAGGAATGCAGACGCGGAAAAATACATGGTTTTGTGCGGCCGGTTTCGCTGTCGCCGTCGTCATATGGGCTCCGGACGTGGCCAGTGCGCAGGATGCGGAAAGAGCGGTGTCGAACCCGCGCGTTCTCCAGTCCTCGACGCAGGCGCAATCGAAAATCCTTTTCAATACGGTGGAGCCGCTGGCAACGCTGCCGCACGAAAAACTGCTGAACCTGAACATTGTCTATACCAGGAGCAAGCTCTACAATCCCGCAACGGATAGCTATGACGATGTCGAGCTGAGAAGTTACAACGGAACCGATGTCAGCGCGGACGCGCCCTATGTGTCGCCGACGATCGAGGCCGCACCCGGCGACACCGTTCGCATCAATCTGGATAACCAGCTGCCAGCCGACCCGACCTGCGCGAGCGGCAGCGCCCATCCCAATCAGCCGCATTGCGGAAACGGAACGAACCTGCACACCCATGGTCTCTGGGTCAATCCCGCCGGCAATGGCGACAATGTGCTCCTGTCGATCAATCCGGGCGTCAAGTTTCAGTACGAATACAATATTCCGGGTGAGCATCCTGCAGGAACCTTCTGGTACCACACCCACCGTCATGGATCGACGGCTCTGCAGGTCTCAAGTGGCATGGCCGGTGCCTTGATCATTCGTGGCGACCGGCTTCCGAGCCAGAACGGCAATGGTGATCTGGATGTGCTGCTGAAAGGCCTTCGCGAGCGTGTGCAGGTTTTCCAGCAGATCCAGTATGCCTGCGACGAGCAGAAGCCGGACGGCTCGGTGGGGCCGAAGACGAATGCCGACGGCACCTATCGCTGTGACGAGGGCGACACGGGCAGGATCGAAGACTACGGGCTTTTTGCACCGGGCGCATGGCTTGCGTCCGGACGGTACACGTCCGTCAATGGCGTCGTCCTGCCGTCGTTTCAGACGTCTCAGGGGCAGGTGGAGCGCTGGCGGCTGATCCATGCCGGTGTCCGCGACACCATCGCTTTGACATTCGTAAAAATGGACACCCCTGCACCCTTGCCTGAAAAGCTCGACCGCGCGGCCGCAAACAAAGTCATTCACGAAGCCTGCACCGGTGCGAAAGTCCCCTTTCACCTGGTCGCGGCCGACGGACTGACCATGTCAAAGGCGCAAAAGGTCGATATCGCCACCCTCCAGCCAGGATATCGCTTCGATGCGTTGATCGCCTTTCCCGAGCCCGGGACCTACTGTGTGATCAACGCTGCGGCAACCCGGGCCGGATCCGTCAATGGCAATGGCCCTCCGGAGCGCCTGATCGGCACCGTTGAGGTGACACCCGGTCAAGCCTTCTCAGATATTGACAGCCATCTGGCGGACCTCCTGTCCACTGCCGCCACCGACGAGATGCCGTCGATTGCACCGGTTGTCGTCAATGACTTGCGCGATGGATTGAAGCTCAGCAAATTCATCCCCCATCCGGACGTCGCCGAAAGCGAGGTCACGGGCCAGCAGGAGCTGACGTTCCAGATCGATACCAGCGGAACACCGCCTGTCTTTGGCGTGTCCAATAGCCTGAATGCTGCGGAGAGGCAGCCTTATGATCCCGCCCGGCTTGACCGCAAGCTGCCGCTCGGCGCCGTCGAGGAATGGACGTTACAGTCACGCATCGCCAGCCATCCATTTCATATCCATGTCAATCCTTTCCAGATCGTGTCCATTCTCGACCCGAACGGCAGGGATGTCAGTGCGCCGGACGCTATCGATGATTTCAGTCCGGCTGGGACCGGACCGGTGGATCCGCAATATCGAGGTTTGAAGAACGTCTGGAAGGATACGCTCTGGATCAAAAGTGCCGCGACCGCAGCCAATGCGAGGGGCATGTATCAGATCAAGATCCGCACGCGGTACCAGCGCTACATCGGCGCTTTCGTATTGCATTGCCACATTCTGGATCACGAGGATCAGGGCATGATGCAAAACATCGCCATTGTGCCGCCGGATGGCAATGTGAGTGAAATCAATTCAACGCAGTCCATCAATGGGCAGCAAACACATCATTGATGCGCTCATTGGCACGCTTGAGTAGAAACCCAACGCCGCCCCGTCTGTTGCAGCCCGGTATTAAGGCAGCAGCAGACGGGTGGGTTATCTCCTCAGCGATCATGCTTGAGCTTGCCGGGCATCTCGACCCCAAGAGAACCGGCACATCACGCTCGGCGGTTTGGAAACGGGATCTGCCGGTCAATCTTCCGCCAGTTTCAAACCTGTCCAATGCGCGGCAAAGGCCCAGAGATCGGCCAACTCGTCGAGAGCCTTGCCGATCGGCTTTCCGCCGCCGTGTCCGGCCCGCGTATCGACCCTCAGAATGTGCGGCCGGTCGCCGTTACCGGCGGCTTGCAGCGCTGCGATATATTTGAAGCTGTGGGCGGGCACGACGCGGTCGTCGGTGTCGGCCGTGGTCACCAGGATGGCCGGATAGGACGTCCCGGAGCGGATCGTATGATAGGGGGAGTAGGACAGGAGGTTGCGGAAATCGGCTTCCTTTTCCGGATCGCCATAATCCCCAATCCAGAACTGTCCGTTGGTAAAACGGGCAAAGCGCAGCATATCCATGACACCCACGCCGGCGAGTGCCGCCGCAAACAGATCCGGCCGCTGGTTCACAACGGCGGCCACCAGCAGTCCGCCGTTGGATTCACCCTGGATCGCCAGTCCATCTTCGGAGGTGATGCCTTCGCTTTTCAGGTATTCGGCCGCCGCGATGAAGTCATCGAAGACATTCTGCTTGTGGGCAAGGCGCCCGGCATCGTGCCAGGATTTGCCGTATTCCCCGCCGCCGCGCAAGTTTGCAACCGCATAGGTGCCGCCCGCCTCGACCCAGGCCAGGACGGCGGGCGAATAATAGGGGACCATGCTGATGCCGAAGCCGCCATAGCCGTACAAAATGGTGGGCGCCGGTGCCGCGATATCTGCGCGGCGCACAATGAACATCGGAATACGCGTGCCGTCCTTGGAATGATAGAAACGTTGCTCCACGGCAATCCGGCTAAGATCGATCGCGACCTTGGGTTCTGCCCAGACGGTAAGGTTGCGGCTTGCCACATCATAGCGGTAGATCGTTGTCGGCGCATTATGGCCGGTAAAGACGAAAAAGGCTTCGTCATCATCCGGACGCCCGCGAAAGCCGCCGGCGGTGCCGATGCCCGGAAGGCCGATCATGCCGTCGGGTGTGCCGTCGAGCAGGTAGCGGCGGATTTCGAATTTGGCATCGACGATAAAGGTCAAGAGCAGCCGTCCGCCGAGGAGGGCGGCATCGTTCAACGTCGCGTTTTCCTGCTCGCTGATCAGGTCGGCAAAGTGGAATTCAATCGCGGCGAGATCGAACGTCACGATCTTGCCGCGCTCGGCGCCTTCATTCGTCGCCAGCAGAAACCGGCTGCCCTGATTGGCGACCACGCCCCAGTTGTGGTCGAAGGTCCTGATGATCGGGCGCGGGGTCCAGTCGGGGTCCTGAAGGTCGATGATCGACAAGGCGTTTCCACCGGCTCCGGGCGTCGACGTAATGACGGCATAGCGTCCGTCAGGGGTCACGCTGATTGCCTGTATGAGGAGTTGACCTTGCGGCGTCGCGTGAACAAGCCGATCGTTCTCTTGTGCTGTGCCAAGGGCATGGAAATGAATGGAGTGGTCGGTGACCTTCGCCTCAAAAGCGTTTTCCGCCGGCGGCTGCGGAAAGCGGGAGTAGAAAAAGCCGGACCCATCCCGCGCCCAGGCAATTGCGGTAAAGCGTGCCCAGGTGATCTCATCTGACAGAATTTTGCCGGTCTCGACATCAAGGACGCGGATGGTGCGCCAATCCGAGCCGCCCTCTTGCGTGGCAAAGGCGACGTAGCGCCCGTCTTCACTGACCGCCCATTCCGCCAGCGCTGCAGCACCATCATCAGACCATGTGTTCGGATCGATCAGGACGCGGTCGGCGCCGTCAAGGCCTTCCCGCATGACCAGTACCTCCTGGTCATCAAGGCCTGGATTGCGGGTAAAGAAATAATGGTTATCGCGTTTTTCGGGTGCGGTGAGGCGTGCATGATCGAGAAGCGCTGCCAGACGTTGCCGGAAGTGGTCGCGGTTGGGGAGCCCGACAAGATGCGATCGGGCCAGATCGTCCTGCGCGCGAACCCATTGGGCGACATCCTCGTGGTGACGCGCATCCCCTTCCAGCCAGCGATACGGGTCGGCCACGACAGTGCCGAAATATGTGTCTGCCGTATCGGTGCGGCGGGTTTCAGGATAGATCATCTTGGATTCCTTTTAAGGCTAGAAAGGGTGGGCCGGCCGTTTAAACGCCGATCGGATCGCAGATCGGCAGCGTGGCCGCGGTGCGAATGGCAGCGGAGAGCTGGTCGCAGACTTCGTAATGTTCGAAGTGACGGCCGCGTGCGAACGTGGCGGTACAGATGTCCTCATCGACGACACGGACGGCTGCCATCGCCGCTGCCGCGCAGAGCTTGACGTCGTAGTCATCGACGCTGCGTCCGGCCCGCTTGGCGACGATTTCGACGAAATCGTCCTCGACTTGCGCGCTCGCCATCAGATAGGCCGACCGGATCGCCGGCTCGCTTTTCAAAAGGGAGATCAAGCGCGCCACGGCAACACCGTCGCGGATTTCCTGCTCCGATTTCAGCATCGAGCCGAGCGTATCGTGGAGATAGGTTTCGATCGAAAGCTGAGGCGGCCATGCGCGCAGGAGCTCGACAAAACGCAGCCCGGTCACCAGGAAAAGCGGTTCGATACAGGCTTCCTTTGAACGGAAATACCGCCAGACCGTGCGTTTCGACAAACCGGCGGCCGCCGCAATCGCGTCGCCGCTCGTCTTTTCGACGCCATCTCTCCAAAACAACTCAGCCGCATGCCGCGCCACCGCCAGACGTCCCTGTTCTATTTTTGACCGTTCCATGGCCCGCTCCTGTCACTAAGTGCCATTTTGGTTTTTGGCACTTAGTGACACTGTAGTCAAGGCTTGGGTCCTCAGCGGTATTGAATTTGGATTTTGTGCCGAGACGTACGTGATGGCTCAAGGATAGGGCATGGCGATCACATGTCCCGCTACGATGGCTTTGCCATGTCTGCATAGATGGCGCGACTGAGATCGGCTGAGAAACGGCCGGCGCCGGACATGCCTTCGAATGCGGTGTTGGTCAGAGCCACAACGGTCAGTTCATTGTGCGGGTCTGTGAACCAGCCATGCCCATAGGCGCCACCCCAGCGCCAGGTGCCGGCAGGTTCCGCCACACCGGCGTGCTTATTGTCGCGCAGCACAGAGAAGCCGAGACCGTAGCCCCAGCCGGGAGAGCCCTCTATCTCGATGCCGGCAATCTGGTCGCGGGCCATCTCGGCGGCAAGGCCGGCCGCCATTATATCGCCGCCGCCCTGACGCAGAACGTTGAGCAGCCGCAAAACCTCGGACGCTGTGCCGGCCATGCCGGCGCCACCGGAGGGAAAAGCCTCCGTATCGAATACGCGCGATGGGTCCATGATGACGCCGGCCATGCCCGGCAGAAATGGTAGGCAATCCGGTTCACGCATCCGGCGCGGCTGCGGCGTATCATCCGCATAAGCTGCGGTGAGCCTGGACCGATCCGAAAGCGCAAAGCCGGTATCGGCAAGGCCGAGCGGCCCCGTGACCAGTTTGCAAATAGCCGCCGGTAGGGCAAGCCCCGTGGCCGCCTCGATAACCGCGCCGGCAACATCTATCCCCAATGAATAGCGGAAAGCCGATCCCGGTGCAAAGATGAGGGGGACGCGGGCAATCCGTTGGATGTTGTCGAAAAGGGTCAGGTCGGAGCGGTCCATGCCATCGGATACACCGGCCTGCGCGAGTGGCCCACCTTCCGGCTCAAAGAAGCCATAACTTAGCCCCGCGCTGTGACTGAGCAACTGACGCAGAGTGACGATAGCGGGCTCTCCCTGAAAAGTTGGAGCAAACGCTGGCAACCATTCGGTGATCGGGCGGTCGAGATCGAGTTCGCCCCGGCTGACCAGAGAAAGGGCAGCGGTCGCGGTGAAGAGCTTGGAGACGGAGGCCAACCGGAAGATTGCATCCGCGCGCATTGCAATGCCAGCCTCCCGGTCTGCAAGCCCGGCTGCACGGCTGTATATTGTTTCGCCATCGCGCGCGACGAGGACGACAGCACCGACGATGCGTTCGGCCGCAATTGCACCATCGATCACCGCGTCTAAGCGCGAGACGATCGCAGAATGGGAGGATTTCATGAGAGTTCCTATGCTTCAGGGATGTGGAGCCGGCGGAAAGGCGTGATGGCGGGCGCAAAAAGCGGTGATGAAGGCCGGGATGAGAAGAACAAGGAGAGCGGGGGCGAAGCCTGCCACGCCGTTCTGCTGCAGGATCAAACCACCGGCAACGCCGCCGCCAGCAATAGCCAAGTTCCAGGCGGTGACCAGCATGGATTGGGCGACATCGGCAGCATCGCCTGCCGCATTTGAAAGGGCAGTCTGAAACAGCGTAGCCGTGCCGCCGAAGGCGAGGCCCCAAACTGCAATTGCACCATAGACCACCGCCGCGTCCCGGCCCCATAGCCCAAGCGCCAGCGCGGAGAGCGCGAACAGGGCAATGCTTCCGTGCGAGAGTGTGCGCAGCCGCCGGTCAATCAGGATACCGACGATCCAGATGCTCACCAACGCGGTGATGCCGAAGACCAGAAGGGCCAGATCAGCCCGCGCGGCCATGCCCGCCTCTTGCAGAAACGGCGCGATATACGTGTAGAGGATGTTATGTGCGAGGACGAAGGTCAGCGTGACGAACAGGACCGGACGAACCCCGGGCAAAGTAAACACCGTACCAAGCCGGTAGCGGCGGTTCGTCGGCTGTCCTTCAAAATCGGGCACTTTCGCCAGAACCCAGACAATCAACACCAGCGTTAAGCCGCTGATGAGGCCGAAACAGGCACGCCAGCCAATCAAAGATCCGAGGAACGTGCCAGCCGGGATTCCGAGCGACAGCGCGAGCGGCGTGCCCACCATCGCCACGGCGATGGCCCGTCCTTTCAACGCCTCCGGCACCATGCGTGCCGCATAACCGGCAAGCAGCGCCCAGAGCAGCCCAGCGGAAATACCGGCACAGAAGCGCGCGGCCATGGTTAGCGCGTAAGTGGGGGAAAGCGTTGTCACCGTATTGGCGATGGCAAAACCGGCGATGGCGGCCAGAAGCAGCGGACGCCGCCGCAGGCCTTGCGTTGCCGCCGTCAGCGGGATTGCGGCGATCAGCGAACCCATCGCGTAGATTGTGACCATCTGGCCGGCCAGCGCATCCGATACGCCAAGGCCGGCGCCGATTTGCGGCAGCAGGCCTGCAGGCAAGGCCTCGGTGAGAATGGTGATGAAGCCGGCCATGGCAAGGGCAAGCAGCCCGGAGAGTGGCAAGCGGCCGGGCTGCGCAGCGTCTTTGGTGGAGGGGGTAAATGTGGGTGCGTTTGTCATGACGCCACTGTAAGAGGGTCGCCTTGACAGGAGAACTATGCCAGAGTTCCAAATATATCGGACATCAATATCCGCAATGGGAACTGCTTCATGGAACATCTTGGCGCATTGAATGCGTTCGTCCAGACGGCTGATGCCGGCAGCTTTTCGAGGGCCGCCGCAAGGCTTGGCGTTTCAAGTTCGGCCATCGGCAAAGCGGTTGCGCGGCTGGAAGAGCGGCTTGCCGTTCGCCTGTTTCATCGCTCTACGCGCTCATTGATGCTGACCTCCGAGGGGTCGCTTTTCCTTGACCGGTGCAGGCGCATATTCAGCGAGATCGAGGCCGCTGAACTGGAACTGTCGCAGCTCCGTGAGGCGCCCCGAGGCCGCCTGCGCGTCAGTTTGCCGCTGATCGGCATGCTGATGATGCCTGCGGTCATGGCCTTCATGCGCGCCTATCCGGAGATTGAGCTGGACCTCGATTTCACAGACCGCGTGGTTGATGTGATCGATGAAGGTTTCGACGCCGTGGTCCGGACCGGTGAAGCCAGGGACTCACGATTGATGATGCGCCGGGCCGGTGGCTTTGCCCACCGTATCGTCGGCTCGCCCGATTATCTCGCTGCACATGGCGTGCCATCGACGCCTGACGATCTGCTCCGTCACGCCTGTCTCCATCACAAATATCCCTCGACCGGCAAGCTGGAGCGCTGGCCGTTCCTGTCGGACGGTGCGGGTTTTGAACTTGTTCTTCCGGTGACGTCGGTGGCAAGCACGATCGAGCCACAGATCTGTCTGGCAGAGGAAGGCTTTGGGCTTGCCTGCCTGCCGCAGTTTGCGATCTCAGACCAGCTCCGGCGCGGCACGCTCGTCAGCGTGCTCGAAGATCATCTTCAGGAAGTCGGCGCCTTTCACATTCTGTGGCCGGCAAGCCGGCATCCGTCGCCGAAGGTGTCCGCCTTCGTGTCCTTCATGGCTGACAACCTTTTGCGCGGGCCAAACGGGTAAGCGTGCAGCCGCGTATGATGGCTCAGGGATTTGGCGGCACCGGCGGCAACTGACATTCGCTGGAAAACAGCCGTTTGCTGATAAAATCAACGAATACGCGCACCTTTGGTGAAAGATGCCGGCTCGATGGCCAGATCAGGTTGAACTGGCCGGGAGCATCGAGGTGATCGACCAGCAACGGTACAAGGTCTCCGGTCCTCAGCGAGGCTGCAGCCAGGAAATCCGGCATGCAGCCGATGCCGAGACCAAGGAGCACGGCGCCGCGCAGGGCCTCCATATTGTTGCAGGTCAGGATATGGCGGATCCGGACCTCCGGCTCCGCCGCTGGAAGTTTGAGCGGCCAATCCTGAACCTTGCCGCTATTGGGAAATCGAAAGCCGATGCCGGCATGCGTGGAAAGGTCACGCGGACATTTGGGCGTCCCCTGCCTCTCCAGATAGGCAGGGGATGCGCAAAGGAGCAATTGGAACGGCCGCAGTGCGCGGACCATGATACGGCTGTCGGGCAATTGGCCGCTGCGGATGGCGACATCGACGCCTTCATCGATGAGATCGACGATGCGGTCGGAGAAATCCAGATCGAGCTCGATATCCGGATAGAGCGACAGGAATTCGGCAAGCACCGGCAAGAGCAGATGGTAGGCGACGATCGGCGCACTGACCTTGATGCGCCCGCGCGGGGTTTCCTTTGTTCTCAGCAATGTCTCCTGGGCATCGTCGAGATCATCGAGGATGTGACGGCATCGCTCATGAAACGCCCGGCCTTCCTCCGTCAGGCGCAGGCTGCGTGTCGAGCGCTGGAAGAGCCGCACACCGAGCTGACTTTCCAGCCGTGTGACGGCCTTGCCGACGGCGGAGGGTGAGAGGCCAAGGACACGACCGGCAGCAACGAAGCTGCCGAGATCGGCCGTTCTGACAAAGGCCATCAGTCCGGTCAGGCGGTCCATCTCAATCCTATTCAAGCGTTTTGTTCCGTTATGAACGGAGCTGAGGCGATATTTTCGAATATTCAAGCACGTTTATTCTGAGTTGGAAACAGGCTGCGTTTGCCGCAGCATTCTCCAGCTTGAGGAACGTTTATGCCCTCCCATTCGAAATCATCAGGCACAACCACGAAATGGCTGGCTCTGCTTGCGGTGTGTCTTGCTGCCGCTGCCATGCCGCTCACATTCACCGGTACAGCCGTCGCACTGCCGTCTATCGGCCGGGCGCTGGGCGGTAGTCCGGTTGCAATTGCCTGGGTGACGAACGCCTTCATGCTGACCTTCGGCTCGACCCTGATGGCGGCCGGCGCGCTGGCGGATAGCTATGGCCGTAAGCAGATTTTCCTGACAGGGGTTGGCTCCTTTGCAGTCTTCTCGCTGGCGCTGGTCTTTGCGCCGGATATTGTTATCTTCGACCTGTTGCGGGCGGCGCAAGGGTTTGCCGCAGCGGCAGCGTTTTCCGGTGGCATGGCAGCACTGGCGCAAGAGTTTGACGGCGAGGAGCGGCTTCGCGCCTTCAGCATTGTCGGCACCAGCTTTGGCGTCGGCCTGTCGCTCGGCCCGGTCGCTTCGGGTCTGATGATCGAAATGTTCGGCTGGCGCAGCATTTTCCTGGCGGTGGTGGTCTTTGCCGTTCTCGCCTTTGCTCTCGGTTGGCACGCGTTGAAGGAAAGCCGGGACCCGGCGTCTCGCGGGCTCGACTGGGGCGGAGCGCTCAGCTTTACTGCGGCGCTTGGCCTCTTCACCTACGGCATTCTGCTGGCGCCGGAGCGCGGATGGGGCGATTTTACGGTCGTGACATTGCTGGCTGGCGCGTCGCTCCTCCTCGTCATATTCGTGGCGATCGAACGGATGGTCTCCCGGCCGATGCTCGACCTCTCGCTGTTTGCCTATCCACGCTTTGTCGGCGTTCAACTGCTTGCGGCAGCGCCAGCCTATGGCTTCGTCGTATTGCTGATCCTGCTTCCTGGACGCTTTATCGGCATCGAAGGCCTGCGCGAGATGGCGGCGGGTACGCTGATGATCGCGCTCTCGGCGCCGCTGCTGATCCTGCCCATTGCGGCCGGGCTTCTGACACGCTGGTTCCGTCCGGCCACGATCTGTGGAACAGGACTGCTGATCTCGGCCGGCGGCCTGTTCTGGCTGGCGCAGATCCCGGCCGGTGCGCCGCTAGGGATGATCGCCCTGCCGATGCTGACCATCGGTACCGGGATCAGCCTGCCCTGGGGTTTGATGGACGGACTGGCCGTCAGCGTCGTGCCCAAGGAACGCGCGGGCATGGCGACCGGCATTTTCAGCACCACAAGAGTGGCGGGCGAGGGCGTGGCGCTCGCGGTCGTCGGCGCAATCCTGTCCATGCTGATCGCGGGCAGATTGGACGCAAACGCCCCACTAGCCGCCATCGCCACCGCCGCCCAAAGGCTCGCCGCCGGAGACATCACTATGGCCGCAAACGCCATGCCGGGTATGGACCGCGTGGCGCTGGTGCCGCTCTATTCGCAGGCGTTCAGCGATCTCCTGCTGCTCTTGACCGGCATCACCCTTCTCACAGCCATCGTGGTCTTTATCTTTCTGAGGACCGATGCGGAGGAGACATTTGAGGGCGAAGTGGAGGGATCGGCATGAATGCGTGTTTGCCGGTCACTTACTGAATTTTAGGATCTGCTTGTGCTGCTTCAGGGTGTTTCGAAGTGTTGATATATTGACATTGTTGACGTTTCCACCGGGTGCGAGGGCCGCCGCTGCTCCCGCTGCTTGGCCAAGGACCATGAAGGTCGGCTCCACACGAACCGACGTGAAGGCGGCATGGCTTGCCGAGATTGCCACGGGAACGATGAGGTTCGTCACCTGTGTCTTCTTCGGCAACATTGCACGATAGGGAATTTCATAGGGACCAACGCCAATACTCTCACGTGTCTCGTCGGCGATATATCCGCTGACGACCGTCCTGACCATTCCATGCTCGTCCATTGGATAATATCCAAGGCCGATCGTGTCGTTAAAAGTTGTTTTGTTGACGAGGTTTTTTTGCGTTAGCACGAACTGGCCGACCAGCCGCCGTGCCTGTCGCACATACATCTGGCGGGGAAAGCCACCATTGTCCGTAAATTCGTCGGCACAATAACCAAAACGGGCTGTGTAATCTCTCACCGCTTTCGGCACTCTTGGATCCGATTGTGCAAACCACATCAGACCCTGAATATGATTGCGAACCATAGCACTGATCTGCTTTCGTTTTGCTTCCGTGCCTGTTGTATATTCGTATCCAATATGCCAGACGTTCGTAGAGAAATAACGTGTTGAATTAACATCCATTTTCCCTTCAACCGTATCGCCGCCGCCGATGAAATGAGCCGGATTTACAGGGATCGCAGCTTTTTGGAGGGCGGCCAAGAATCTGGCTGTTGCCTCGTAGCGGAGCGGCTCGTAACCTTCAGGTTGGGTGAACGGAATGCGGTTGTTTGCATTTGGCGTGACACAAAGGCGGTAGTTGAAAGCCATTAAGGATGTATCCGCCGATCCGAGCTTTTTTTGACCGACGCCGATAATGCCGGGAAGAAGGCCGCTGTCGCGCTTGCCAGGTACAATATATGGATCGACAAGAATTTGCTTATCGCCGACGAGCGGTCGCGCCAGCTTTTGAACGCCTGCAGCGCTCTCGCCATATTTGTCACGGCTCTCCCTGCCAACGATGGTTTCCACCGCCGCTTTAAGCATCAAGTCGCCTTCATAGCTGGCATCGATAAACACCGATCCACAAAAAGAGCGGCCGGACGTCATGCCAATTTCCTTGATGACTTTATTGGCGCGGACAGTTTTCAAAACGCGCTGTTCGGTTTCAACTTTCACATTGGCAGCGAGCAACAGCCGGTCGAAAGTTGACTCCGCCCATTTGGACTCAAAATAAATTCGAACCGGGTCAGAGATATTGTAGCGTTGTTTTGCGCGATCAAGAAACTCGTCCGTAATACCGCCATACACATTTTCACGTGGCGATGCGTCTGTCTTCGTCAGACCGTTCGACATCAAGCCGCCAACATGCTGGGTCGGCTCCAGCAGAATGACTTTTTTCTTCAAGCGCCCGGCCTGAATGGCCGCAGCGATACCACCAGGTGTTCCGCCATAGACAACAACATCGGCGCGATCACAGGCGGCATAACCCGTCGATGTGCTCAGCAAAAATCCGGTCAAGAGAGAGAGGCAAAGAGTTTTGATCCGCATCGGGCAGCCCTAATTAATTTGGAAGAGTCTTACGAAAGACGTCCGCCAATTAACGTCTGCTTTCACCAACCCATACGAGTGCTTTCTTTTCACGAGTCGACATCTTCCGCAACTCGGGTGAATGATTATTTTCACGTTAAAGTGGCGTTTGACCCTTCGTTCTGTGATCACTGCACGAGCGAGATCGTGCGCGATGCACTCAGCTCAATACGATCAACGATCTGAGAAATTGTCACCCGCACGGCCACAGGGAGTTTCGGCTGCTTTGTCCAGCTGTACAGCCATGTCATTGCCTCCTCGTCATCCAGCGTCAGATAGGAAAATTGAAGGCCGGTCACGCCCGCCTGCAACTCGTCCGATTGCACGGGCAGAACCTCGTCTTGCTGCGGCAGGCGGTGGGGGCTGGATTTTCTGACTAAAGCCTTGCCCATGGGCGATGGCTCCGTCACATAGGATGTTTGCCGCAGTCCCCTGGCCAAAAATCCGGTTCGGATCACGGCCACGAAACGAATGCTGTCAGCATCCCCGATCATAGGCGTGAACGCCTCATCGCCGCGATCGAGGACCGGCAGCGAAAGCGCACCGGACAATTCGCCGGAGATATGATCGGCAACGGCCTCCAGTGTTGACTGCACCGATTGCCGTTTCTCAATCTGTGTCCAGCTCTGCATGTGCCGGATGCCACCGGCCATCATTGCCGCCATCACAGCCGTGAGAACCAGGACCACCAGCATTTCGAGCAGCGTGAAACCTGCGTCATCAGGGCAATGTTGCCCGGCCGCGTTCTCGCCGGGTTGCTGCTCGCCTTTATGGTGCATCGCCGGCGCCGCGCGATAGGACAAGACCATAGGAAACATAACGCCGGGCGGCGTGGCCATCTGCCTGCGAGATCACGTCCAGGATCAATTTTTCCGCCGTTATTTCGCTGGTTTCTTGCCCAAATGACAACGGTTCGCGTTTCAAACTCCATTTGAGGCCGCTGGACGTGACGCCTTCTTCTTCGCTCGGCTGATTGGATAGAAACAGCCGTTCAGCAAAGATTTCCTCGGCGACGCGGTCAGCCGCCCGTGCGGTCTTGGCCGAGGCGAAGGATCGAAACGAGTAGGACAGAGACTGGTTTGCCGCGACCAGTGCTGCAGACAGGACCACGAAAGCGACCAAGACTTCGAGAAGCGAAAATCCGCTATTGTCTTCAGAACGCATTGCGGGAGTATTCCGTCAGTCCGGTCAACCAATTGACACGGACATAAGCTGCCTCACCACTCTGGTTTCGAACCGTGATTTCTGCGCCAGACGAGGTGCCGTCGGGGAGGAATATGATCTGCGGAACGTTTTCTCCCGGTGTTGGACCACGGCCGATGGTGACCGAAAAGTCCCATGTTTTAGGAATCGTGATGCGTCCCCTTTGTCCTGAATCAGAGATTGTCTTTCTTTCGATATCAATGTCCGATGTCTGTATGCGCCCGGTGTTCATGGCGCGATATCGTTGTGCTGTCATGCTCCCGGCGATATCGGCCGCATAGGTGTAAGGTGACCTGCCATTTCGGACCTGCTGTACCGAAATGGCCGCGATCCCTGCGACCGCCGATATAATCGCCAGGACGACCAGCATTTCTATCAGGCTAAACCCCGCTGTCGCCGTCGCTGGTGCGGAGGTCTTCGGTTTAATCATTGCACGGCCAGACTGTTGATGCTGAGCAGGGCGTCCATGACGGAGACGACGATACCGCCGATTGCGCCACCCATGACAATCGTGATCACTGGGGTCAAGAGCGTCAGGACCCGGCGAATATCACGGCTCGCCTCTGTTTCCAGCAGAAATGCGGCGCGCTTGAGTGCGTCCGCCAGTCTGTTTGCCTCGTCGCCGATTTCGATCAGCGACATGCTGGTGCTGTCAAAAAGGTTTGATTCCCGTGCCGCCTGCCGGAATGGCATGCCAGCGGTAACAGCACTTCTGATCGCTGTCATTCCTGGCTGATATGCAGTGACGGGACAGGATCGCGCTGATAGTTCCAGCGCCTTTTTCATCGGCACCCCGTTTGCAAGAAGCATTCCCAGGACTTGCAGATATCGTGCGCAGCCGCGCGCGCAGCTGATCCGGCCGAGGAAAGGTATTTTGAGCCAGAAAAGGGAAAGGGTGTCGCGTCCCGCCGCCGTTCGGCGAGCGTACACAATCGCAGCTGCGGCCAAAAGGGCACCGATTGGGATGAGCCAGCCATAGGAGAGAAGAAAAAGCCGGCCCGCAGCCAGCACGGAAATCAACACAGGGCGTTTATCGGCAAGGCCTTCGAATACCGGATCGATCGCCGGCACCAGAGCGAACATGATGATCCCAACGGCAAAGAGCATCATCAGCACCAGAAACGCGGGATAGAGCAGGGCCTCCAGCACATCCGCCTTTCTCTTCTTCTCCTCATCAAACATGGTCGCCAGTACCAGAACCACTTCGTCCAGACGTCCACTATGTTCGCCGCTGACGACCAAGGCCGTGACGGCCGGATCGGCGTCGGATCGCTTCGCCACAGCCTCGGAAAAAGAGCTGCCGGATCCGATCGCTTCAACGATTTCGGCAAGGCCGGATTTGCCTTTCTGACTTGCGGCGATTGCCTTGAGTGCGGCGTCGATAGGGAAGCCCGCCTGCAGCAGGATGGCCAGTTCCGAGAACAACCGATGGTAATTCATCGAATGTCGCGGAGCGATCTGCGCCCAGATGCCGGAGATCGTCCCGAAGCTCGCCGTCTCTTCTCTGAGATCAACAAGCTTGCGCCCACTTTTTGACACCAGCCGAGCCGCCTCCAGCCGGTTTCCTGCGTCGATGATGCCTTTTGTCTCGGTTCCGTCTTTGCCATAGGCGCGATATGAAAATCTGGTCACGTTTCCGCCGCCGTGTTGAGAACCCGGGAAACTTCCAATTTCGACGTGACGCCCGCATCGACCAATCGCGATGCGCAGGCCGCCATCGTCGTCATGCCATCGGCAACAGCCTGTTTAACAATCTCCGTCTCTGTCGCGCCGGACCCCACCAGCGCCGACACACGGCCTCCCGCCTCCAGAACTTCGTAGATGACCGTTCGGCCGGAATAACGGGTGCCACGGCAAGCCGGGCATTCGGTCACCTCATCCTGCCTACAGGACGGGCACAGCAAGCGGACCAGACGTTGCGCGATCACGCCCCGGATCGTCGATGCAATCAAATATTCTTCAATCCCCATATCCCGCAGACGCGTGAAGGCGCCAGCGGCAGTGTTGGTGTGCAAGGTGGTCAGCACCAGATGTCCAGTTAGCGCGGCCTGTATGGCAATCTGCGCTGTTTCCTTGTCACGAATTTCACCAACCAGAATGATATCCGGGTCCTGTCTCAACACCGACCTCAAGGAGCGTGCAAAATCGAGAGCGATGGCAGGATTGACCTGAAGCTGGGTGACCCCTTCGAGTTGATATTCCACCGGGTCCTCGATGGTGAATATCTTTACCCCTTCCTTGTTCAGCAGGCTCACCAGGGAATAGAGCGTCGTCGTCTTGCCACTGCCTGTCGGGCCGGTGACAACCACCATTCCGTTCGATGATTGCGCCAGTTGAGAAATCGTGCGGCGGGCTTCGCCGTCAAAACCCAAATCGGACAAGTCGCTCGAAACATTCAGGTTTCTGAGCAGTCGCAAAACGATCGTCTCTCCATGCAGGCTTGGAACGATCGACACGCGAAAATCGATCTCCGTGCCTCGGATCGAAAGCCGCATACGGCCGTCCTGGGGCAGGCGCCGCTCGACAATGTTAAGCCCGGACAAGATCTTGATGCGGGTGACAATGCCTGAGAGCATCGACTTCTGAACGGTGTCATTGCGAGAGAGCACCCCGTCGCGGCGATACCGGATCTGGACCCGATCCGAAAAGGGTTCGATGTGGATATCGGTCACGTCGGCATCGAACGCGTTCTGCGCCATCTTTGCCACGAAATTGATGATCGGTGCCTCCAGCGCGATATCCCTCAATCGATCGACATCGTTGTCAAAGGCGGATTGCTCAGCGGGAGCATTGTCATCTTCGGTTGCGATCTGCGAATGCGCTGCCACCGCATCGATCGCCAGCACAATCTCTTTTCGCGGAAAGACCCTGATCTGGATTTCCCGTTGAAAATAATAGGTAAGGGTTTCCAGCAAACCTTTTTCGAGCGGATTGGCGAATGCGACCAGCAACTCGTCTTCCTCCAGACCAATGGGAATGGCGCCCCGTGTTCTGGCAAAGTCCAGATCATAGGTCTCCAGGCCGGGGACCATGGAGAAAGGTGCCGGGAATACCACGCGTGGCACGCCTAAATAGGTCCTCAACCATTCAGCCAGGCTGGCCTCGGTCAATAGGCCAAGCTCCGTGATCACAACATCGAACGGCAATGGGCTTGAGCGGATGGCGGCCGAGATCCGGTAGGCCGATTCGACAGACAGGACGCCTTTGCCCCTTAGGAACTCGATGAAATCAGTCTCGGATATGCTGTGCCCATGCGCTCGCATCATAGCCCCTCCGTCAATCTCTTTAGAAGGTCCGGGCATGGCATCGGCGCCATCGGGTCAAGATCCAGAGTGCTCAAGCTGGTGAACACCGTCTCCTTCTGCAGAATGTTTGGAGAGGCGCCGTCTCCGGTCGCGCTGGCAAGCATCACCGTCGATAAAAATCCGGAAGGCTCCCCCGCCTTGAATTCCGCAAATGAAATTTCGGCATGCCCCGACGGCAGATCACCGGCTGCCGCAAATTGCAGTGCCTGGTCATGCCGCTCCAGTTGCCGGCGAAGAGCTGGGGGCGAATGTGCAATCGTGACAGTGTCGGTTTTGTTCTGAATGGTGAAGATACGCGCTATTTTCCCAAGGTCCGGAAGAGGAGGCGTGAGCACATCGTAGAGTTCGGCAATATTCTCGAAGGGCGCATGTTTTACAATGAACGCGGCATCCTTGTCCGTTCGCGCTTCAGCCGAGCCAATCTCCCGATAGATTTCGACGCGATCGGCAAATCGCGTGGCATCGCTTTCGGTATAACCGAGAGATAGAAAACCGATCTTCAAAAGGGCGTTGCTCGCGCTGTTCAGGCCGATCAGACCGTTCTGATCCTGTATGTGCAGATAGAAAACCTTGCCATCGCCGATGCACTGCTGCCAGCCGGTCATGACCGGTGATTTCGGCTGACCGGCATAGGCGACAATCGAAAGGCCGGGCGAAAGCAACTCGAACGCCGTGCGCCGCGTACTATAAGCCGACGCCAAGACCTGGCCACGCCCAAGCACGGCGAGGGGTGTAATCACGGCCGCGACGAGAAGAACGAACATCAGCGCTGTGATCAGGCCGAAACCATCGTTTCCCTCATAGGGTTTGATGCCGTCACTGGAAGACATCATTGTGCATCCGGATACAGGGAAAGGTTAAAGTTCAGGCTCTGGTCGGTTTCATGAGAAAGCTCGATATCGTCTGTCCCGATCCCGGTTATGCGCCAGCCGCTAATCAGGTCGCCCTGGTGAAACCATGCGCTCGTTCCCGTATCCTCCATCGTGATCAAGGCACTTGGAATCTTTGCGACGGATTCCGTGCCCAACAGTTTCAGCTGCGGCCGTTCGACTGCAACGGCTGACGTTTCTTCCTCCACCATCACCGGAGGCGCCGGTTGCAAATCCGACTCGGTTGTTTCCGCCGTCTGAAACGGGCGCCTGTTTTTCGAAAACAACGGGCGGGCGTATGTCTCCGTCGTTTCCGCGCCGGCCCCATCTGCCGATAGGCCTTCGTCTTCCCGCAGACGTTCGATACCGGTAAATGCGAATTCATCTGGAATGGCGGTCGTTGCGATCCGGAGCTGATATGACCAGACGGACATTATGCCCACGGCCACGACCCCAATGATCCCTAGAATTGTGTTTTGCAGGGTCATCCGATCTCCCTACAGCGGCTTGCCTGGAGCACCGGAAGCACCCAGAAAGACAATCGTGGCCGTCAGTTCGGCAGGCAGGTTTTCTGCGGCTGATATTTGCTGGTTGGTGGAGTTCAGCACCACCTCTTTGATGAAAAGCCTCGGCTGGTTGTTTTCGATCGATGCGATGGTGCGATGAACAACCTCCATGCTTCCGGACAGGTTGGCTCTAAGCCCAATCATCCTGATGCCGTTTTCACCGGTTTCGCTGACATTGTTGACGGAGTTTATCTGCCCCCCGGCTGTGCCAACCACATCCTGCAGCCAGGATTGCAAGGCAGCGCTCATGACGGCTTCATTCTCGCCGCTCAAAAGCATCGGATTTCCGTCATTTTCTGGAAGCAGTTGCGCTTCGAATGACACGCCTGCAGTGGCGATGGCTTTAAGCTTGCCGAGCAAGGCTCTCTTCTCGTCGATTGCCGTGTAACCGGAATAAAGGCTTGTCACCGCCATCTGGATCACGCCGGCCAACCCGGCGACCATCACGACGGCAAAAACCAATGCAACGATGCGCTGTGTCCGGTTCGTGGCATTCATCAGGGAAGTCAGCATTCTATTGCTCTTCCTGCTCGAATGAAATGTGAAAATTATCCCCGGTGAACCCCGGAACCTTCACCACAGGAGATGTAAATTGCGCCCGTTGAAACAGCGCACTCGCCTCAATACTGCCGATCAGCGTTGCCGGTTTTTCCGAGAAGCCGGCTATTTCAACTCTCTCATCCTTGATGGTCAGATCAGTCAGGAATGCGGTGTCGGGAAGAATGCGGCTGAGTTCCTCCCAAGCCTTGACCACCTCCAGCTTTTTCGACTGTTTGAGCGCCTGCAGCTGCTGGGATTTTTTCGCATATTGATCGTAACGGGACCGCGCGGCATGCGCCTGTTTGCTGGCCTCGCCGATTTCAACGTCAAGCACGGCCGCTGCAGCGGATGTCTTTTGCTGAACCTGGTAAGCGCAAAACAAGCAGCCAAGAACAATCAAAAGTGCAAGAAGCCAGTTGAGTGTCTGGCGAATATCTCGATGCGGCCGTTCCGAAAAATCTGCCGGCCGCAAGCCGGAGAGTACCTCGATCTGCCCGGATCCCAGATAAATACCGGAGACCTTAACCCCGGCATGCCGAAATTGGGTTCTCAACTCGTCAATGAATTCACGCCGTAAAATGAAATAGGTGGCATCGCATTTGTGCGGCTCGGACAGAAGGATTTTGACGTCGTCGACGCGGAATGGCGTTTCCGTGAGGATGTCCAACTCGGCAGCCCGTTTCAAGATCGATAGCGGAAGCCGCCGGTGCGAAATGGTCCGTTCGAGATATCTTGTGTCATCCAGAACAAGTCTGATGGCATCACCCTCGAAATCTCCGGCCGCCTTCAAGGCGAGCAACGTCTCACCCATCGTTGACAGGGGCTGGAAGGCGCCGCCATCAAGCGAGAAGCCGGATTTGCCGATCACGACCTGACGTTGATCCCGTTGCCTGGTCTTTCTCCAGGGCAGTTTCGGCCGCATCTGCAGCATCTCGTTCTTCCACCAGACGAAGAAATCGAGGCAGCCGTCGCTCAGGCGCGAAAAGGATGCAGATGCGCTAAGGGATGTCACGGTCTTCCCCTTCGCCTCCTGTTTTACCGTCCCTCCCCAGCGAAATCACAGCAAAGGAAACCTCACCCTCCGGAGCCCGGTACTGGTAGAGATTGCCCCAGGGATCCCTCAGATCTCCGGCGTCTTTCAAATAAGGGCCGTTCCAGACAGGACTGCCTGCTGGACGGGTTGAAAGAGCCGTCAAACCCTCTTCCTGTGTCGGATACCGGCCCGAATCCAGGAAATAAAGTTCAAGCGCGCTTTCGAGATTTTTCACTTGAACCTTGGCGCTATCGGTTCGTGCCGAGCCGAGATAGCCAAGGACACGCGGCGCGACGATCGCGGTGGTCATGGCGATGATCGCCAAAACGACGAGAAGCTCCACCAGCGAGAAACCAGCCTCCAGTTCGGCAGACCGCTTTCGCCTTGCCCTGAGCATTTGGAAACGGGAGGAGAGCATACGCATCATCGACGGCACCTAGACAATCAAAACGGAGATGGAGTTGAGTTCAAAGACAAAGGTCAGCAACAGTCCGGCGGAGAGAAATGGGCCGAACGGCACTCTTTGCATCCGCGCACCCTTCTTCCAGAAAGGGAGCGTCAGCAGCGCGAATGCCAACGCGCTGAGGCTGGAAACCGCCAGAAACAGCGGAAAACTGGCAATCGTGATCCAGCATCCCGCTGCAGCGGCCATTTTGACATCGCCCAGTCCAAGGCCGATCTGGCCTCTTGCCCGAAAATGGACGAAACGGACCAGTGAAAACGTTCCTGCGAATATGAGTATGCCGAGTAAAATCCGGACGGGGTCAAAACTGCCGAGCAGCCAATGCGCAGCCAATCCAGTTGCGGCCAACAAAATGTTGCACAGATCCGGGATGACAAACTTGCGCAGATCGATCACGGCGATCACCGCCAGTTGGATCGCCAGAAGCAACAGAACGCTGATCTCTGTCGTCTCCATCTAGTTTGCCAACCGGATGAGATCGCGCTTCATGCGCTTGCCGGGCGTATCGCTATCTCCAAAATCAAACTGCTGGCGGAACTCGTCGGTCGCCTGACGCGCCTCCTCGCTATCGCGGACAATGCGCGGACGAATAAAGATGATCAGTTCCGTGCGGTTGATGCCATCGGTTTTCGACTTGAATGCATTGCCGAGCAGCGGAATATCGCCGAGCACCGGCACCTTTCTCTGGTTGAGGGATTTCTTTTCCTGGATTAATCCACCGAGTGCCAGACTTTCCCCGTCATGAACGACGACACGGGTCGCAATCTTCCTTTGCTGGATCGTCGGCGAATCAATCCCCGACGTGGTGGTCGCAACGACATTGCTGACCTCCTGCTGGATATCGAGCATCACCCGGCCGGAACTGTTGATCCGGGGCGTGACCGACAGGATGATGCCTGTATCCTTCATTTCGACGGAGTTGATGATGACGGCATTGGCCGATTCCGTTCCCGTGCTGGTCTGGGTGATGACGGGAACCTGATCGCCGACTTGCAATTTCGCCTGCTGGTTGTTGATGACCATCAGGTTTGGCGACGAGATGACCTTGACCTTGGTCACACTTGAGAGTGCCGACAGGGCCGATTGGGCATTGGCCGAAACATGGGTCCAGTTGAAGCCGGGAAATGCCGCCGTCACCGCGCCGGATGCCAGATCCGACAGGCCCAGCGAATTGTTGCCGTTTTCCAGATACCAGCGAAGGCCGAATTTGAGCTCGTCGTTCAAAGTTACCTCGGCAATGACGGCTTCGAGGAAAACCTGGGTTGGCAAAACGTCGAGCTGGCGCAGGATCTGCTCGATCCTCTGATATTCGCGGGCATTGGTGGAGATCAGCAGCGCGTTGTTTTCCGTGTCGGCAACGACGGATGGAACCGTGCCGCTTGTCGAAAGGGCGGGTTCGCTCTCGACCTGGGCTTCCGGAGAATAATCGACACCCTCGCTCTGCATCGTATCGGCAACGAGATCGGGCGCCACCGGACTTGGCCTTGCCATAGTCCCGCCGTTCGATTTGGCGCTGGCAAGCACGTTCTGCAGCACATTTGCCAGTTCCGCCGCCGGCCGGTTCTGGATCTCGTAGACGAACAGCTGCTCTTCATTGGTTTGCGCTATCTTGTCGAGCTTGGCGATCCAGGCGGAAACTTTCGGCAGGTAGGCGGGGCGCGACGTGATCGCAAGGACCGCGTTCAGGCGGGTATTGGGGATGAAACGGATCGTTTTGGAGTTGGGACCAGCGTCCGCGCCGAACACCGAATTGAGCTCTTTCACCAGTTCCTGCGGCTGCGAAGCCTTCAAAGGATAGAGTGCCGTCGACATGCCCTTCATCCAATCGACATCGAAGACCGAGATCGCTTCGCGGATAGCAGAAAGCTCGCCATTGTTGCCAGCGACAACAATATAGTTGCGGGCAGGGTCGGTGCGCAGCACCGCGCCCTTCTTGCTCACCTCTTCGATAATGTCGCGCATCTCGTCGGCTGCAATATATTTCAGCTGCAGAACCTGAACTTTCATGCCCGGCTCGTTCTTCGGCAGACGCCCGCCACTGATGATCGCGTTCGATGCCGTCGCCTCGGAATAGGGCACGATCTCGTAGCGGTCCGCCTTCTTGACGATCGCTGCGCCATTGGCGGCCAACGATACTTCAAGGATATCCAAAAGGCTCTGTTTCGACATCGCATGGCTGGTCTGCAATGTCACCGTGCCGGTAATTTTGGGATCGACGAGATAGGTATATCCCATGATGTCGCCAAGGATTTTCTTGGCCGCCAAAGCCACCGGCGCATCGACGAGATTGATCGTATAGCCTTCGGACCCATCCGCCGCAGCACCACCCGTCACCGACGACATGGACTGTCCGGTAAACTCGCCACTGCCGATCTGCGCAAATCCCGCCGGCGTCGAGCCCGTGACCGTGCTGCCCTTGATCACGTTGGAATTCGGATAGCCGCGCGCGTCATGCACCCGCGGCCGCTCGACACCTTCCATCAACGACGCCCATTTATCATCGCTATTTTCCGAGGCACACCCCGACAGCACGGCGAGAACCATGCTGAAGCCAACCCGAATCGTAAGCACCCCTGCCCCTCAACTTATACTAGAGGTGTTTTTACAGACCGCTTTAGAAAGAGGAATGGGCCGCGGCTCAATAGGGCGCGTTTCCACAGCATTATTATAAGCGTGTTGCAACGCTGTCTGTGTTCTGTGTCAAGCGAGATCAAAGTTTTATCCCGAATTTCTAAAGTTCAGGGAAGCATTGATCAATGCTGCCGGTCACGGATCGGAATACAGCGTCGTCTTTGCCAACATTGGTGCTGGTAAACCTACTTCGGCTGGTCAGCTGGTGGAAAAGGAAACAACTATCTGTCTCGTTTATCGGGTAAACCCATAAATAAAAGCAAATATCCCCAACGTTGCAGCAAAAGTAAGTGGCTGAGATCGGATTCGCTGTCGAATATCGTCAATCACGGGACGGTCGGCTGCGGCTTCATGCATGGAGGCTTTCAATCCGGCACCGTCGGCTCGAAAGGCATCCAGACCTTCTTGTCTATCTGCGTTTCGATCCGTCGCTGCCAGCGCCTCATCAACCAGGCGCGCCGGCTCTTCCTCCGCCCCGGTTTTGACATCATCGGTCATGTCGATCCCTCCTACTGCGTTTTCTCTGTGCCGGCGGGAGCCACGGACTGAGAGTCTCCGCCTGTGCCGGATTCGGCTGTCGGATCGCGGTCAGTGGGGGCGGGTTGCATTTTATCGCCTGCGGGCGGGGTGTTGTCGATGACGTTTTGATCTGGTGGCGTCACGACGGCGTTTGTCTCGCTTGTGGCCGGCTGGGTGTTGGTTGCGGCATTATTATCGATTGCCTCGCCATATTGTCCCACCACGGCCCAGGCAACGGCGGCCAAAAGCAGGCCACCGATCAGCACCATCAGGACTGGTTTTCCCAATGGGCCCTGCCGCGTTTGCGAAGGGCTCGCTTGCACGACTTTTTCCGTCTCCGCTGTAGAGACCGTTTCGCCGCGTTCATCCTTATACGTTGCCATGTTGGTTCCTTCCTGAATATCGCATGATGTAACCGTTGGTGGCGGTAAATGTTCCGTGTCTTGGCAGCGCATAGAACTGCCCCCGACGGAGCCGGGAGAGAACTGCTGACCGGGCCGGAAGGAACCGCGACTTGCGTTCGCACATTGAGGATTCGTGGGTGGGCGCCGCCGCAGCCGATTTCATTTTTTGGGGCATTTGCGGGGGGTGCAGGCGTGGAAGGCGAGGTGTGATCGCAGTCCTTGGATGACGCCTTTATCTCCGCCCGAAGATCACCAACGGCCTTTTGGTGTCATAACCCATTGGGAGCGAGATAATCTGGCGCGTTCCGTGGAACAATTGGAACGCCTCTGGGTTTCAAAAGCCCGAATTCGATAATCCCAGTCGCGCTCAACACACAGTATCAAAGCGACCACCGCAGTCTGGACGAGGTGGAATGAGTGCGTTTTAGCCCGATGTGGCCGAATTGGTGAATGAACTATCACGTCCCGAAGATAGGCCGCTAGACTGATGAAACCAAATCCCATACCCCGGCGGCTCGTCGTCATTAGCGATTTTCAGGATGGGGAAGCGTTCGCTGCGCGCGTGCCCACAATCGAAGAATTTTTCGGAAAATGGCGGAGCGAGATCCAGGCGCAGCGTGCTGCAGATGTTGCCCAACACCGCGATTTTGAAGTGGAGGGCGGGTATATCGAGCGTTTGCCGCTGGCATGCGTCAAAGCCGGTATTGTCGATGCCGTCGAGATCTGGACCCATTGGCGGGGGGATGATCCGCCTCCGGCGGATTTGCGCCATGCGCCGCATCTGGTCCGGCGATCGTTTCAGCTCAATGGTCCGCAAGCGCCGTTTTCGTCCAATGACATGCTTGCTCATATCCTGACGTTCGGTGCGCCGGATATTCTTTGCGTCTGGGGGCTGGGCGTGTCGGCGGAGATTTTGGCCGCCTGTGAAACGAGCTACAAGATTTACAATTCCATCGATGCGCCGGCCTTGCGGGTTCCGCCCGAGGTCAGCCGGCTTTTCGATCTGGTGCTGACGGGGGCGCAGTGGCAGTCGGACGAGGTCACAGCCCGTCATCCAGGCATGAAAACCGCCATTCTGCCGATCGGTCCGGAATTTGCGTCCGATAGCATGTTTTATCCGATCGAGGGACCGAAGCCCTATGACATCATTTATGTCGCCGCCGCGCAACATTACAAGCGGCACGACATTCTCTTCGATGCGATGGCAAAACTTCCGAGGTCCATCAACGCGCTCTGTGTCTTCGGTTATGGTGAACTCGGAGATGCCCTTCGGGAGCGGGCCCGTGACCTTCAGATCAATGTCGATTTCGTCGGGCCACCGGGCGTGCCGTTTGCGCAGGTTAACCGGTTGATGAACCAGGCCAAAATCGGTGTCGTCTGCGGCGTCGATGATGGGGCTCCTGCCATTCTTACCGAATATATGCTTTCGGGTCTGCCGGTGCTTGCCAACAGCGCGCTCAGCTGTGGACTTCAATACATTACACCGCAGACGGGGCGGGTTGCGGCTTCAGGCGTTTTTCACGAGGGAATCCTGGATATGCTCGCAAGCCTTTCAGATTTTTCGCCACGGCAGTCCGTCATCGACAACTGGACCTGGCCTCATTCTGTGCGCAAACTGCAGGCTCTGACAGGGCTTGGGATACATTAGAAATCTTTTAGGAAAGCTCCGGAACAAAGCCTTGGAATCGTAGTTCTCGTCCGTCTCTCAACAGCGGATGTGCAATGAATCTCTCCAGTTCGTTCTTTCAGACGTCACCAGCAGTTCCGGCTCGCAATGCTCCGCTGATTTGTTTTTCCCATCTGCGCTGGGATTTCGTTTTGCAGCGTCCCCAGCATCTGATGGGCCGTTTTGCGCAAGACCGGCAGGTGTTTTTCTTTGAAGAGTCGATCCCGACAGACCATCATCTCGCCTATCTGGAAATCCACCCTTTCGAGGGCACGACAGTCAAATCGGTTCGCCCGCGCATTCCGCATTGGTGGTCCGAGGCGGAGCGTGAAACCGCGCTCGGCAAACTCTTGGACGAACTGCTGGCGCTGAATGACGCGGTGCGTCCGATCCTGTGGTTCTACACGCCGGTCATGTACAGTTTTGCGCGCCATGTGGATGCTTCGGCCATCGTTTATGATTGCATGGATGAGCTGGCAAATTTCAAATTCGCGCCACCCCGGCTGAAGGAAACGGAGGCGGCGCTGATTGCCCGCGCCGATGTGGTGTTTACAGGCGGTCACAGCCTCTACGAGGCGAAGGCTCATCTGCATGACAATATCCATCCATTCCCTTCGAGTGTGGATGTCAGCCATTTCCGCACGGCGCGGGACGAAGCTGTGGAGCCATCTGATCAGAAGGCAATCCCTGGGCTGAAGCTCGGTTATTACGGTGTCATCGACGAGCGTCTGGATCTCGTCTTGCTGGCTGGCGTGGCCAAGGCGCGGCCGAGCGTGTCCTTTATTTTCATTGGCCCGGTCGTGAAGATCGCACCGGAGGATCTGCCGAAGGCCGCCAATATCCATTATCTCGGGCAAAAGCATTACAGCGAATTGCCGACCTATCTTTCAGGGTGGGATGCGGCCTTGATGCCATTTGCCTTGAACGAGGCGACGAAGTTCATCAGTCCGACCAAGACGCCAGAATATCTGGCCGCCGGGCGCCCGGTGGTCAGCACGCGAGTGACGGACGTCGTTCGCCATTATGGTGATCTGGAAGGTGTCTTTCTGGCGGATGAGCCTGAAAGTTTTGCCGCCGCCTGCGACGAGGCGCTTGCCTTGAAAAAGGCGGGTGACGCATGGCTGAAACCAGTCGATGAGATGCTTGCGGGTTCGTCCTGGGATCAGACATTCTCGGCCATGAGTGTCCTGGTGGAAGAGGCCGTGACGCGGAAGCTGTCTCCCCTGAAATCGCCCAGAAAGAGCCGTTCGCAAGGGTCAGGCAAACCCAATCCATCCTATTATGACTACCTGATTGTTGGCGCGGGTTTTGCGGGTTCGGTTCTGGCTGAGCGGCTGGCCTCGGATGGCGGAAAGCGTGTGCTTGTCTGTGACCGCCGTCCGCATATTGCCGGCAATGCCTACGATGTCGAAAACGAAGACGGCATCCTCATCCACCAGTATGGGCCTCACATCTTCCACACCAACAGCGAGGATGTTTTCAACTACCTTTCCCGGTTCACCGCCTGGAGACCTTACGAACATCGGGTCCTTGCCGATGTTGATGGCCTGCGTTTGCCTGTGCCGATCAACGTGACGACGTTGAATGGGCTGTACGGCCTTGATCTGCGCAGCGAAGCGGAGGCGGCGCGCTTTTTGGCCGGTCGCGCCGAGCCGTGCGATCCGATCGTCACGTCGAAGGATGTGGTCGTGTCGCAGGTCGGCAGCGATTTGTACCGGACGTTTTTCGAGGGCTATACCCGCAAGCAATGGGGCCTTGATCCCTCGCAGCTCGACAAGTCAGTGACCGCACGCGTTCCGACGCGAACGAATGCCGACGACCGGTATTTTCTGGATAATTTCCAGGCGATGCCGCTGCACGGTTATACCAAGATGTTCGAAAACATGCTCGATCATGACAATATCACCGTCATGACCTCAACGGAATATGCGGATATCCGCCGCGATTATCAGGTGGGCCATACGATCTTTACCGGCCCGATCGACGAATATTTCGACTACCGCTTTGGCCGTTTGCCGTATCGCAGTCTCAAATTCCAGCACGAGACGCATGACGCGCGGCGTCTGTTTCCTGTTGGTGTTGTCAACTACCCCTCGGAGTCGGTTCCCTATACGCGGATCACCGAATACAAGCACCTGACCGGGCAAATCCATCCGAAAACCAGCATTTCCTATGAGTTTGCCTGCGCAGACGGAGATCCCTATTACCCCATTCCACGGCCGGAAAACCAGGCGCTTTACAAGCAGTATGAAGCGCTGGCGCGCGAGCATAGCGATGTGACGTTTGTCGGACGGCTTGGGACCTACAAATATTACAATATGGATCAGGTGGTCGGCCAGGCCTTGGCCACATACAGGCGCATTGCCAAGGCAGATGCGGGCGATGTCGTGGCTGCCCCTGCGCAATGACCAGGCGAAGTCATCGGATTGTCCTTGCGACCGATAGTCTCGATCCATCGGGCATGGGCGAACATATGCTGACGCTTGGGCGGTCGCTCCAGCCACAGTTCGACGTCACGCTCGCAGCCTATGGCGACATGGAACTTTTGGCAAAAGCGGCAGCTTGCGGGCTCGCGGTGAAGGCCATTGGCGATATCGGCGCGTTCGAGCTTTGGCTGCGCTCGTCCGGCGTTGCTTTGCTTCATGTCCATGCGGGTATCGGCTGGGAGGGGCATGCGATCGCAAATGCCGGTTTGGCCTGCGCTGTTCCCGTCATCCGCACGGAACATCTGCCCTATCTTTTGACTGACACCGAGCAGCGGGAGCAGTATGCACGGGAAAGCAAGGCGCTGTCTCATCACATAACCGTCTCGGAGTCATCCCGCGCAAGCTTTCAAGAAAACGGCGTTGACGCCCAGCGGATAACGGTGGTGCGCAATGGCATTTTCGCGCTTCCGGAAGCCCGGTCTGCCAAAGCGGAGCTTGGCCTTGAAGGAAAAACGGTTCTTTTGACCGTCGCGCGGTTTTCCAAGCAAAAAGATCACGGGTCGCTGATCAGGGCGCTGCCTGCTGTTGTAGCTGCCGATCCATCTGTCGTCTTGTTGCTGGTGGGCAAGGGCGAGGAGATGCAAGCGGTGCAGGCGCTGGTCGAAGACCTGTCGCTTGGCATGAATGTCCGGTTTCTGGGGCACCGTACAGATATCGCGGAGCTTATGGCGAGCGCCGACCTGTTCGTCCTGCCCTCGCAATTTGAGGGGCTGCCGCTGGCAGTGCTTGAGGCGATGTCGCTGGGACTGCCCGTTGTCGCAACCCGGATCGGCGGCACCGTCGAAGCGCTTGGAACCGGCCATCCCTTCCTTGCGAAAGCTGCCAATCCTCAATCTCTCGCCGGCGTTCTGATCGGGGCACTCGGAAATCGATCTGAGGCAAAAGCATCGGGGCAAGCCGGCCGCGAACGGTTCCACGCCGAATTTTCAGCACAGCGCATGGCGGATGAAACCGCCTCCGTCTACCGCCGCTTTCTCTCAGACCAGGCATTTGATGCACAAGGACATGCTTTCATGAACAAGACACGTATCGGCTTCATCGGCGTCGGTGGTATTGCCCACCGGCATCTCGATATCCTCGCCGGTTTCGAAGATGTGACACTGGCCGCCTTTGCCGACCCGGATTTCGACCGCGCCACACAGGCCGCGTCGCGGTTCGGCGCCAAGGCGTTCGACAGCCACAGAGCGATGCTGGACCAGGAAACGCTGGATGCCGTCTATATCTGCATTCCACCCTTTGCCCATGGCGAGGCCGAGCGCGATCTGATTGCGAGGGGAATCCCGTTCTTCGTCGAAAAGCCGATCACGCTCGATATCGGGCTGGCGGAAGAATTGTCAGCGGCAGTTGAAGCCGCCGGGCTCATCACAGGTGTGGGCTATCACTGGCGCTATCTCGATACTGTTGAAGAGGCACGCCGGCTTCTTGCCGATAATCCGGCGCAGCTTCTGTCCGGCTATTGGCTGGATCAAACGCCGCCGCCGCAATGGTGGTGGAAGCAGGATCGTTCGGGCGGCCAGATGGTCGAGCAGACGACGCATATCGTCGATCTCGCCCGTTATCTTGTTGGAGAGGTCACGGAAGTCTATGGCCGTACCGGCTTCAAGGAACGGCCGGAATTTCCCGGCCTCGACGTACCCGCCGTCACCACCGCGAGCCTCACCTTTCAATCGGGCGTCATTGCCAATATTTCCTCGACATGCCTGCTTGGCTGGAGCCACAAGATAGGCCTGAACATCTTCGCCGACCGCCTGGCAATCGAACTGACGGATCATGATATCATGGTCGACGTGGGCGCCGGCAGGCCGGTCCGGCAGGCCGAGGGTGATCCGGTCTGGCGGGAAGGCCGCGATTTTGTCGATGCGGTGCGCGGCGGCGATAATCATATCCGCTGCACCTATGCGGATGCGCTGGCAACACACCGGCTTGCGCTTGCGGTCGCGTCCTCGGCACGCAGCGGCGAGCCGGTCAGCGTTGAGGCGACGGCGCTTCTCCGCAACGCAGTGGCGCCGCTCCAGCATCAGCCCCGCATGGAGGCGCCGCAAGGCCTTGCGCCCGGCCATCGGCATATCCGCTCGCTCGGGATCGAGAGCCCCGGAAAAGCATATCACTTCGAGTATGAGGAGGGGCCGCCCGCCGACGGCCATGTCCGGCTGGACACGCTTTACACCGGTTTTTCCGCCGGAACCGAACTCACCTTCATGAAAAACACCAATCCTTATTTTCACTCCCGCTTTGACGGCGGACGTGGCGTGTTCATCGAAAATGAGCCCGACCTTCGTTACCCCGTTCCGTTCCTGGGTTATATGGAGGTGGCCCGCGTCTCTGAAAGCAAAGCTTTCGGCTTTCAACAGGGCGATGTCGTTGCCACGACCTATGCGCACAAGACCGGCCACACCGCCGATCCGTTCCACGATGTGCTGATCCCCATGCCTGCCGATATCGATCCCGTTCTCGGTGTTTTCGTGGCGCAGATGGGACCGATTGCGGCCAACGGCATCCTGCATGCCGACGCGGATGCACTCGGTAACAATGTCTTTTCGCTCGGCGCCGGTATCGCCGGGCGCCGGGTGGTGGTTCTGGGGGCCGGCACGGTGGGTTTGATGACGGCGTTGTTTGCGCAGAAACTCGGAGCGTCCGACGTCATCATTGCCGACCCCTCGGAATTCCGGCGCGGCAAGGCGCAGGCCATGGGTCTGACGGCGATGAACGAGGAGGAGATCTGGCAGCATGCGAAGGCACGCTGGCACAATGGAGGCAACGATCGCGGCGCCGATATCGTCTTCCAGACGCGCGCGCAGTCCCGAAGCCTGCATGTGGCGCTGAAAGCGTTGCGGCCGCAGGGCACGGTGATCGACCTGGCCTTCTATCAGGATGGTGCCGATGCGTTGCGGCTTGGCGAGGAATTCCACCATAACGGCCTGAACATTCGCTGCGCTCAAATCAACCGCGTTCCGCGCGGACTGTCCCCGCTTTGGGACAGGCGCAGGCTGGCCGGCGAGACCGTGCAATTGATGAAAAGCCACGGCGCATTGATCCGCGAGCATATGATCACCCATATCGTCCCCTTCGAGGATGGGCCGAAATTCCTCGCCGATCTGGTGGAAAACCGGCCGGAATTCCTGCAAATCGTTTTCAAGGCCCATGAATGAGCCCGCTCGAACCACCGGTCCGCATCCTCTTCGTGTTCGCATGGCTGGTCGTGGGAGGGGAGGAAACCGAAGTCCGGCTTCTTGCCCGCAATCTCGACCGCGCGCGCTACAAGCTCGATGTCGTCGCATGTTTCCGCAAGCCCAATATGCCGGAGCAGACCCATGAGCAACTGACCGCACTCGGTGTCGATGTCGATACCACGCCCTATGAACTGTCGTTCCAGGACACGGTCGGCTATCTGGCACAGAAAATTCCAGGCTACGATATCGTGATCTCGTGCCAGAATGTTGCGGACATATATCCGGCGCTGGAGCATCTTCATCTGAGGCCGCCTTTGATCGAGCATGGCGGCCTGGTGTCGGAGGCCTTGGCGGGGCCGAAGCATTTTACCAGCCGTTACGTCGGCGTCTGCCGGTCCATACGGGATGCCGCCGCATCTGTGATGCCGGGCCGTGAAGACGATGCGATCGAGATCCCGTCCATGGTGGATCTCGCGGAATTCGATCCGTCTCAGCGAAGTGCCGTGCGCGCATCGCTCGGCGTCACGGACAGCAACCTTCTGATCGGCTGGGTCGGCCGTCTGGATCCCAAGAAAAATGTCGAGGATTTCATCGAAGCGGCTGCGATCGTACACGCCACAGACGCTTCCGCGCGGTTCGTGGTCGTTGGCGGGCCCGACGCCTTCATGCCGGATTATGCCGCAAGGTTGACATCCCTGGCCGCCGCCCGCGGACTGGCTGGCGTCCTCACCTTCCTTGGAGACCGGAAGGATATTCCAGCGCTGCTGTCGGCTTTCGATATTTTCACCTGGCTGTCAAAAGGCGAGGGCATGCCCCATGTGATCGCAGAGGCAGGCGCGGCCGCCTTGCCTGTCATCGCCACGCCGGATAATGGCGCCCTGCAGCAGATCGACGATGGGGTGTCCGGGCTGTTCGTCCCCTATGGTGACCCGGCTTCCGTCGCCACGGCGATGAAGAGGCTGATCGATTCAAGCGAATTGCGCGAAAGTCTTGGTAAAGCCTTGCGGGTAAAGGTCGAAACCCACTATAGCGTCGCCGCCGTGGTTCGCCAGTGGGAACATCTTATACGGCAGGTCCTCGCAAAAAAAACGGCAGCACGGCCGACGGGACTGTTCCAATCCTTCCTGCAAGGCGGCTTCGAGTGTTCCACGCACCGGTTGCGGGCGCATGAGGGTGAAACGGCCGGAAAACGCCTGGATGTCATTGCGGCGACCGGACACGATGTTCACGCGGCAAACGACTATTCGCAACTTGCCCGGCACGAAATCCGCACGGTGCGGGATGGATTGCGCTGGCATCTGATCGAAACCGTTCCCGGACAATACGACTGGTCGAGTTTTCTGCCGATGCTCAAGGCGTCGAACGATACCGGCACCCAGGTGATCTGGGACCTGCTGCACTATGGCTGGCCGGATGACATCGACATCTGGTCGCCGGAGTTTGTTGCGCGTTTCGCCCGCTTTGCCCGTGCCGCAGCAAGCATCGTCAGGCAGGAAAGCGGCGTGGTTCCATTCTATTCGCCTGTCAACGAAATCTCCTTCTTCTCCTGGGGTGGTGGCGACGCCGGCTATCTCAACCCCTTTGCGAACGGGCGCGGTTTTGAGCTGAAAATCCAGCTGGCGCGCGCGTCCATCGCGGCGATGGACGCCATTCTCACTGTCGATCCGCGTGCCCGCTTTGTCCATTGCGATCCGGTGATCAACGTCGTCACCGAGCCCTCCCGCCCTTGGGAAAGGCGGGTGGCGGAAGGTCATCGCCAGTCGCAGTTTCAAGGCTGGGACCTGATCGCCGGCCGGATGTGGCCGCAGATCGGCGGTGCGGAAAAATACCTCGATATTGTCGGCGTCAACTACTACCACAACAACCAATGGATTCACGGCGGGCCGCCGATCGATATGGATCACCCGCTCTATAAACCGCTGCGCACGATCCTGACCGAAACCTACGCGCGCTATGGAAAACCGATGTTTATCGCAGAAACGGGCATCGAGGCGGAGCGCCGCGAGAGCTGGATTGCCTATGTCCATGCCGAGGTTCAGGCCGCTTTGCGCAACGGTGTGCCGATTGAAGGCATTTGCCTCTATCCCATCGTCAATCATCCCGGTTGGGACGACGACAGGGCTTGTGAGAACGGCCTCCTATCGATGCGGATCGAGGGGACAGAGCGGCAGGAATACGAGCCGCTTGCGAGGGCACTGCGCACTCTTCGGCGCTCATAGGGTTGTGAGTGGCCGGATTCGGCGGCTTCCCGCCGTCGGATCGGGCTGGTGCAAGCATACCGTTCGTCTTGGCTCAGCCGCCGGGTTGAACAGCGTCGATTTTCCTCGCTGGGCGGCTGATCGCCGACTGCGGACACCGGGCGGTGAAGTAAACATCCGCAGCGAATGGAACATGAAAATTCAGCGGCGGCGGGCGGCGATACCTGAGCTGAAGGGCCGGAAAATGGCGTATTTGCTCTTGATCGGATCACGATGCCACCGTCGATGGCCAAGGGAAATTCGTCCAAAACGGTCTTCTGGAAAGGGGTGATTAACCTTTATTTTCTATTGAAATGGGGTGTGCCCATTGCGCGTGAATTTTGAGTGAGCAGGTCCCAATGCGTCTTTCCCGAACCAATTTTTCGAACGGCTTTGATCATACAGGGGATCAGCCTGCAGACCCGGAAAATCATCTGGGAAAAGCGGAGCGCCGCATCTATGGCGCTCCCGCCGATGTAAAGAGCGAGGAAGGCCCATATGAGGCCGATACCGACGCGATGGCTGAGATCGAGGGGCGGGGGGATGCGCCTGTCTGGCAGAGCGCGTTCGTGCTTGGACCCAACGTCCGCTTCACCCGGACACCGGAAAGTGTCTATTCGAAGCGCCCCGCCGGCGAGATCCGCAAGGAAGCCGAAGAGCCGAACCAGCCTGTGCAGGATGTTGCCATCCCAACCGTCCCGGCGGCCGCCGAAGCGATAGAGACGATCGTCGTTGTTGCGCAGCCCGTGCCGGTTGTCGAGCCTGTGCCTGAAGAGAAGCCTGCCGCATCCGGCATTCAACTGCTGTCCTATCGTCTCAGGCAGGAACTGGAAGCGTCGCGCCTGGCTGCGAACGAACATGCTGAGCCAGCCGATCTCGATCTCGCCTGTTTTCCGGCCGAGCAGGAAGCTGTGGCCGCAGATGTGCCGGAACCGGTGACAAGGCAGGCCAGTTCCTTCCTGCATGTGTCGGATGAAGTGTTCTGGAACACATTGGATATGGATGCCGACATCAATATTCTGGCACCGGTCATGCATTGGCAGCCCCCAGAGGTTCGTTCCGCCGCCGGTTCGGTGACGGCGCTCTACCGGGAAATCGGCGTGAAGGCGGCAGGCCGTTATGTTGCGGCGCCCAATGTTGCGGTACCTGTCGTGAGCAGCCCCGCGCCCGTCGAAACTACGCCGCCGATGGTTGAAGAGATCCGGCCGGTTGTGGCAGAGATCGCCGAGCCGGTTGAACCCGTGCGCATTGCCAAGCCAGCCGTGGCGGTGTCCAGACCGATCCGCGCGGTCCGGCCTGACACGTTCGTGGCCATTCCCGAAATGACCTCGGATGCCGGGGCTGGCGAATATGTTTTCCCTCCGGTGACGCTCCTGCAGGAGCCATCCGTCCAGCAGACCGCTGTGATCACCCAGGAAGCGCTGGAACAGAGCGCCGGCCTGCTCGAAAGCGTGCTCGAGGATTTTGGCGTGCGCGGCGAGATCATCGATGTCCGCCCGGGGCCTGTTGTGACCCTGTACGAATTCGAACCGGCGCCGGGCGTCAAGTCGTCACGCGTCATCGGCCTGTCCGACGATATCGCCCGCTCGATGTCGGCGCTTTCGGCCCGTGTCGCCGTCGTGCCAGGCCGCAATGTCATCGGCATCGAATTGCCGAACCCGGTGCGCGAGACGGTGTATTTCCGCGAACTGATCGAGTCTGAAAACTACGGCGAGACACGCTTCAAGCTGGCCCTTTGCCTTGGCAAGACGATCGGCGGCGAGCCCGTTGTCGCGGAACTGGCAAAGATGCCGCATCTTCTGGTCGCCGGCACCACGGGCTCGGGCAAGTCGGTGGCGATCAACACGATGATCCTGTCCTTGCTCTACCGGCTGAAGCCGGAGGAATGCCGCTTGATCATGGTGGACCCGAAGATGCTGGAATTGTCGGTCTATGACGGCATCCCGCATCTCCTGACACCTGTGGTGACGGACCCGAAAAAGGCGGTGATGGCGCTGAAATGGGCCGTGCGCGAAATGGAAGACCGCTACCGCAAGATGTCGCGGCTCGGCGTGCGCAATATCGACGGCTACAATGCACGCGCTGCGATGGCGCGCGCCAAGGGCGAGACGATCCTGTGCAGCGTGCAGACCGGATTTGACCGCTCGACCGGCGAGCCGATCTTCGAACAGGAGGAAATGGATCTCGCACCCATGCCCTATATCGTCGTCATCGTCGATGAGATGGCCGACCTGATGATGGTCGCGGGCAAGGAGATCGAAGGGGCTATCCAGCGTCTGGCGCAGATGGCGCGTGCCGCCGGCATCCACCTGATCATGGCGACGCAACGCCCCTCGGTCGATGTCATCACCGGGACGATCAAGGCGAACTTCCCGACGCGTATCTCCTTCCAGGTGACCTCGAAGATCGACAGCCGCACCATCCTGGGCGAGCAGGGCGCCGAGCATCTCTTGGGACAGGGCGATATGCTGCACATGGTCGGCGGCGGACGGATTGCCCGTGTCCACGGCCCCTTCGTTTCCGACGAGGAAGTCGAAAAGGTCGTCGCACATCTGAAAACGCAAGGGCGCCCGGAATATCTCGGCACGGTCACAGAAGATGCCGAGGACATCGACGGGCCGGCCGAAGACGACGCTGCCGTTTTCGACAAGGGCGCAATGGCGGAAGAGGACGGCAACGACCTCTATGACAAGGCGGTCAAGGTTGTCTTGCGCGACAAGAAGTGCTCGACATCCTATATCCAGCGCCGCCTGCAGATCGGCTATAACAGAGCAGCCTCGCTGGTCGAGCGGATGGAGCGCGAAGGGCTGGTCGGCTCGGCAAACCATGTCGGCAAGCGCTCGATCCTGTCGGCAGGCCGCGAAGTCGCCGAAATGCCAACTGGCGACGAGGAATAAAAGGGGCTGCCGGACTGCGGCCGGATGGGCGCAGTCTGAGTCTTAAGGTGACGATTTGGAGTTGGCGACGGAGCTGCTGCCCGCGGTCCGAGTTTTACGGGATGCGATCAACTAGGGCCTTGCAGCCAGGGCAAGAGGTATTGCTGTGGCTTTTCCATGCAGATAAACCGGCCCGTAAACAACCGAGCATTTATGGAATTGTATTCCATAAATGCTCGGTAAAATTGGCCAGTCCCCAGCTGCAATCCAGCCTTGGCGCGAAATAATCCGCTCTCCAAGCGTAAATCGCCGAGCCTCAAGCGATCATAACCCCTTGTTAGGACTTTGTTGACCATAATCATCGCTGGAAACCCTTTTGATACGGGCGTTCCAAGCCGGTTGTGTGGTTCATTTTTGGGCGGGTTTTGTTGTGTCAGCGTGTGTAACGGACAAGAGTTCAGCCGGATATTTGGCCAATCAAGCCGCCGGAATATTTTCCAACATGCTTCGTTGCGTCACGCGGCTCATCATGACCATGCTTTTTGCCGTTCCCGCGCTCTTGGGCTCTGCGGCGGCCGCCGCCGCAGAGGACCGCGCTCTCAAACTTTATTTCACCCATACGGGCGAAAAAGCGACGATCACCTTCAAACGCAATGGCAGGTTTGATCCAAAGGGAATGGAAAAGATCAACCGTTTGCTGCGGGACTGGCGGCGCAACGAGCCCGCCCGGATGGACCCGCGGCTGCTTGATCTGGTGTGGGAAGTCTATGACCGTAGCGGTGCCAGCGACTATATCCACATCGTGTCCGCCTACCGGTCGCCAGCGACCAACAATATGCTGCGCTCGCGCTCACGCAGCACGGGCGTTGCCAAGAACAGCCAGCATACGCTTGGAAAGGCGATGGATTTCTTTATCCCCGGCGTGAAGCTTTCGACATTGCGCGCTGTTGCCATGCAGATGCAGGGCGGCGGAGTGGGATATTATCCTACGTCCGGATCTCCCTTCGTCCATCTCGATGTCGGCAATGTCCGTGCTTGGCCGCGCATGTCGCGAAAGGAACTTGCCCGCATATTCCCGAACGGGCGAACGATGCATCTTGCCGCCGATGGCAGCTCACTGCCGGGCTATGCCCAGGCTGTCGCGGACCGCCGCAAACGCGCCGGTTCCGCCACTGTCGCCAGCACGCGCCGATCCACGGACGTAAAAACGCCTGCGACAGCGCAGGGCCTGGAGAACAATAGCGGTGGCCTGGTCACGGCGCTTTATTCCGCGCCGCGCAGCAAAGCTTTGGATGCTCTCGCCACGCAGACGGCCCCCGGTGGCCAGGTTGAAAAACCATCCTTTGCCGATCTCTCCTCTTACGCCGTTCCCATTCCGATGATCCGGCCGATGCTCAAGCCGGTGATTGCGGCTGGGACTGCCGGTTCGTTGGACACGATTGAAACGGCGTCGATCGGCCCGATCACAGCGCTGACTGCGCCGGAAACGCCCAAGGTACAATCAGGTTTCGCCGGATTTGAGCCGTTTACAACGGCGCATGCGACGTTGAAGACCCGTATGGAGACACTCGCCTCCCTGCCGATCACCGTATCCTGGAAGCGGGAAGCAGATTTCAGCGCGATCTCCGGCACGTCATTGATGCGGTGGGCGCTGCACTCTCCCGGTGATGTCATCGGCATGAGAGCCCCGCGCGTTTCCAGGCAAACGCTCCAGGTCTTGCCAGCCTCATGGCGCACAATTCCCGATCGTGCACTGTAGAGATTTGGTCGCCGCCAGTTGGGCTATGGATTGTTCATATCGATCCGCAGCCTTCAACATCTTTGGGTGCGGCACGCCGCCAGCGTGAGATCACCGTCCATCGCGGCGATAGAGCGTTTTGGGCCGTCTATCTTTGATCGAAGCGGACTCATCCGTTGCCGGTGACAACAGTAACTTATATTCAAGGACATTTTCATATTGCCTTATCCCCTCCAGGGGGATAGGTATTTTGCATGAACGAAGAATCCCATGAACACAGGCATGATAGCCACCCCGAGATTATCAAGCGGCTCAAGCGGGCCGAAGGCCACTTGAAGAGCGTGATCGCCATGATCGAGGGCGGGCGGCCCTGCTTGGACATTGCCCAGCAGCTTCATGCTGTTGAAAAGGCGATCACCAATGCCAAACGGACGTTGATCCAGGATCACCTCGATCATTGCCTCGAAGACACGGTCGGCTCGCTCGACCGCGAACAGAGACAGACGATGGCCGAGTTCAAGACCATCACCAAATATCTTTAAGCACGGCCAATATGAGCGCGGCCCTTTTTCTGCGGGCCGGAAGCTGTGACCGGCGCCCGAAATTCCGCCGCCGCACCGCACCGACAACCGAAACTGGGGTGACCTGATGCTCGCCGTCCTGAGAAACCGCACCTACCGTCATCTCTTTCTTGCGCAGGTGATTGCGCTGCTCGGCACGGGGCTGGCGACCGTAGCCCTTGGCCTGCAGGCGTTCGAGCTTGCAGACGGGAACGCAGGCGCGGTGCTCGGTACGGCGCTGGCAATCAAGATGATCGCCTATGTCGTCGTCGCCCCCATTGCCACGGCGTTCACCGAACAGCTGCCACGGCGCGCCATGCTGGTTTCGCTGGATCTCGTGCGTGCTGCCGTCGCGCTCTGTCTTCCGTTCATCACGGGCGTCTGGCAGGCCTATCTCCTGATCTTCGTGCTCCAGGCCGCCTCGGCCGCCTTCACGCCGACATTCCAGGCAACCATTCCCGATGTTCTTCCGGATGAAGATGACTACACAAACGCGCTGTCGCTGTCGCGGCTGGCTTATGATCTGGAGAAGGTCGGAAGCCCGCTGCTGGCCGCAGCTCTTCTGGCGCTGATGAGCTACCATAATCTTTATCTCGGAACCGTCATCGGTTTCCTCGCATCGGCGAGCCTTGTCGTCTCGGTCCTTCTGCCCAGTGCAAAGCCCGCCCAGCCGCGCAGTATCTACGATAGAACCACGCGCGGCATCCGGCTTTACCTGACCGTCCCGCGCCTTAGGGGCCTGTTCGCGCTGAACCTTGCGGTTGCCGCCGGCGGTTCGATGGTCTTTGTCAACACTGTCGTTCTGGTCCAAAGCGCGCTGGGGCTTGGCGAGCGTTATACGGCCGTTGCGCTTGCCACCTTCGGCCTCGGATCAATGCTTGCAGCTTTGTCGCTTCCCCGCCTTTTGAAAAAGATCGACGACCGCCCGGTCATGCTTGCCGGAACCATGGTCCTTGTTGCCGCTCTCGTCGCCGGGATGTTCACCGCCTCCTACGTTGGCCTTATCCTCGTCTGGGCGGTGATCGGCATCGGCTATTCTCTCGTCTTGACGCCGTCGGGGAGAATCTTGCGGCGTTCCTCTTCGCCGGAAGACCGGCCGGCTTTGTTTGCGGCCCAGTTTGCGCTCTCACACGGATGCTGGCTGATAACCTATCCGCTGGCAGGATGGCTCGGCGCGACGGCTGGCATCACCGCAACCTATATTGTTCTGGCGGTGATCACGGCGCTCGGAGCGTTTGCTGCCAGTGTCCTTTGGCCGGCAGATGACGATGACAAACGCCATGTTCCTGTCGATCTCGATCCCGGCGGTTCTCAAGCCGTAAGCAGCAATCCGGCACCGCGCGGACGCTGATCGGCCGCTCAAATGCGCAATCTACCCCGGATTGCTGCACTCCCGCTCGCCTCTGCTATTGCGCCGGTTATTCAGACCCAGCCAGCATTATCCCAACCAACGGACGTGACCCCTAAAAATCTAGTGCAGATTTGCAACGCCTCTGCGCATTTCACAACTGCATTTCAAGTTTTAGATAAATCATACCATTGCCGGACGCATCGAATGTGGCAAGAAAAGGGCAGGCTTTGAGTGGGGATTCAACCTAATGAAATTTATAATGAAAGTAAGAATATTCCAATATGCGCTCATGTCCCTGATGCTTTGTGCATCAATGGTGCGCGCCAATGATCTGGTTGCAAGTTCTGCCGATGGCAGCTTCTGGCTGTCCGGCGGCGCAGGCGTCATGAACATTGAATCGCGCGAATATGTTTATCTCGGCAACGACAAGGCAAGCCAGCTTGATTGGGACGCCGACGGTGTTGTTCTCTACACCGCACAAGCTGGCGCCGATCTCGGCAACAACTGGCATATCAAGGGCAAGATTGATCTTGGTTTTGATGGCGATGGCCACATGGTCGATTATGACTGGGTGCCGGGTTTCGCTGTTGACCAGACCAAGAACGGCTGGAGCGACCGCTCCATTCATCCCGATACGCGTCTTGACTATTATTTCAGCGGCACGGTGGAAATCGGCCGGACCATCTTTGCCGACGACCGCAGCAATCTCAGCGTCGGTGGCGGGTTCCAGTACACCAAGTTGCGCTGGAAGGCCTTCGGCGGCTCCTACATCTACAGTGACGGCGGTTTCCGCAATGACATTGGCGACCTGCCTGACGGCGTCAATGGTATCTCCTACGAACAGAAGGTGCCGACCCTCTTTCTGGGATTTGACGGCTCGACGCGTTTCGACCGCGTGACTCTGTCCGGTGGCGTGAAGGGTGGCATGACGCTTGGCATCGACGATCAGGACGATCACTGGCTGACCGGCACCCGGTTTTTCGGCGACATGAAGGCCGCGCCGGTCCTCAAGCTTAATGCAGCCGTCGATTATCAATTAACCGACAGGGCATCGATCTATCTCGCTGGAAATTTCGAGAATGTCTTCCGCAAGAAAGGCGATCTGAATTCGACCGACACGGCAACCGGGACTGAGGTCCTCTACAGAAACGCCGCCGGCGCCTCCCTCAAGACGATGTCGCTCCAGGTTGGTCTTCGTGGCCACTTTTAATCTCTGAAGCGCAATGCGACGGCGAAGCCGCCTGCGATGGTGGCCTCGCCGGGCAAACCCGGCGCCAGAAGCAGACCTCTTGGCGAGAGCTTCCGGTGTGCCGCCTGAGGGGGTGGATGACGAGCCCTTCACTATGTCGAGGAGTATCCGATGAGCGAAGCCTTCGGGTTCATGTTTGCCTTTTACGGCCTGCTGCTCGGTCTGGCCGTTGCCGAGGTCGCAGGCGGGTTTTCGCGCGCCTATGACGAACGCCACACCCGCAGGCTGGGGGTCGTCGCGCCCCTATTCGGCATCCTGCTTCTCGTTGATCTCATTACCTTCTGGATGAATGCCTGGGCCTATCGGGAACTGGCCGAGGTCAGCTATCTCGTCGCCTACGCCGTTGCCGTGGTCGCGCTGCTCTATTATTTCGCAGCCACACAAGTCTTTCCGAAGGCTGCAGAGACAGCAACCCTCGACGACCATATCATGAGCCACCGGCGCGAGGTTGCCTTCTGCGTGCTCGCCAGCAATCTGCTCACCCAGATTCCACCGGCAATATCCGCATTCACCACGCCATGGCCACCCTCCAGCATCGCGCTCTGGGCGGGCCTGAACCTGACCTACTACGTCCTCCTGAGCTTTGCCGCATTGGCAAAGAGCAAAAGGATCGTCGGCATCGCAGTCGCCGCCGCCATCCTGCTTGTTACCGGGGCGACGGCACTGTTTGCCTGACGGCACTGCAAAGCGCTCCTGGAGCGGTTGCCGCACGAACGTGGATACCCCTAAAATGCTGCGGTAGCTGGAGACCGCGAAAAGAGTGCAGTGATCGCAATCCCGCCAAAACACCCTGATCCATAATCATATGCATATGAAATCCCGCTTGATATTTCATTTTACATTACCATTCTGCGTGACAAACTGCGGCCAACTGTAGTTTCAGTCATTTGTGCCGGTTCTTCGGGAGCATGCCGGTCATTCAGGGAGGAGAATTATGAAGCGGGCCATCATCGCCGCGTTTGCGGCCATTATCATGGGCAGCGCTGCCTACGCCGATACGATCAAGATCGGTGTTGTCGGACCATTCTCCGGACCGTTCGCGTTGCAAGGCAAGAATTTCAAGGCCGGTATCGACGCCTATATCGCATTGCACGGCGCGACGATCGGCGACGATACGGTCGAGATCGTCTACCGCGACCTGCCCGCTGCCGACCCCGCCCAATCCAAGGCTTTGGCACAGGAACTTGTGGTCAAGGAAAAGGTCCAATATCTCGCGGGGTTCTACTTCACCCCCGATGCGATGGCCGTCACGCCGATCCTGCAACAGGCCAATGTTCCCCTGATCGTCATGAATGCCGCGACATCGGCAATCGTGACGAAGAGCCCGCTGGTGGTTCGCACCTCCTTCACAACCTGGCAGACGTCGTTGCCGATCGCCAAGGTCGCGCATGATGCCGGTGTTGCCAAGGTCATCTCCATCGTCAGCGATTACGGGCCAGGTGTCGACGCCGAGAACGCGTTCAAGGCCGGTTTCGAGAAAGAGGGCGGATCCGTCGTCGAGGCGATCCGCATCCCGCTCTCCACCAATGACTTCAGCCCGATCATGCAGCGCATCAAGGATTCCGGCGCACAGGGTGTTTTCGCTTTCCTGCCGTCCGGCCCGACCACGCTTGGTTTCGTCAAGGCCTATAATGAAAACGGCCTGAAGGCAGCCGGTATCAAGTTCCTGGCGCCGGGTGACCTGACGCAGGAATCCGATCTGCCGGCGCTGGGCGACGCTGCGTTGGGCATCCAGACGACGTTCCACTACGCGGTCTCGCACGATTCCCCGGAAAACAAGGCATTTGTCGAGGCGGCCTCCAAGGCGATCGGTAATCCGGCCGAGCTTTCCTTCCCGGCGGTCGGCGCCTTCGATGGCATGAATGTCATCTACAAGATGATCGAGGCGACCGGTGGCGAACAGGACGCGCAGAAAGCCGTCGATGCGGTGAAGGGCCTGTCCTGGATCAGCCCGCGCGGCCCGGTGTCCATCGATCCGGAATCGCGCCATATCACGCAGAACATCTATCTGCGCGAAGTCACCAAGGCGGATGACGGCTCCTACTACAACAAGGAAATCCAGACCTTCGAGAAACAGGGCGACCCCGGCCTGGCAGCCGTCAAGTAGCCGGTCAGGGCTATATCCGACCGGCGCCGCAGGATACCTAGACGCTGGTGGATTGCCAGGATTTTGCGATACGGGAGAGGGGGCCTTCCCGTCTCCCGTCAATAATCAAGTGGAAGTTGCGCAATGCAAACAGTCTTCAGCATAGCCATCGACGCTGTCGCCTATGGCATGGTGCTCTTCGTCATTTCGATCGGGCTTTCCGTCACCATGGGGCTGATGCGCGTGGTCAATCTGGCCCATGGTGCCTTTGCCATGATCGGCGGTTATATCGCCTCCTATGCGGCGCAAAATCTTGGATTGGGCTATGCAGCAGCCGTTCTTCTCGCCGTCGCCGGCACCGTGATCATTTCAATCCCGATCGAACGGCTGCTCTACCGGCGGATTTACGGTGCGCCGGAATTGACGCAGGTCCTGATGACCATCGGCATTACCTTCTGCATCATCGGCATCGCCAATTACGTCTTCGGCCCGACCTTGAAGACGATCCCGCTGCCGGCGGCGCTGCAGGGATCGGCCGATCTCGGTTTCCGCTCGATTGCCGTGCATCGCCTGTTTGCCATCATCTGTGGGCTTGCGGTGGCCGGTGCACTCTGGTTTGCCATCGAGAAAACCGCCTTTGGCGTCAAGCTGCGCGCCTCCGTCGACAATGCCTCCATGGCTGCGGCGCTGGGCGTGCGCACGGAAATTATCTACGCGGTCAGTTTTGCTGTTGCGGTCGGCCTTGCGGCTTTTGGCGGGGTCATTGGCGCCGAACTCTTGCCAGTCGAACCCTATTATGCGCTGCGTTACATGGTCACCTTCCTGGTCGTCGTTTCCGTCGGTGGCGCGGGCTCCATTCCCGGCGCGCTTCTTGCCTGCCTCGTTCTCGGCGGCATCGATACGACCGGGCGCTACCTCATGCCGGAATTCGGCGAATTTTTCTTCTACCTCGCGGTTATCGCCATCATCTGCATTTTCCCGCGTGGCCTTGCCGGACGGGCACGCTAGGATGACGCTCATCATGAACTCTGAAACCGCCGACACCCGGCAAAGCCGCACTTTCGGCCGCGACCTGATCGGCATCGGCGCCATTACGGCGGTCGCTGTCGTCGGTTACCTCCTGTTTCCCGATAATCTGGCGCTTTTGACCCGGATCATCGCTATCGCGCTTCTGGTCCTGTCGCTCGATCTCGTCACCGGCTATTGCGGCGTGGCGACCCTTGGCCATGCCGCCCTGTTCGGCTCCGGCGCCTATGCCGCAGGCATTGCCGCCGCACATTTCGGCATCACCGACCCGCTGCTGATGACTGTTACCGGCATTGTCGGCGGCGCCATCGCCGGACTGATCTGCGGCGTCATCATCCTGCGGGCCCATGGGTTGCCGCAACTGGTCCTGTCGATTTCGCTGATCTATCTCTTCCATGAATTTGCCAACAAAGCCTCATCCTGGACGGGCGGCAGCGACGGCCTGTCGGGAATTTCCCCTGATCCGCTGTTCGGCCGGTTCGAATTCGATCTCTGGGGACAGACCGCCTATATATTCGGCGTTGTTCTGTTGCTTGCCGTCTTTGTCCTGTTGCGTTTCCTGGTGCGCTCGCCCTTCGGCATGCTCTGCCGTGGTATCAAGGAGGATCCGCTGCGCATCATGGCCATGGGTGCGTCGCCGAAAATCGCCTTGATCAAGATGTATGTCATCTCCGGCGCCGTGGCTGGTGTGGGCGGGGCGTTGAATGCAATCTCCACGCAGGTCGTCGGCCTCGACAGCTTGTCCTTTACCCAATCCGCCGAATCCCTGGTCATGCTGGTTTTCGGCGGCACCGGTTCGCTGTTTGGAGCGCTGACGGGCACCGTCGTCTTCATGTTGTTTGAGGATTATGTCTCGGCGGCCAATCCGTTCCACTGGCTGACCATGGTGGGCGCCCTTTTGATCGCGGTCGTCCTGTTTGCACCCAAGGGCCTTTACGGCACGGCATCCGCCTTCATCGCCCGCCGCCTGGAGAAATGCTGATGAGCGCGGTTTTCGACGTTTTCAATCTGAACAAGGCGTTCAGTGGCCTTACCGTGACCAACGATGTCTCTTTGTCGATGGCGCCGGGCGACCGGGTGGCGCTGATCGGCCCCAATGGGGCCGGCAAGACCACATTCGTCAATCTCGTCACCGGCAATCTGCGGCCTGATTCTGGCGAGGTCCGGCTCAACGGCGAAATCGTCACGAAGATCGATGCGATCGGCCGCGTCCGGCGCGGGCTGGTGCGCTCTTTTCAGGTGACGCGGCTGTTTCAGGAGATGACGCCAGCCGAGCATGTGGCGCTGGCTATCCTGCAACGGGATAGACGCACCGGCAAGATGTTCGGCAATTTCCTGTCCATGCCCGATGTCATGGACGAGGCGAGCGTGCTTCTGACGAAACTCGGCCTGATCGACCTGATGCACCGCAAGGTGAGCGAGATTGCTTATGGTCAGCAGCGTCTGCTCGAAATTGCCATGGCGCTGGCGCTCAAACCGAAAGTGCTGCTCTTGGACGAGCCCGCCGCCGGCGTGCCGCAGAGCGATACCGGCCGCATTGAACAGGCCCTTGCCGACCTGCCGGCCGATCTTGCCGTGCTGATGATCGAGCATGACATGGATCTGGTCTTCCGTTTTGCCCAGCGGGTCATCGTCCTGGCCGCCGGCACGATCATATTCGACGGTTCTCCAGCCGATGTCACCAAGGATGCCGCCGTGCGCGAAGCCTATCTCGGGAGCTATGCCAATGCCAGCCACGCCGCTTGACGTCGAAAACCTGTCGGCGGGTTATGGACCGACCCGGGTCCTGGAAAACGTCTCCTTCTCGGTTGCGGCAGGGCAACGGTTGGCGGTGCTGGGCCGCAACGGCATGGGCAAGACGACGCTGCTTGCAACGCTGGCTGGACAGACGAAACGCTATGACGGGCGCATCCGCCTTGGCGAAGCCGATGTTACCGGCATTTCCAGCGCGCTGCGCGCCCGCACGGGGCTCGGATATGTGCCGCAGACCCGCTGCATCTTTCCGACGCTGACAGTTGAGGAAAACCTGTTCGTCGGCCTGAAGGACCGGCCGAAAAGCGATCTTCAGGAGGCCTATGCTATGTTTCCGCGTCTTTTCGAGCGCAAGGGCAATCTTGGGTCCCAGCTTTCCGGCGGCGAGCAGCAGATGCTGTCCACGGCGCGCACTATTCTTGGCCGCCCCACCGTCCTTCTGCTCGATGAGCCGCTTGAAGGGCTCGCGCCGGTGATCTGCGAAGAGCTGATGAAAGCGTTCTCCGAACTTGCAAGCACCGGCAACATGACCATCGTCCTTGTCGAGCAACGCATCCAGAGCGCTCTTGATTTCGCCGATCAGGTGATCGTGCTCGAGCGCGGCAGGGTAGCCTGGAGCGGCACGCCGCAGGCGTTGGCTGCCGATCATGATGCGGTCGACCGGCTGCTCGGTGTGGGCGGGTTGCACTGACCTGAAGCCAACTGTTTTCCTGGCAGTGTTCACCTGCCAGGGGCTTCACATAACCGCAGACTTTTTATTTTTCAAGCGGTGGAACAATCCGCATTTTCGTGCATTCTCGCGTTAGGTCGATTTCTGTCGGCACCAACCACCGTTCCCAACGATGAGGATGTGCTAATGAACAACCTTTTACCCGAACTGCATGAGGGACACGCTCCAATCACGCTGCATCTGCTGTTTCGCGATGCATTGGAAGCGTATGACGACTGGGCCGAGGATCCCGACGTTCCCGTCGTTTATCACCTGGGCATGCCAGTATCCATCGGTGTGGTCTTCGACCATATGCGTGATTGCACCGACATCCTGCCCAACAACATGGTCAGCGCCATTACCGAGCGGCTCACCAAGCCTTGGAGCAGCAGCAACTCTCTGGACGAGATGACATTTTCCACGGCGGCCAGGGTGATGTGCGTGGTCATTCGCAAGAGACAGCTGCAACGCAGTGGCAGCGATATCGGCGTCTTTTTGCGCCGGTTTGAAAAGCTGCGGTCTACCCGGGCCGAGACTTAAGAATTCTGGCGTTCCAGACCGCTTCCGGCTTTGCCGGGGGCGGCAGCCTTCACATATATGCAACTTAAGTAACGGAAACATATCGCGTTTTAACAGGCCGTGAAAACGACTTGATAGGGCGGGTTGTCCGTGTTTAAACTAATGAATTACAGTGAATGTACCGCATATTGATGAACTGGCGTTGGAGTAGGGGTGCCGAGGTTCAACCATCCAGCCGCGTGATGCGGGGAGGAAATGATATGACGGTTCATGGTCTTTCGCCGTCCTTCAGTCTGCGCGGCGATCAGCCGTTGCAGATCGCCATCGTCGGCCGCGGCTTTTCCGGCCTGATGATGGCCATCGCCCTGTTGAAGTCGGTCAATCAGCCATTCCGGCTGCGCATGTTTGATCCGCGCCCGATCATCAGCGGCGGACAGGCGCTGGCAACGGCGCGCTCCACCGAAATTCTTAACAGCCGTGCCCGCGATCTCTCCGTTTCGACCGGCGAGCCGAAGGATTTTACCCGCTGGCTACAGGCCAATGCGCCGTTTCGCGAAGCCGTGTCGGCTGCAATTCCGGGTTTCGGACAGATTTTCGTGCCAAAGGCCACGTTCAGCGATTATGTCTATCAGCGCTTTTCCGAGGCGCTGGCGCAGCGCACGGATGTGACCGTGCAGATGTCCAACGACGGCATCAGCCATATCCGCCGCAACGATAACGGCCTGTTCACGCTGAGCCTGGCCGATGGCGGCGAGGCGGTCTATGACACAGTTGTGCTTGCGACCGGCTACGGTTTGAAACCGCCGCTGGAGACAAGCGAGCAGGTGATGGACGCCATTTTGATGGAGCGTCCCGGGAACCGGCGGCATGTGGTCGTCATGGGCAATGGCCTGCGCGCCGTCGATCAGGTTCTGCAATTGCGCGATGGCGGCTTTACCGGCCATATCACCATCCTGTCGCGCCGCGGTTTCCTGCCGCAACCGCATACCCGCATGCCGGCCGACGCCGTCTTCCCGACGCAGCCCATGCCATCGCAGCTGCGCAATATCGTCCGTTTCGTTCGCGACGCCTGCGCCGAGGCCGAGGAAAACGGCTGGAGCTGGCAGGCGGCCATGAACGGCCTGCGCAAACGTGCCCGCACCCTTTGGGCATCGCTTCCCCCTAGCGAGAAAAGACAGTTCAACCGGCATCTGCGTGCGATTTACGACAGCCATCGCAACCGCCTCCCGGCCGATGTACATGCCAGGCTCGAACGTGAATTGGCCAGCGGCCTGACGGAACTCAAGCGCGGAACCACCCTGAAACGCACGGCGGATGGTCTTTTGGTGCGGTGGGCAGGCCAGCCGGTCGAGAGCCATTTTGCAGCCGACGAGGTGATCGACTGCCGCTGCCTGTCGCCCGATCTTCGGGACCCCGTCGTCGCCGACCTTCTGGAGGCGGGCCTGGCAGCGACGGACGAGCTCGACCTCGGTCTCGCCGTCAACCCCGCAGGCGAACTCATAACGCCAAAGGGCCGTCCCGCAGGTCTCTTCGCTGTCGGCCCGCTCGGTCTCGGCTCGCTGCCCGATATCGATCTTGTTCCTGAGATTGTCACGCAAACCTATGCGGCCGCGACTTTGATCGGCGCCCGGTCTCTGCCGCAATTGCAGGCAAGCTGATATCCGGTCATGACCCTTGCCACAAGCTGGCCCGAACTCTGCCGTTTCTGAGCCGGGCCATCCAATTCCGTGTGAACAGCTGGCCCGTCCATTGCCGGGTGTAACGCCTCAAGAAGGCCGCCAACGCGAACGGATTTTCCTTTCACAAGAAAATTTATAGATATTATAATTTTGCGATCCCGGCCGATCCCGGAAAAAATAGGCGCGATGACCCATTTCCTATCAGACCATGCTGGAGACAATCGCATATGAGCCCCGTTCCGGAAAAGATCGACGTTCTCTGGTTTCTGCCGACCCATGGCGACAGCCGTTATCTCGGCACCTCGATCGGCGGCCGCAATGTCGATCTCAACTACCTGAAGCAGGTCGCCCAGGCAGCCGATACGCTCGGCTATTTCGGCGTCTTGATCCCGACCGGCCGCAGCTGTGAGGACAGCTGGATCGTTGCCTCGGCGCTGGCGCCGCTGACGGAAAAGCTGCGCTATCTCGTCGCCGTGCGTCCCGGCCTGCTCAGCCCGACGCTCGCCGCCCGCATGACCGCGACGCTCGATCGCATCTCCAACGGCCGCCTGCTGATCAATGTCGTCACCGGTGGCGACCCGATCGAGAACAAGGGCGACGGCATTCACTATTCGCATGAGGAACGCTACGAGGTCACCGAAGAGTTCATCAATATCTACAAGGCCGTGCTGCGCGGCGAAGAGGTCACAACCAAGAGCAAGCATTTCGATATCGAGGACGCACGGCTACTGTTCAAGCCGGTCCAGGACCCGCACCCGCCGCTCTATTTTGGCGGCTCCTCCGGTGTCGGCCAGCAGGTCGCCGCCCGCACGATCGACAAATACCTGACTTGGGGCGAACCGCCCGAGGATGTGGAAAAGAAGGTGGCGGAGGTGCGGGCACTTGCGCAAGCCGAAGGCCGCGAGGTCACTTTCGGTATCCGCCTTCACGTCATCGTCCGCGAGACCGCAAAGGAGGCGTGGACCGCTGCTGACGAACTGATCAAATATGTCGATGAGGATACGATTGCTGCCGCCCAGAAGGTTTTCGAGCGGATGGATTCCGTCGGCCAAAGCCGGATGAGCAAGCTGCATGGCGGCAGCAAGGACAAGCTGGAAATCAGCCCGAACCTGTGGGCGGGCGTCGGCCTGGTGCGCGGCGGTGCGGGGACCGCACTCGTGGGCGATCCTGATCAGGTCAAGGCGCGGATCGACGAGTACCGTCAGATCGGCATCGATACCTTCATCTTTTCCGGCTATCCGCATCTGGAAGAGGCGTACCGGTTCGGCGAACTGGTGCTGCCCAATCTTCCCCTCAACCACCCGGTCAAGTCCCACAAGGCGAGCGCCAATACCGGTCCGTTCGGCGAAACCATTGCCGGGGATCACCGTCCTCCGCTCAAGGTGTCGCAATCCTGAGCTGACGAAAACGCTATCGGCGGATTTGTTCGCGGTGGAACGAATAAATCGTAACATTCAACCGTTAACCAGGGCAGTGGCTATACAACAGCCGCTGCCGAAGTCCGGTTGACAAGCTTAAGGCGAGCCTAAAGAGTAAACCGGTTCAAAACGGCAGCGTTGGGGAGGACTTTTGTCTATGCGCGCGTTTATCCGGTTATCAGCACTTGTTCTCAGTGTTCTGGCGTTTTCGCCCGCAGTTCAGGCGGCGGAGCAGGGCAGGCATATCGTCACCACGCAGGACGGCGATTATTTCGGCTTCGACCTGCGCACGCAACAGAATGTCTCCCTTGGCGATTGCGAAAAAATCTGTGTCGCAGATACATCCTGCCGCGCCTTCACCTATAATCCGAAGGTGAAATGGTGCTTTCTCAAATCCGACTATAACACGTTGAACACATTCGCCGGCGCTGTCGCCGGCAAGGTTGTCGATGCTGCCTCGGCAGAACCGGATATTGGCGCCCCCCCGGCCTTGCCGTTCGTCACCGAACAGCTGCTCACTGACGCCCGCGCCACCAAAGACAATCTTTCTGTGCTGTCGGACCAGGACGCGCTGGGGCTGAAGGGCCGCAAGGACGCGGCCTATCGCGAGCTCGCGGCCGGCAATGTCGCCCCGGCCTTGAAAGCCTTTCAGGGCGCGCTCGCCATCACGCCCGATGACGGCGCCTTGTGGATCGAAGCGGCGCGCGCTGCCAATCGCGTTTACGGCAATTCCGATTTCGCCACCCAGGCATCGCTTGCAGCGCTGAATGCCTATCAGCTGTCGCGCACCACGCAGGCGCGGGCAGAGGCATTGGAAGTTCTCGCCACCGCACTGAAAAATACCGAGAATTTTCGGGCCGCACTCAGCGCCTACAAGGCCAGCCTGGCGCTGGTCGAGGCGAAATCCGTCCGGGCCGATTACACGGACCTGCGCTCGCGCCAGGGTTTTCGCGTGACCGAACATAAGATCGATTCCGACAGCGCCACGCCACGGGTCTGCGTCCAGTTTTCCGAGCCGCTGGTCAAGGCCGGTGTCGATTACACGCCGTTCGTTCTCCTGGACGGCGCCACGCCCAAGGCTCTCGAAGCCAAGGGCAGCGAAATCTGCGTCGAGGGCCTGACCCACGGGCAGCGTTACAAGATTGCCTTGCGCTCGGGACTTCCGTCTTCCGTCGAGGAGCCGCTGGAAGCCAATGTCAATCTCGACGTCTACATTCCCGACCGCGCCGCGATGGTCCGCTTTACCGGCGACAGTTTCGTTCTGCCGGGCACGGCCCGCCGTGGCATTCCGATCGTTTCTGTAAACACCGCCAGCGCCAATCTGAAACTCTACCGCATCGGCGACCGCAACATCGCCTCGCTGCTGACGGCCTCGCAATTCCTGACGCAGCTCGATGGCTATAGTGCCCAGCGCATCCAGGATGAAAACGGCGAAATGGTCTGGCAGGGATCGATCGACATTGCGACCGATCTCAACAAGGAAGTCGTGACGAGTTTCCCGGTCGATGAAGCGCTGCCGCAGCGCAAGCCGGGCGTCTATGTTTTGACCGCCGTTTCGGCCACGGGCGCCCGCAACGAATGGGACAGCCAGGCAACGCAATGGTTCGTCATCTCGGATATCGGGCTTTCCACCTATTCCGGGACCGACGGGCTCTCCGTCTTTGCCCGTTCGCTGGCATCGGCCAAGCAGATGGCCGGGATCGAACTGACCTTGCTTGCCAAGAACAATGAAGTGCTCGGCACATCGACCACCGACGCTGACGGCCGCGCGACATTCGATGCCGGCCTGCTGCGCGGCACGGCCGCCATGACACCGGCTGTCATCACCGCACAGAGCGGCGATGACGACTATGTTTTCCTCGACCTGACCCGCGCCGGTTTCGATCTTTCCGACCGCGGCGTCACCGGCCGTGCGGCGCCTGGCGCCATCGACGTGCTGACCTGGACGGAACGCGGCATCTACCGCGCTGGTGAAACCGTGCATGTCTCCGCACTGGCCCGCGACAGCGCCTCGATCGCGATTGAAAAACTGCCGCTGACCTTCATCTTCATGCGCCCCGACGGCGTCGAGGATCGCCGCGTTGTCAGCGACGGTGGCCTGGCCGGCGGCTATGCGCTTGATCTGCCTCTGCAGCCCAATGCCATGCGCGGCACCTGGACCGTGCAGATCTTCACCGATCCGAAGGGTACGGCGATCAGCGAGAAGCAATTCCAGGTCGATGACTTCGTGCCCGACCGGGTCGAATTCGACATGGCAAGCACAGCCAAGCAGATCGAGATCGATACGCCGGTACCAGTCACCATCGACGGCCGCTTCCTCTATGGCGCCCCGGCCGCTGGCCTGGAGCTCGAAGGTGAAGTCGGCCTGAAACCGACCCGCGAAACTGAAGATTTCAAGGGCTACCTGTTTGGTCTTGCCGACGAAGAGGCGACGGAAGACAGCCGTACCACTCTTGAGGGACTGGAGCCGCTGGACGAGGATGGCAAGGCCACCTTCGACGTCACGTTGACGGACGTGCCCTCGACCACGCAATTGCTCAACGCCAATATCACCGTGCGTGTCCAGGAGGCCGGCGGCCGCGCCGTCGAACGTTCCCTCACACTGCCTGTCAAACCGGCGGGCGCCATGATCGGCATCAAGCCGGAATTTTCCGGCGATCTCGCGGAAAACGCCGTCGGCAAGTTCCACGTCATTGCCATCGACGAGAGCGGCGCCAAGCAGGCCAAGACCGGCCTGACCTGGAAGCTGCTGCGTGTCGAACAGGATTATCAGTGGTATCGCGACGGTACCGCCTGGAAATATGAACCGGTCACATCCACCAAGCAGGTCTCGAACGGCACCCTGGACGTCACCACGGATGGCGGCGAGATCGCCATCTCGGCCGGTTGGGGCCGCTACATGCTCGAAGTGGAAACCGCCGATATCGACGGCCCGGCCTCCAGCGTCGAGTTCGATTCCGGCTGGTATGTCACCGCAAGCTCGACGGAAACGCCGGATGGCCTGGAGGTTGCGCTCGACAAGCAGAATTACGCGATCGGCGACACCGCCAAGTTGCGCGTGTCGCCGCGTTTTGGCGGCGAAGTCCTGGTGACGATCGGCTCGGAAAAGCTGATCGCCACGCAGACCGCGTCGATCCCGGCCGAGGGCGGCGAGGTCGATATTCCGATCACCGCCGATTTCGGCGCGGGCGCCTATGTCACGGCAACGCTCTATCGTCCGGGCGATGCGCAGGAAAGCCGCATGCCGATGCGCTCCATCGGCATCAAATGGCTGGCTGTGGATCCCGCAGAGCGCAAGCTCTCCGTCACGCTCGACCTGCCGGAAAAGACGCTGCCACGCCAGACGCTGAATATTCCGGTCGCCGTGACCGGGGCAGGGGTGGGCGAGGAAGCCTATGTCACGGTTGCCGCCGTCGATGTGGGTATTCTCAACCTGACGCGCTATGAAGCGCCCGATCCGGCCGGATGGTATTTCGGCCAGCGCCAGCTCGGCCTCGAAATCCGCGACCTCTACGGGCGTTTGATCGACGGCTCGCTCGGGGCGACCGGGCGCCTGCGCACCGGTGGCGACGGCGGCCAGATGGCGCTGCAGGGCAAGCCGCCGACCGAAAAACTGGTGGCGTTCTTCTCCGGTCCGGTTCAGCTGGATGCGAACGGCAAAGCGATTATCAGCTTCGACATCCCGCAATTCAACGGAACCGCCCGGGTCATGGCTGTCGCCTGGTCGAAGGCCGGCGTCGGGCATGCCTCAACCGATGTCGTCATTCGCGATCCGGTCGTGGTCACGGCAAGCCTGCCGCAGTTCCTGGCGCCCGGAGATAAGGCGGAGCTTCGGCTCGACATCGCCAATACCGATGGCGCTGCCGGCGACATGAACCTGAAGGTGACGAGCAGTTCCTCCGTAGTGATCGATGCGGCGCAAGCCGAGCAGACCTTCAACGTCAAGCCCGGCGGTAAATTCGACCTCACTCTGCCGCTGTCCGGCGTCCATCCGGGTGACGGCGCGATCTCGATCGAGCTGACGAGCGCCGACGGGCTTTCGCTGCAGCAGTCGGTTTCGGTTCCGGTCCGGCCCGCAGCCCTGCCGGTGACGACCCGCCACCCCATCACTATCGAGCCGAATGCCAGCCTGAAGGTCGATGGCGACCTTCTGGCCGAAAGCATGCTGCAGGGATCGGCCGTCAGCATCAGCGTCACCCGCTCTGCCGCCTTCGATATTCCGGCATTGCTGACATCGCTCGACCGCTACCCCTATGGTTGCGCCGAACAGACGACCAGCCGGGCGCTGCCACTGCTGTATCTGAGTGAACTCGCTAAGCAGTCCGGCCTGCCGGAGGATGGCGATGTCCAGAAGCGCGTTCAGGAAGCGATCTACCGGGTTCTGTCCTATCAGTCCTCGACCGGCAGTTTCGGCCTCTGGAGCCCCGGTTCCGGCGATCTCTGGCTGGACGCCTATGTCACGGACTTCCTGACACGCGCCCGCGAGCAGAAATACCAGGTGCCGGACCAGGCCATGGTGCAGGCGCTCGATAACCTGCAGAATGCGCTGAGCTACGATGTGGACATGAAGAGCCAAGGCAATGAGATTGCCTATTCTCTCTATGTGCTGGCCCGCAACCGCAAGGCTGCGATCAGCGATCTCAGATATTACGCCGACACCAAGCTTGCGGAATTCCCGACGCCGCTGTCGAAAGGGCATCTGGCTGCGGCTCTCGCCCTTTACGGCGATGCGCAGCGTTCGCAGAGTATTTTCGAGGATGCGCTGCAAATGTCGATGTCGGCAAGTGATGCAAGCCTTGACCGGTCCGACTACGGCTCGGCCTTGCGCGACGACGCTGCGGTTTTAACGCTGGCAGCGGAAGCCCGGCCGGTACCAACGATCATCCCGCAACTCGCCAAGATCGTTGCCCGCGAGTGGGAACAGAAATCCTATACGAGCACGCAGGAGCAGATGTGGACGCTGATGGCCGCCCGCGCCATTCAAGGCGGCGACACCGACCTCAGTCTCGACATTAACGGGACACCGCGCAGCGGTGGTTATGCAGCACGGCTGAGCGGCGACGAGGTTCTCGATCAGCCGGTGACGATCACCAACCGGTCGAGCGAACCGGTTGCCGCCGTCGTCACGACGGTTGCTGCGCCCGCATTCCCGCTGCCCGCCGGCGGCAACGGCTTCAGCATCGAGCGGACCTATTATACGCTCGACGGTGAGGAGGCGAATGTCACGCAGGCCAGGCAGAACGAGCGTTACGTCGTCGTTATCAACGCCACGGAAAGCAATACGTGGCCGTCGCGCGTGCTGATTACCGACCTCCTGCCCGCCGGTTTCGAGATCGACAATCCGACCCTGGTTGATAGTGCCAAACTGTCGAACTTCGAATGGATCGGCGAAATCGAGGCTGCCCATACGGAGTTCCGCAACGACCGTTTCGTTGCTGCCTTCGACCGGACAGCGGGTGATAACCGCTCGATCACCGTTGCCTATGTGGTTCGTGCCGTGACGCCGGGCACCTACGATCATCCGGCTGCCAGCATCGAGGACATGTACCGGCCGCAATTCTCCGCGCGCTCCGCGATGGGGCGCATGGAGGTTCAGGCGGTCGAATAATGGCTCTATGGGCAAAAATCTGCGGCGCGTTGGTGGGCTCGGCCCTTCTATGCGTCGCCATCATGTTCGGCATAGATACGGCGGACCACGCCTATCCGCCGCCGCTTGAGCAAGCGCGTACGGTCTCTGCCGAAGTGCTCGATGCGGACGGACAGCTGTTGCGGGCCTTTGCGACGCCGCAGGGCCGCTGGCGGCTGCAGACGACGGCAAAGGACGTCGATCCTCAGTTCGTGCGCATGTTGATCGCCTATGAGGATCAGCGCTTCTTCGAGCACAAGGGCGTCGATCCCATCGCCCTGGTGCGCGCCGCCTGGCAGTTCGCCACCCACGGGCGGATCGTCTCGGGCGCCTCGACGCTGTCGATGCAGGTGGCACGGCTGATCGAGCCGCGGGAAGGCCGGTCGTTTGCTGCAAAGTTCCGCCAGCTGGCCCGCGCCGTGCAAATCGAACGCCGCCTGAGCAAGGCCGAAATCCTCGATCTTTACCTCACCCACGCGCCCTATGGCGGCAATCTGGAGGGCATTCGTGCGGCAAGCCTTGCCTATTTCGGCAAGGAGCCCCGGCGTTTGACCGTATCGGAAGCAGCCCTTCTGGTGGCGCTTCCCCAACTCCCGGAAAAGCGCCGCCCCGACCGTCATCTGAAAGCCGCCGAGACGGCGCGGCAACGGGTTTTGGAGCGCATGGCCGTTTCCGCCGTGATCGGTGAAGGGGAGGCGGAACGCGCTGCCCTGACCGCCGTGCCGGAGCGCCGTCTGCAATTGCCGGCCTTTGCAGCCCATGTCGCAGAAGCGGCGCGGCGAAAAGATCCTGCGGTTATCCAGCACCAGACGACGCTGCGCCGAAATATCCAGAAGGGGCTGGAAACCGTCGCCAAGGAGGCTGCCGCGCGTCTTGGGCCCAAGGTCTCGATCGCCATGGTCATGGCCGATGCGCGCACCGGCGAGATTGTCGGCGAACTCGGGTCGGCGGATTATTTCGATGCCAGCCGCTCCGGCTGGATCGACATGACGCGCATTTCCCGCTCGCCCGGCTCGACGCTGAAGCCGTTCATCTATGGCCTCGCCTTCGAGGAGGGGCTGGTGTCCCAGGAAACCATCATCGAAGACCGGCCCGCAGATTTCTTCGGCTACCGGCCGCGCAATTTCGACATGACCTATCAGGGCGATGTCAGCATCCGCCAAGCCCTGCAATTGTCGCTCAATGTTCCTGCCGTGCGGCTGCTGGACGCCGTCGGCCCAACGCGCCTGATGGTGCGCTTCCGCCGCGCCGAGGTGAGGCCTACCCTGCCTGCGAACGAGGCGCCGGGCCTGGCCATCGGCCTTGGCGGCTTGGGGATCAACCTGAAGGATCTCGTGCAGCTCTATGCCGGCCTTGCCAATCGCGGCAAGCCGGTCCGGCTTGGCGACGGGATTCGCGAGCAACCGGGCGCACTTGAAAACGAACCGCTTCTCGACGCCGTTGCCACCTGGCAGATCGCCGATATTCTTTCGGGCGTGTTGCCGCCCGCAGGCGCCGTCCAGCGCGGCATCGCCTACAAGACCGGCACGAGCTACGGCTACCGCGATGCCTGGTCCGTCGGGTTCGATGGCCGCTACGTTCTGGGCGTCTGGGTTGGCCGTCCGGACAATGGCGCGGTCCCCGGCCTGACAGGCTACGGCACGGCGGCGCCGATCCTGTTTGAAGGCTTTGCCAAGTCAGGCGTTGCCCTGACGCCGCTTCCGCGTGCTCCGGCCGGTGCTGTTCGCATCGCGCAAGCCGAATTGCCGATCAGCCAGCGCCGGTTTTCCTTGAGCGCCAATGGCCTCGTTTCCGCCTCCATCCGGGAAGCCGCGCCGCAGATCGTCTATCCGCCGGAAGGCGCCCGTGTGGAACTGGGCGTCGATACCGATGGCGTGGCGATGCCGCTTGTGCTCAAGCTTCAGGGCGGGCGGGCACCCTTCCGCTGGCTTGCCAATGGCAAACCGCTGCCCGAGACGTCGCGGCGCCGTGTCAATCAATGGGTGCCGGATGGCGCCGGCTATTCCACGCTGACTGTCATCGATGCCGCCGGGCGGGCCGCGAGCGTGCGGGTTTTTCTCAACTAGAATCACCGGAATTGTTTCGCTCGAGCCGCCATCAGGCCGGAACTGGCAACTCCGAATTGTGCCCTATCAGGAATGGGGATTCCCGAACATCGTCTCATGATTTATCAGTGAGACATGATTCGATCCGATCTGATTCGAAACCGCGCCGGGGGGACACCCAGTTGCGATGACATTGACGGAGGCATATTGTCTTTTCCGCTTCCCTTGGCCGTCCGATATGCGCTTGCCGGCGTCGTCCTGACGCTTGGCCTTGCCGGCTGCGGGGCGCGCGACGGCGTGAGATTGTCCGATACTGCAACGACCGTGCCGACCGAGACGGCCTTTGCGCTGCCGGGACCGGGCGGACCAGCCATCGTCAATATCGTCGAGCGCAGTTTCAGCAACGCGACCCAGCAGGACATCTTCCTGTTCACATCCGCCTCGACGCCCGGCCAGAATCTGATGCGCGTCCAGCTGTTTGGTCCGGTCGGATTGAAATTCGATGGAACGAAGTCGCTCGGTTACAGCTCTGTCCGCGCCGGCGATATTGCCAGGGAAATGCGCCGTGAGCTTCCGGGCGTAGTACTCCGGCAATCACCCATCTACATGCAGAACAATTACGGGCCCTTCAGCTATGCCTATGGGCGCGGGCACGGCAACGATGCGTGCCTCTATGGCTGGCAGCAGATCCGCTCGCCCGACAATGCCAGAACGGCCTTCCAGAACCAGGGCACGATCCAGGTCCGGCTGCGGCTTTGCGAAGAGAATGCCAGCGAGGAAAAGCTGGTCAGCCAGATGTACGGCTATACGATCCGTGGCGCATTCAATACGGCCACCTGGAACCCCTATGGCGCGCCCCAGAGTGTCGATCCGGCTTTTGGCCGGACTGGACATCCGATCTATCCGAAGGTCGATGACATCCGCGGCAATCTGATGCCGGAAGTCCCTGCCGAGCGGGTTCGCCCGGCTGTCCGGCCGCGCCAAGTGGTTGTCGCGAAGGAAAAAATCGTGCCAATCAAACAACCGGCGCCGGAAGAAACCATTCCTTTACCAACATCGGGGGATATGAAGGGGATTGTTGTTCCGTCCCCTGATTGTGTGAGCCAATCGGCGGGTGCCGGGCAATGCAAGTAACATCGGCATGATCCGAATTGCCGGTTGCAGTTTGAGTTGACCATGGCGTTTTGAGGGCGTCCGCCGGCACTGACGTGTCACCGGGTGGCCTCCTGAAGGGCACCAACCATGCGCAAGGCGAGTATCATTCTTTTCTGGGGAATAGCTTCCCTGTGCGTCATTGCGCTGGTGACGCTGCCGATCAACCTGCAGACCCAGTTGATCGCCAGTATTGCCGTCGTCACCTTCATGGCTGTTTTGAAAATCCTCAAAGCCGAGGGCACATGGCGACTGACGGCGCTCGCTTTCGGCACGGCCATCGTGATGCGCTACGTCTACTGGCGCACGACCAGCACACTGCCGCCGGTCAACCAGCTGGAAAACTTCATTCCCGGTTTTCTCCTTTATCTTGCGGAAATGTACAGCGTGATGATGCTGGCGCTCAGCCTGTTCGTCGTCGCCATGCCGCTGCCGTCGCGCCCGTCGCGGGCCGCGTCGGAAGGGAAGTATCCAAGCGTCGATGTTTACGTACCGACCTATAATGAGGATTCGCATCTGCTGGCCAATACATTGGCTGCAGCCAAGGCCATGGATTACCCGGCCGAGAAGCTGACCGTATGGCTGCTTGACGATGGCGGCACGCTGCAGAAGCGAAGCTCTGCCAATCTGCTCGAAAGCCAGACGGCCAAGTCCCGGCACCAGGAATTGCAGACGCTCTGCGCCGATCTCGATGTGCGCTACCTGACGCGCGACCGCAACGAGCATGCCAAGGCCGGCAATCTCAACAATGGCATGGCGCATTCCGAAGGCGAACTGATCGCCGTCTTCGACGCCGACCACGCGCCCGCGAGAGACTTTCTTTTGGAGACGGTCGGCTATTTTGAGGACGATCCACGGCTGTTTCTCGTTCAGACCCCGCATTTCTTCCTCAACCCCGACCCGGTCGAACGCAATCTGCGCACCTTTGAAAAGATGCCGAGCGAGAACGAAATGTTCTACGGCATTATCCAGCGCGGACTGGACAAGTGGAACGCATCGTTCTTCTGCGGCTCGGCAGCCGTTTTGCGCCGGCAGGCGCTCGACCAGACCGGCGGCTTCAGCGGCGTCAGCATTACGGAAGACTGCGAAACCGCGATCGACCTGCATGCCAGCGGCTGGAACAGCGTCTATGTCGACCGGCCGCTGATCGCCGGGTTGCAACCGGCGACGTTTGCCAGCTTCATCGGTCAGCGCAGCCGTTGGGCGCAGGGCATGATGCAGATCCTGCGGTTCAAATTCCCGCCCTTGAAGCGCGGCCTGTCGATCCCGCAGCGGCTTTGCTACATGTCCTCGACATTGTTCTGGCTCTTTCCGTTCCCAAGAACGATCTTTCTCTTTGCGCCGCTCTGTTACCTGTTCTTCGACCTGGAAATCTTCACCGCGTCCGGCGGCGAGTTCCTGGGCTATACCCTTGCCTATATGCTCGTGAACCTGATGATGCAGAACTATCTCTACGGCTCCTTCCGCTGGCCCTGGATCTCCGAGCTCTATGAATATGTCCAGACGGTTCACCTTCTGCCGGCCGTGGTCTCGGCGATCGTCAATCCGAGGAAGCCGAGTTTCAAGGTGACGGCGAAGGATGAATCCGTTCTCGTCAGCCGTTTGTCTGAAATCAGCAGGCCGTTCTTCATCATCTTCGGCGTGCTGCTTCTTGCGCTTCTGGTGACGATCTACCGGGTCTATACCGAGCCCTATAAGGCCGACGTGACGCTGGTGGTGGGCGCCTGGAACCTGCTCAATCTGGTGCTCGCCGGATGCGCGCTCGGCGTCGTTTCCGAACGCGGCGAATTGTCGGCGACGCGGCGGGTCAAGGTCACGCGCCGCTGCGAATTCGGGCTGGGCGAACAATGGTATCCGGCAACGATCGACGACGTTTCGGTGTATGGCGCCCGCATCAATGTCTATGCAAAGACGATCGGCTCGCCCGCTGTTAACACGCGCGGCCTGATCCGGTTTACGCCGCATGGCCGCGAAACGGCGGAAATCCTTCCCGTTGCCGTCCGTAACACGCAGGTCGATGGCGATATCGTCACGATGGGTTGCCAGTACCTGCCGGAAGCGGCCCGCGATCATAGTCTCGTTGCCGACCTGATTTTTGCAAACTCCCAGCAATGGACGGAATTCCAGTTGTCACGCCGCGGCAATCCGGGCCTTTTCCGGGGGACGATCTGGTTCTTCGGGCTGGCTTTTTACCAGACAAGCCGCGGGCTCGCCTATTTCTTCAGCAATCGTGGTGGAGGCGGCAAGGCCAAGGTTGCAGCGGGAGCGAAAAAATGACCAAGGCCGTCATCCTTGCTCTGACGCTGCTTGCTTTGCCGGCTGGCCCGCTCAACGCCCAGACATTGCCCTTTGACATGACGCCGGAGCGGCCCGCTTCCGACAGTCCCGCAGTGACGGCGCCGCCGGAAGGCGAGGGCAATGGTGCGGCCGGGTCCCAGCCGGTGACGGTTGCGCCGGTTGCCGAACCCGTCGAGACCGTTCCCTTCCAGCGTTATATCCTGCCGGAAGGCAGCCTTGGCCTGACAGGCGAATTCGAAGACCGCCTCTGGTCTGTCTATCTGACCGCGCAACAGGCGGCTTCGGGGGCAAAGCTCAATCTCGGTTATCAGAACTCTATTTTCGTGGCCCCGGAAACCTCCCGCCTGACGGTCGAGGTCAACAATACGAAGATTGCCGAGGAAGCCATCCGCTCGCCGGAATCCGTCTCCGACCTCAGTCTTGACCTGCCTAAGGACTTGCTAAAGCCGGGATCCAACCTGATCCGCCTGCGCTCCAGCCAGCGTCACCGCACCGATTGCGATGTGCAATCGACCTACGAACTCTGGTCGAATGTCGATGCCGAGAAAACCTTTCTCAGCTTTACCGCCAATGATCCGGTGAGCATGCAGAGCCTTGACGATATCAAGGCCATCGGCGTCGATGAGGGCGGTCTGACCCGGTTCAATTTTGTCGTCCCGGCGCTGGAACAGCCGGTCTCGACGATACCATTGATGCGCCTGTCGCAGGGCTTGGCGGTCCTGGCCGATATGCCGAACCAATCCTTTTCTTTCGAAACGAGCAAACTCACGCCCTCCGGGCCGGGAGAGATGACAGTCCTCGTCGGCACCAATGCCGAGCTGTCGCCGCTGCTGGCCTCCTTGCCCGATGGCGCGGCCGCCGCGCCGGTGGCCGGCTTCGTACAGGACCCCAAAACCGGGTCGCCGGTTCTGGTGATCACCGGCCCGACATGGCAGGCGATCCGCAGTGCGATCGAGAGCATCGTTGCGCCGACCGATGTTTCCCTGCCTGCACGCCGTGATGTGATCACCACGCAGCGCTGGCGCTCTCCGGATGCACCGTTCCTGTTTTCCAATAGCCGTCTGCCTTTTTCGCAGCTGGGGCTGAAGACCGAGGAGTTTTCCGGCAGGCGCTTTCGAACCGACTTCACGATCGGCGTTCCCTCCGATTTCTATGCCGCCTCCTATGGCGAAGCCGTGATCCTTCTGGACGCGGCCTATTCTTCGGCCGTGCTGCCGGGCAGTCATATCGATATCTACGTCAATGACAGCATCGCCTCCACCGTGCCGATTACGTCATCGGGCGGCGGATTGCTTCGTCATCTGCCGATCAACGTCACGATGCGGCATTTCCGTCCGGGCGTGAACACGATTGCCATCGAAGCCATTCTGTCAACGGAAAGCGACAAGGTCTGTGCGCCTGGCGCAACCGGCACGGACGCGCCCCGCTTTGCGCTGTTCGATACGTCCGAATTCCACATGCCGGATTTTGCCCGCGTTGGCCAGTTGCCCAATCTTGCGGCGACGGCCGGAACCGGGGCGCCCTATAACAGGACCCCTGATCCCGTTCCGCTGTTCCTGGACCGGATCGACACCAACACGCTTTCGGCGGCGGCGACATTCCTTGGACGGCTTGCCGCATCCGCCGGACACCCGCTTCCCGTCGAAACGGTCGCATCGCCGGCATTGATCGGCAACAGGAGCGCCATCTTTATCGGCTCGCTCTCTCAGATGCCGCCCGCAGTGTTTACGCAGATGAACATCTCGGAAGCGAGCCGCAACACTTGGGGCCCGAATACGGGCGCACAGGCTCAAGGGGTCGATACGCAGGCCGCCTATAACGAGTGGCGCGATAAGTTGAAGGACGGTCCGTTCAGCGCCCAGATCAGCGCGCTCGAAGGCTGGCTGAAGCAGAATTTCGACATCACGCTGACCTCGCTCCGCTTCGCGCCGAGATCGGAAACCAGCTTCATGCCGTCAAGCGACGCGTCGCTGCTGATGGCGCAGGCCGCGAGCCCGGATGGATCGGGGACCTGGACGGTCCTTGCCGCACCGACCGGCAAGGATCTGCGCGACAACATGCAGGCCTTAAGCGGACATGCAAACTGGGAACAGCTTGCCGGGCGCATTTCGACCTATGAAGCCGGCACCAAGACGGTGCAGACCGTGCCGGTGAACAGCTTCCAGTTCGTGCCGACCCAGCCTGGATCATTCTTCAACTACCGGCTTATCGCCGCCAATTGGCTATCGACGAACATCCTGTCCTACGCTGTGCTGCTCGCCGTGCTGGCCGTCATCCTCGGCCTGGCAACCGCGACGATGCTGGGCAACCTCGGGCGGCGGAAATGAGGACGAAACTGCTGGCGGCCTTCCTTGCAGGACTGTTCAGCTTTTGTCTGGCGGGCACCCCGGCGGCCGCTCAGCAGCCCCTGATCGCAGCCGAGGCCTGGCAAGCCTACAAGGCGAAATTCCTTGATCCGGGCGGCCGCATCATCGACGATGCCAACGGCAATATCAGCCATAGCGAAGGCCAGGGCTACGGGCTTTTGCTGGCCGTGCTCGCCAATAACGCCGCGGATTTCGAACTGATCTGGTCGTTTACCCGCACCGAACTGCTGTTGCGCAGCGATGGCCTTGCAGCCTGGAAATGGAACCCCGCCACCAAACCGCACGTCACCGACATCAACAATGCGACCGATGGCGATATTCTCATTGCCTATGCACTGGGATTGGCGGGCAAACAATGGAACCGGCCCGACTACACCCAAAATGGCGCCAGCATCGCCAGGGCCATTCTGGACAAGACGATTCTCCAAATCTCCGGCCGGACATTGCTTCTACCGGCCGCAACCGGGTTTGCCGCCGGCGACCGCGAAGACGGCCCGGTCGTCAATCCGTCCTACTGGATTTTCGAGGCCTTTCCGGTCTTGGATCAACTGGCCCCATCGCCGGTCTGGTCGAAGCTTCGCACCGATGGTCTTGCCCTTCTCGGCGAACTTCGCCTAGGCCCGAAGCAACTTCCCGCAGATTGGGTCTCCCTGAAATCGGCACCGGGGCCTGCGGTGGGTTTCCCCGCCGAATTCGGATATAATGCCGTGCGCATTCCGCTTTATCTCGTGCGCGCCGGGGTGAAAGACCGGGATCTTTTGACGCGGCTGATGCGCGGAACAACTGGTGCAAATGGAGGATACGCAACTATAGATATAGTATCCGGCTTGCCGAAGGACAACCTAGCCGATCCGGGTTATCGAATAATTAACTATATTCTGGCCTGTGTGTTGGACAAGACGGCGGTACCGGAAGATGTGAAGCAATTCGCGCCGACCCGCTATTATCCTTCGACGCTCCATTTGCTGGGGCTATCCTTTATAGCTGCTCAGCAGCCGGAGTGCTTATGAAGTCCACCTTCATCGCATTATCAGCAGCGGTCCTCGCCATTATCGTCTTCGGGATGAACAAGCCTGATTACGTCAAGAATGCCATGCGATCCCTTTCCCTGATGGATGCGGAAGAGCCCACATCGCTGTCGCCACGCTTGGCGCAGCAGTCGAACACGGGCGTCAATGGTGCAAGCACGCCGGTCTTCCGGGAAATCAAGCGATCTGCCCGGCCTGTTCTCGACAGCGTGGTGACGGCTGCGACTGCGGCGACAGTGGACGAGAGTGCGTTGCGCTATTTTGCCAGCCGTGGCGATACGGCAAGGTTGCAGGCCGAAATCTCGCGTTTGAAGGCGCTGTATCCGGATTGGGTGCCGCCTAAGGATCCTCTCGCGGTTCCTCAAAACGAGGACAAGCAGCTGGAGACGATGTGGGACCTTTATGCCCAGTCCCGCTACGCCGAGGTCCGCAAGGCTATCGCAGAACGCCAGACGGCGGAACCGGCATGGAAACCGCCTGCGGATCTGATCGACCGCTTGACCGTCGCCGAAGCGCGCGCGCGGCTGATCAATGCCTCTGACCTCAAGCAATATGACACCGTCGTACGGATCGGCTCGGAAACACCGAGCCTGCTCACCTGCAGCGAGGTCGATGTTCTCTGGCGCGTGGCCGAAGCGTTTTTCCGCACCGACAAGGCCCAGCGCGCGACAGACGCCTATGGCTATATCCTGAACAATTGCCAGAATGCAGCCGAACGCCTTGCCACGGTTCAAAAGGCCGCCGCGATTCTTCCGTCCAAGAGTGTCGAGGACCTGCTTGCCAAGGAAAAGACGGCGCCTGACGGCACGATGGAATTCGACAGTATCCGCGACGATCTCGCGCGCCGGTTCGTCGCCGAAGCCAATGCCGACGGAAAGATCGTCGTGCCGCCGCAATATCTCTCGCGCATCGAGCGCCTTGCCGAAACCGGTGGCCTTGCCTCCGATGCCCTGTTGCTCGGCTGGTACTATCTGCCGCGGGGCGACATGGAAGCGGCCGAAAAATGGTTCCGCAAGGCACGCGACAAGGAAGACACGGCGTCGGCTTCGCAGGGCCTTGCCCTAACCTTGATCGATCGCAACGACCAGCTCGCCGCCGAAGATACCATGTTTCGCTGGCGTGACGATTCCAAGGAAGCAAAGGCCGTCTATCTCGCAGCCACCGCCAACCTTTTGGCACTGGAACCACCGGTTGCCATCACCGGTGACGTCTTGAAGCGCATTGCCACGGAGGTGATCAAATCACGCGATGCGGCCACGGCCCAGCAGTTCGGCTGGTATGCCCGCGCGCTGAACCAGCCGCAAACGGCCCTGCAATGGTTTCGCACCGCACTCAGCTGGAAGCTCGACGACGAGCCGTCGGCTTACGGCCTGGCCGTGACCTATCTGCAATTGGATGACCTGAAGGGCCTGACCGAAATCCAGCGCCTCTGGGCTGGACGGTCTGAACGCATTGCCAAGGTTGGCGAGGTCGAACAGCCAGACGTCGCCAAGCACCAGCTGCCTGTTGCCAATGAAACGGTTCCCGTCAAGCGGCAGCAGCGCACCGTCGTGGTCGCGCAGGATGTGGAATACGAACGGCCCGAACAGAGCGAACAGGTTGTTTCGGCACGGCCGCGCCGGACGGCCCCGGTCGACCGGGGTTGTAAATCGACGATCAATCCGCAGACGCTTGCTCCGGAAGCGGCGTTGACGCGCGGCTGGTGCCTGATGGAGCGCAACAGGCCGATCGAAGCAGCCGCGGCCTTCGAGGTTGGAATGCTTGGCTCTTCGGCAAAAACGCGCGAGGACGCCGCCTATGGCCAGAGCCTTGCCTATCTGCGCGCTGGTCTTGCCGGCAAAGCTGCCGTCTCCGCCGTCAAGGCGCCGCAGAACCGTCAACGCGCGTTCGAACTGCAACAGGCGCTTCTGGCCGACAAGGCTGTGGCGGCGTTCGACGCCGGCCGGCCCCGCGAAGCGCTGCTTGCGCTGGATCAGTTGAAGCAGATCGCGCCGGAACGGACCGACCTTTTGACGCTGCGGGGCTATGCCTATCTCAAGCTGAAACGCTACGACGACGCACGGCGGGTTTTCGAGGCGCTGGCTGCCATCGGCAATCGCGACGGCCAGCGTGGACTTGGCGTCATCCACGATATAACGGATAGAAAAGGTTGATCGGGACGCAAAGCTCCCCCCGGTCTTCCTGATCATCACAGGGAGCGGAGTGGACAACGTGACATCTTCCCCTTTGGATATCCCGGTCAAGACAGCCGACGGCCGCTTGACGACCCTCGCCGAATTTCGTGGCCGCGTGATGCTGGTCGTCAACGTCGCATCGAAATGCGGGCTGACGGTTCAGTATGAGGGCCTGGAAAAGCTGTTTGAGGCCAAGCGTGATGCGGGACTGGTCGTCCTTGCCTTTCCCGCAAACAATTTCATGGAGCAGGAGCCGGGAACGGAAGCCGAGATCGTCGAATTCTGCACCAGCACCTATGATGTACAGTTTCCGATCTTTGCTAAGATTTCCGTCAAGGGGGAGGGCGTTCACCCGCTCTATCGCAGCCTGACGGCCATTGTACCCGACGCCATCGGCGAAGGTCCGATGCGCGACCGGCTGAAGGGCTATGGCGTGGATCCGGAAAACAAAGCCGACGTCCTGTGGAATTTCGAAAAATTCCTGATCGGCCGTGACGGCAAGGTCACCGCCCGCTTTTCACCGGATGTCACCGCTGAGGATGCACGTCTTGTCTCGGCGATCGATCGGGAGTTGTCACAGCGCAGTTGAGACGGTGCAATCCATTCGGAAACGTGAACGACCGGCCATGCGGTAAACGCAAAGCCGGTCGTAACAAATGCGGTGCGAATTATCGCGCCGAATTCTTCTCGATATAATCTGCGGCCACCCGCGCAACGAGCGCCAGCGAGATCGCTCCGGCATCGGGATGGCCGATGCTTTTTTCAGCCAGCGGCCGGGCGCGGCCGAGTTTCGGGGTGAGCGCTGAGGTCGCATCCGCTGCGGTTTTTGCAGCCTCTGCCGCCAAAGACCACGCCTGCGGCAGCGATTTCCCCGATCCTGCCTCACGCTCCAGCGCTTCGACAAACGGGATCAGCGCATCGACCAGCGTTTTGTCGCCGAGCCGGGCGCGGCCAAGCCGGGTCACGCCATCCAGCGCCAGCCGGGCGCCCTTGACGGCGGCATCCTTCGCGATCGCATCATTGTCGCTCAGCGCGTTGCTCCAGGAGCGCAGCAGAAGTCCCCAGATCGCACCGGATGTGCCGCCGGCCCTATCGGCCCAGGCGTCACCGGCAACGGCCAGAACACTCGCGGCACCAGCTCCTGCGGCAACGGCCGCGTTGGCAGCATCGACTGCGGCAGCCGAACCACGCCGCATGCCCTGCCCATGGTCGCCGTCGCCTGCCTGCGCATCGATCCGCCCGAGTTCGTCTTCGGCATCTTTCAGCGCTGCAGCGATGACCGCAAGTAGGCCAGCGACGCATTCACCACCCTGTCTGGATGCTTCGGAAGCGGGCGCGAACACCATCTTTCCTTCGCTATCATCCAGCGCATCGGTTGCCGGCTGCGTCGAAAAGGTTGCGCCACGGCGCAGCACAGGCGTGTCGCAGGCGGCCGACCAGAGGCTTTCCAGCTCATCGTCGAGCCAGAGCAGCGTCAGCGAGCAACCCTGCATATCGAGGCTGGTGACGAACTCTCCCGCTTCCGGTGCGACGATGTCCAGACCCGCATTCTTGAGAAGCGCCGAAACCGACGTCCAGAGCACGAACAGCTCTTCATATTTCGTCGCCCCCAGGCCGTTGAGGATGACGCCGGCCTTTGTCGTCCCGGCAGGGCGCTCGGCCAGCAGCTTGTCCGTCAGGAGCTTGGCCAGATCCTTGGCGGGGATAATGGCCTCTTCCCGGATGCCCGGCTCGCCGTGAATGCCGAGACCGAGGGCCATCTGGCCATGCGGAACCGTGAACAGCGGACCGGAAGCGCCCGGAAGCGTGCAGCCCTTGAAGGCGACGCCGAAGGACACGGTGCGGTCATTGGCGTGACGCGTCAGACGCTCGACCTCCTCGAGGTTCATGCCGGCTTCCGCCGCAGCCCCGGCAATCTTGAAGACGACGAGATCGCCGGCAATGCCCCGGCGCTTTGCCGCCGCATCCATCGGCGCACTCGCCACGTCATCGGTGACCGGCACGATGCGCACGTCGATGCCCTCAGCCCTCAGCCGTTCGGCAGCAACGCCGAAATTCAGGACGTCACCGGCATAATTGCCGAAACCCAGCAGGATGCCGCCGCCCTGGTCCGCATGGCGGCAGACGCGCGCCACTGCCGCCGTCGAGGGGGAGGCAAATACATCGCCCGCCACTGCCGCATCGGCAAGGCCCGGACCGACATAACCGGCGAAAGCCGGATAATGACCGGAGCCGCCGCCGATCACCACCGAGACCTTGCCCTTTGGAACCTTGGTCGAGCGCAGCACGCCGCCCTTCACATGGCGGACGTAGCGGCCGTAGATTGCGGCAAAGCCTTGAAGTGCAGCGGTTGCGAAATCCTCGGGTTCATCGAAAATTGTCGTCATGACGTCTGTCCTTGGTCTTGAGGCAGGATGCGCCTCAGATAATTGCGGTTTGCGGCGCTGACGGATAGCCCGTCGCCGCCATAATGTTCACACAGGAAAGGGCTCGAAAAGCCGTGGGCCAGCGCCATGCGGATGGCGGCGCGATAGTTGATGATACCTGATTCGAGTGGGGCGGGATGCGTGACGATGACGCCCGATGCCGGATCCTCGGTGCGGGTATAGTTCTTTACATGCCAGTATTTCGCATAGGGAGCGACCTTCGCCATCATTTCCTGCCAGTGCTCGACCGGGCGGTGCAGCCGGATGAGATTGCCCAGATCCGCGTTGATCCCGACATTGGCTAGGCCGATCTCCTCGACAAAACGGACCGAACTTTCCGCCGTGCCCAGATAAGTATCCTCGTACATCTCCAATGCCAGCTCGATGCCGAGTTCCTCGGCGTGACGTCCCAATTCCCGTATCCGCGACACGGCCTTGCCCCATGTCGCCACATCGTCCGGGTTTTTCGCGCCATCGACGGTCCAGAACCACAGCGCCTTCTTCTGCGCCTCCGTCAACGGCTCGAACAGGCCGAAGGACACGGACCCGGCGCCGATCGCCTTGGCAGTATCGATGACCCGGTGTCCATAGGCGAGGTACTCGTCGCCAAACTTTGCGTCGATCACGCTGCGGCGCGCCGTCGAGATCGCGGGGATCGTCAGCCCCAGCGACCGCGTCAACGCCATGAAGGCGTCGAGCCGTGCGGGCGAAAGGTCGGCAAGCCGGAGCCAGCTATCGGTCGGGTCAAGCTCGGTAAAACCGGCATCAACGACATCGGCAAGCGTTTCTTTCCATTCCTCGGCCGATTGATCCTGCACCGAACGCCCGTCGGGCAGGGTGTTTGGATACTGGATCATCGCGGCCGCGATCGGCCAGGTCTCTCTGTTCCATCGGCGCGGTTCAGCGGTCATGGTGTCATCCTTCACAGATCCGGGAGATGCGGCGGCCGCTCAGGCCACCGGTTTTCCATCATCGACGGGCGGGCTTGCGTCCCTCTTGCCGCCACGGGCAAGTCCGATCAGCCAGAACACCAGCGGCGACAGGAGCAGCGCAAGGCCCAAAGCCATCAGGCCGGACACGAGGCTGTTCGACCAGAAGATCGAGAGTTCGCCGTTCGACATCAGCATCGACTGGCGGAACGCGTCTTCGGCCTTGTCGCCGAGAACCATGGCGAGAACCAGCGGTGCCAGCGGATATTCCAGCTTCTTGAAGATATAGCCGAGCAGGCCGAAGGCGATGACCAGCCAGATATCCAGGACGGAATTCGCCACCTGGTAGGCGCCGGAGAAGATGACGGCGACAATGATCGGACCAATGATCGCAAAGGGGACGCGCAGGATCGACGCATAAAGCGGAACGGTGGCAAGCACCAGGATCACGGCGACGATATTGCCGAGATACATCGAGGCGATCAGACCCCAGACGAAATCCGGCCGGTCGGTAAACAGCGTCGGGCCAGGCGTCAGACCCCAGATCATCAGGCCGCCCATCATGACGGCGGCGGTGGCCGAGCCGGGAACGCCGAGGGCCAACATCGGCAGCAGGGCCGAGGTTCCTGCCGAATGGTCGGCCGTTTCCGGCGCCACGATCCCGCGCGGATCACCCTTGCCGAACATCGACTTGTCACGGGCCGAACGGCGGGCAACGCCGTAGCTCATGAAGGATGCGGCTGTCGGACCGGCAGGCGTGATGCCCATCCAGATGCCGATGATGGTGGAGCGCAGGATGGTGAACCAGTAGCGCGGCATCTCCCTGAGCGTGCGGCCGATCTCGGAAAGCTTGACGCGCGCCTTGATGCCTTCAAAGCGCAGGCCTTCCTCGGTCGTCAAAAGCAGTTCGCCAATGCCGAACAGGCCCATGACGGCGATCAGGAAGGAGACACCCTTGATCAGTTCGGGAATATCGAAGGTAAGACGCAGATTGCCGGAGATCGTATCCATGCCGACCGATGCCAGCGCAAAGCCGAGCATCATCGAAACCAGCGTCTTGAACGGCGATTGCGCACCCATGGAGATGAAGCTGGCAAAGGCGAGGAAATAGACGGCGAAATATTCCGGTGACGAGAAGCGCAGCGCAAAATTGGCGACCCAGCCGGACAGCAGCGTGATCATCACCACGCCGGCCAGCGCCCCGATCCCGGCAGAGACGAAGGCGAGCGTCAGCGCCCGGCTTGCCTGGCCGGATTTCGCCATCGGGTAGCCGTCAAAGGTCGTGGCGACGGACGATGGCTCGCCGGGAATATTGAACAGGATCGACGTCGTCGATCCGCCAAACAGGGCGCCCCAGTACATGCAGGACAATAGGATGATCGCGGAAATCGGGTCCATCGAAAATGTCAGCGGCAAAAGCAGCGACACGCCGTTGGGCGCACCAAGACCGGGAAGCACGCCGACGAGAATGCCGAGCGTAACGCCGAGCATCATCAAAAGAATATGATTGAAGCTCAGGATATGGCCGAAGCCGTCGATCAGGAGACCGATATTTTCCATGTCTTTCCTCCTAAAGACTACAAGGCGGCGGGATCAGTAGATCCCGAACCACGCCTCGACCGGACCTTTCAGGAGCGGAACCTTGAAGCCGATTTCGAAGATGACGAAGAAGAGAAGCGAGACGGTGATCCCCGCAGGCAGGCCGATCCACCATTTGTAACGGCCCTGGAATGTCATCGCACCGGCGATATAAAGCGCCGTTCCGATGTAAAGACCGAGAAACGTCGAGACCGTAGCAAAGGCGACGAGTGGCAGCAGGAACGACAGAACCACCTTGAAGCGCGCCGCCTCAAAGAAAATCTCGCCTGTGCCCCGATGCTTGATCAAGGCACCGATCAGATTTGCGGCACTCCCGAACAGGATCAGAAGGCCGATATAGAAGGGAAAATACCCTGCGTCCGGCCCCATGTCGGTCCAGCCGGTACCGGCCTCGGCCGATCCGTAGCAGACTGCGGCCCCGAAGGCGCCGGTCAACAGGGCGACGCCGATTTCCATCGCGAAACGGGACAAACCCCTGGCGCTGTTCTCGCTCATCGTTCAAACCTTTCCGGTGAATGCGGACGCCGTGAAAGCGCCCGCAGGGAACCTTGATGGGTTCAGTTGGCCAGCCAGCCTTCGCGCGTCAGCACTTGCGTCACGGAAGCCTCGTTGGTCTTGATGAAATCGGCAAGCTGGGTGCCGCTCATGTAATCAGCCGACTGCGACGTATCCGTCAGATACTTGGCCCATTCCGGCGTTTCCGATACTTTCTTCAACACGCCGGCGTAGAAATCAACAACGTCCTGCTCGACGCCGGAAGGCAGCCAGACGGTGCGGGGCATGGAATAGTTTTCGATCGCGATGCCGCTTTCCTTGCAGGTCGGGATATCGCCCCAGCCGAGTTCGCCGGCAACCTTGCCGTCGCTCTTCAGCTTTTCGGACTTGAACACGCAAACCGGCTTGACCATGCCTGCCTGCCACTGGCCGAGATTTTCACTGGGATTGTTGACGTTGGCGGCAATATGCTCGCCGGCCAGTTGAACGGCTGCTTCGCCGCCGCTTTTGAACGGGATATAGCCGAGCTTGGTGCCCGAGGCCTCATTGATCATCGAGGTCAGGATCTGGTCGACGTCTTTCGACTGGCTGCCGCCAACCTTGTAATTGCCGGATTCCTTCGCCTTTTCAACGAAATCGGCGGCTGTCTTGATGTCGGCCTTGCCGTTGACCCAGAGCACGAATTCATCGGCGGCAAGGGCTGCGACCGGCGTCAGGTCTTCCGATTTGTAGGGAACCTTGGCACGGACCGGCAGGAGGTAGGCATTGTTGGTGCCGAAGGCGAGCTTATAGGCATCACCCTTGTAGCCTGCGGTATAGACGAAGCCTTCCGCACCGCCGGCGCTGCCCTTGTTGGTCACGACGACAGGCGCTTTCATCAGCTCATATTTGGCGATGATCGACTGGATGGTGCGGGCAAAAATATCCGTGCCGCCACCGGGACCGGCCGTCACGACGAACTCGACGGGACGGTTGGGCTCGAAGGCCATGGCCGGGGCAGCGACGCCGAACGCGGCTGCCATGATGCATGCGATTGAGACCGAATTTTTCATCTTAGACTCCTCCGTTGATTGGACGGCGTGGACCTCCTCCACGCCGGTAGAAACGAAAACCGTTCGAATTCAGGCAGCGGCGGCCTGCGCCGCACTTCTTTTCGCCATGCGCGCAGCCAGAAGAATGGCCTCACGGCTTGCTCCGGCATCGGCGATGCCCTTGCCGGCAATGTCGTATGCCGTGCCATGAGCGGGCGTGCACAGGGCGAATGGCAGTCCGCCCATCATGGTAACGCCCTTGTCGAAACCCATCATCTTCATCGCGATCTGGCCCTGGTCGTGATACATGGTCAGGACCGCCTGAAACCCTTCCTTCAGTGCCCGCAGGAAGACGGTATCGGCCGGGAAGGGGCCTTCGACATCCCATCCGCGCTGGCGGGCAAACTGTACGGCCGGCTCGATAACATCGATTTCTTCCATGCCGAAGCTGCCGCCGTCGCCGGCATGCGGGTTGAGGCCTGCGACCGCGATGCGCGGGTTCTCGTAACCGGCCGCCTTCAGGCATTGCCGCGTCAATTCGATTTCCGCCAGGATACCATCGACCGACAGACTGGCGGCAACTTCCGACAGCGGAATATGCGAGGTGACGCGCGCATTCCAGACTTTGTCCAGAACGTTGAACTCACGCACCTTGCCGGTAAAGCCGATGACATCGGCGACGAAACGGATTTCGTCGTCATAGCCAGGATAGGCAAAACGCATTGCCTTCTTGTTGAACGGCGTGAAGCAGACCGCCTGCGCCCGGCCCGTGTCGGCCAATTGCAGGGCCGTGCGGAAATTCGTGGTGGCAAAGGTGCCGCCCGCAAGGGTCGCTTCGCCGCGATCGACATCTGCCGGGTCGAGATGGGCGAGGTCGATGAACACGTGCTTTTGCGTGCCTGCACTTTCGAAAGTCTCAAGCGTTGCGGAGGCGAGATCGAGCGTCAGCCCGGCGCTTTGCGCACCCTCGTCCAGAATGCGGCGATCGCCGATGACGACCAGATGGGCCGCATCGCGGATGTCTTCCATCGCAATGAGCTTGGCGGTCAGTTCAGGGCTGATGCCCGCAGGATCGCCCATGGCGAGCGCAATGACGGGACGCGCATCGTCGGTATTTAGGGTCATGGTGAAGGTCCTCCGCTTCATGCTGTTGCCATGGTCATACGTCATTCAAAATTCTGCATCAAGTCTTTTGTATTCTGTATGCAGCATTTTTTGTTGACGCCGGAACGGGCGGACTTCATGGTCGCAATGCGTGAAAAACGATTCAGACACTCAACGCGGCAGAGCGGATGGGCATAGACATGGACGATATCTCCACATTGCAACGCCGCGCCGATGGAAGCGCCGGGCCGATCCGGCGCATGGCGCTGCATGACACGCTGGTCAATCACCTGCGCGACATGATCATCGAAGGGGACCTGGAGCCCGGCACCCGGCTGCATGAAGGTCAGCTTGGCGAACAGCTCGGCGTGTCGCGCACGCCGCTGCGCGAGGCCATCAAATATCTCGCCAGCGAGGGGCTGGTGGAACTGGTGCCGAGCCGGGGTGCCGTGGTGAAACGCTTCAGTCCGAAAGATGTGCACGACATGCTGACGGTGCTGCGCACGCTGGAAGAACTCGCCGGGCGTCTTGCCTGCGACGCGGCGACCGATGCCGAGATCGCCCATGTCCGGGCCCTGCACGACGAGATGATCGACCGCTACAAGGCCGCCGACCGGCTGCAATATTACAAGCTCAACCAGGACATCCACACCGCGATCGTCCGGCTGGCGCAAAACAGTTCGCTCATTGATATCCATGCCATGCTGCAGACCCGGTTGAAGCGCATCCGCTTCATCGGCCATGAAGGCCCCGAAAAATGGGCGGCCGCCGTCAGCGAACATGAGGAAATGATTGCGGCACTCGAAGCCCGTGACAAGGCCGGCCTCTCCGAAGTTCTTGGCCGGCACCTGTTCAACGCCTGGGACAGGGTGAAGGCGTCACTGTAAGGCGACGGGCACACCGGCGCCAGACGCAATCCTCGTGGAGATCGCGACCCTATCCGCCGCCAGGCATTCCAGCCGCGCGCCGAAAGGCCGCCGGGCTCTTGGACGTCCATTTCCGGAAAGCGCGGTGAAAGGCGCTTGGCTCGGAATAGCCGAGCTGCGCCGCAATTTCCCCGACACTGGCCTCACTGTTCAGCAGCATGTCGATGGCGCGATCACGGCGGATTTCGTCCTTGATCCCGGCAAAGCTCTGGCCTTCGCCTTGCAGACGATGGCGTAACGTCGAGGCCGACATGTGCATCTGGGCGGCAAGGTCGCCAAAGCCCGCCCAGGCCGCCGGTGCCTGATCGCGCAACCGCTTGCGGACCCCCGCTGCGAGACCGGCATCATAGCGGTAGCGCACGAGGATGTTCGCAGGAGCACCGCGCAAAAACTGTTTTAGCGCCTGCTCGGTGCGGGCGATCGGCAGTTTCAGCACGGCGCGATCAAACGCCAGACAGCTGACGGGCTGTGAAAACTGCACGGGCGCACCGAAGAAGAGCCGGTAGTCGGCTCCTTCCAGAGGTTCTGCACAGCGGAAATCCACCCGGCGTATCGGAATGCGGCGGCCGACGAGCCAGCAGGCGATGCCATGCAGCAGGATCCAGTAGGTGCGGTAGGCAAAGGCCGAGCGGGCATTCCCCTTGTCCGTCAGCACGATTTCAGCAAGGCCGTCGCGGATCACCAGTTCGCCGCTTGGATCTTCCAGCACGACGCTGAGAAAACGCAGCGCCCGGCGAAGGGCCTGGTCCAGCGTCTTTGCATGCAGGACGCAATGACACAGAAGCGTGAAACTGCCGCTGCGCATCGGCCGCTCGCCCATGCCGAAAAACTCGTCGTCCACCTCCGCCGCTACCGCCAGCCAAAGGGCACCGTAGCTTTCGGCTGAAATCGCGGTACCGACCATTGCCGGCAATCCCAGCGACGCCAGCAATGGCGCCGTCGGCTTGCCCGCCCGCCGCAGGCAATAGAGCGCCTCCTCGACGAACGAGGGCGAGATCATCCGCCGGTCCGTATCCACCATCGGCTTACCTCTCATATGGCAAAACTGTCTGAAAAATGAAGGACAGTTCTGTCATCGCTTGCAATACCGCGCAAGCGTAGAGTCAAGATATGCCATGATCGAAATCAGGCATGATGGGCGGAACGCGGCGGGGAGGCTGCATGACGTATCAAAACGAAAATGCTGCGCGCCTTCCAATTGGAAGGGCAGCGCTATGAAGGTTTCCGGCAAGGTTTTCGTGGTGACGGGCGGCGGTTCCGGCCTTGGTGCGGCGGTCACACGCATGCTGGCTGAAGCTGGCGCCCAAATCGTTATCGCCGATGTCAACCGCGAAGCCGGTGCGCAGATTGCCGCCGATCTCGGCTCCACTGCCCGGTTCATCAAGACGGACGTGACAAGCGAAACCGAGGGGCAGGCGGCGGTTACGGCGGCGCTTGAGACCTTCGGGCATCTGCATGGGCTGGTGAATTGTGCCGGCATTGCGCCGGGCGAAAAGGTTCTCGGCCGCGATGGCCCCCACCGGCTTGAGAGTTTTGCGCAGGCGATCGGGATCAACCTGGTCGGGACCTTCAACATGATCCGTCTTGCCGCCGCTGCCATCCAAAATGGGGCTGCAGACAGCGAGGGCGAACGCGGCGTTATCGTCAACACGGCTTCGGTCGCCGCCTTCGACGGACAGATCGGCCAGGCCGCCTATGCCGCCTCAAAGGGTGGCGTCGTCGGAATGACGCTGCCGATCGCGCGTGAACTTGCCCGTTTCGGCATTCGCGTCGTCACCATCGCTCCCGGCATTTTCGAAACGCCGATGATGGCCGGCATGCCGCCGGAGACGCAGGAAGCGCTCGGAAAAAGCGTGCCGTTCCCGCCGCGTCTCGGCCGCCCCGATGAATTTGCCGCTCTGGTGCGCCATATCTGTGAGAACACCATGTTGAATGGCGAGGTTATCCGGCTGGATGGCGCCTTGCGCATGGCGCCGCGTTGAACCGGCCTTGGGAGGTTTTAAAATGACTGTGCAGGATCCCATCGTCATCGTCGGCTCCGCCCGAACCCCAATGGGCGGTTTTCAGGGCGATTTGCAGGGCGCGACCGCGTCCGAACTTGGCGCAGCCGCCATCCGCGCCGCCTTGGAGCGCAGTGGCGTGGCAGCGGACCTGGTCGAGGAAGTTGTGTTTGGCTGCGTTCTGCCGGCCGGGCAGGGGCAGGCTCCGGCCCGCCAGGCAGCGATCGGCGCTGGCCTGCCGTTTGCAACCGGTGCCAGCACCGTCAACAAGATGTGCGGCTCGGGCATGAAGGCGGCCATGCTGGCCCATGACCTGATTGCGGCCGGGAGCGCCCATATCGCGGTGGCCGGCGGCATGGAGAGCATGAGCAATGCGCCCTATCTGCTCGATCGTGCCCGCAGCGGTTACCGCCTCGGCCATGGCCGTGTCATCGACCACATGTTCCTCGACGGGCTGGAGGACGCCTATGACAAGGGCCGGCTGATGGGAAGCTTCGCCGAAGACTGCGCCGAGGCCTACCAGTTTACCCGTCCCGCCCAGGACGATTTCGCCGTGACCTCGCTCACCCGCGCCAAGAAGGCGATCGAAGACGGTTCGTTCGATGCCGAGATCACGCCGGTGACGGTGAAGGCCGGCAAGACCGAACAGATCGTCAGCCGCGACGAGCAGCCGGGAAAGGCCCGGCTTGAGAAAATCCCGACGCTGAAACCCGCCTTCCGGGAAAACGGCACCGTGACCGCAGCCAATGCCAGCTCGATTTCCGATGGCGCCGCCGCGCTGGTGCTGATGCGGCGCTCGGAAGCCAACCGCCGGGGGCTGACGCCGCTTGCCACCATCACGGGCTACGCCACCCACGCGCAGGCACCCAATCTGTTTGCCACGGCCCCGATCGGCGCGCTGAAGAAACTCAGCGAACGCACCGGATGGGCCTTGAAGGATGTCGATCTGTTCGAGATCAACGAGGCTTTTGCTGTCGTTGCGATGGCTGCGATGCGCGATCTCGACCTGCCGCATGACAAGGTCAATGTCCATGGCGGTGCCTGCGCGCTCGGCCATCCCATCGGCGCATCCGGTGCGCGCGTCATCGTCACATTGCTGGCAGCCCTTGAGCGTTACGATCTGAAGCGCGGCATGGCCTCGCTCTGCATCGGCGGCGGCGAGGCGACGGCAATCGCGCTTGAGCGGCATTGAGGATTTAAGGGGAGAAGACCCGGACATGATCCTGTCTGAACAACAGATCCAGATCCGCGACATGGCCCGCGATTTCGCCCGCGAGCGCCTCATGCCGGGCGCTGCCGGGCGTGACGTGTCGCATCTCTTTCCGAAGGACGAGCTGACGGAAATGGGCGAACTCGGCTTCCTTGGCATGCTGGTGCCGGAAGCCTATGATGGCTCGGAAACCGGGACGGTTGCCTATGCCGTTGCGCTCGAAGAGATTGCCGCTGGCGACGGGCCGTGCTCGACCATCATGAGCGTGCACAGTTCCGTCGGCTGCGTGCCGATCCTGAAATTCGGCACGGAAGAGCAGAAGCAGCGTTTCCTGCCGAAGCTCGCCTCCGGCGAATGGATCGGCGGCTTTGCGCTGACCGAGCCGCAGGCCGGGTCCGATGCGTCCAACCTGCGCACCCGCGCCCGCCGCGACGGCGATCATTATGTGCTCGATGGTGCCAAGCAGTTCATCACCTCCGGCAAGAACGGCAATGTCATCATCGTGTTTGCAGTGACGGACCCCGATGCCGGCAAGAAGGGCATCACCGCCTTCATCGTGCCGACGGAGACGCCGGGATATGAGGTCGTGCGCGTCGAACAGAAGCTCGGCCTGCATTCCTCCGACACCTGCCAGATCGCCTTCACCAATATGCGCATTCCCGCCGATCTGCGGCTGGGCGCTGAGGGGGAGGGCTACAGGATTGCGCTTGCCAATCTCGAGGGCGGCCGGATCGGCATTGCCGCGCAATCGGTCGGCATGGCACGGGCAGCGTTCGAGGCGGCGCGCGACTATGCCCGCGAACGCATCGCCTTCGGCAAGCCGATCATCGAGCATCAGGCCATCGCCTTCCGCCTTGCCGACATGACGACGCAGATAACTGTTGCGCGGCAGATGGTGTTGCATGCGGCCGCATTGAAGGAAGCTGGCGAGCCATGCCTGACGGAGGCGTCGATGGCCAAGCTGTTTGCCTCGGAAATGGCGGAAAAGGTCTGCTCGGATGCGATCCAGATTCATGGCGGCTATGGTTACATGTCTGACTACCCGGTCGAGCGTATCTACCGCGATGTCCGCATCTGCCAGATCTATGAGGGCACAAGCGACGTGCAACGCATCGTGATTGCACGTAGTCTATAAGAGAACGAGCCCTGCTTCCGGGAGGAGACTGGAAGACAGGGCTACAATGGGAGGAAGAACGAGGCATGACCGAGTTCCCGCAATTGAGCCTTCATGTTCCGGAACCGGCCGTCCGGCCCGGCGGCATGCCGGATTTTTCCAACGTCAATATTGCCAAGGCCGGGTCCGTTCCGCGTCCCGAAGTCGATGCGGCGTCCGAAGACATCCGCGATCTCGCCTATTCGATCATCCGCGTGCTCAACCGCGATGGCGAAGCGGTCGGCCCCTGGGCGGGCCTGCTGTCGGATGAGGAATTGCTGACCGGCTTGCGCAACATGATGAAGCTGCGCGCCTTCGATGCCCGCATGCTGATGGCGCAGCGGCAGGGCAAGACATCCTTTTACATGCAGCATCTGGGCGAGGAAGCCGTCAGCTGTGCCTTCCGCAAGGCGCTTAAAAAAGGCGACATGAACTTCCCGACCTATCGCCAGGCGGGTCTTTTGATTGCCGACGATTATCCGATGGTCGAGATGATGAACCAGATCTTCTCGAACGAAAAAGACCCCCTGCGCGGCCGGCAGCTGCCGATCATGTATTCCTCCAAGGACCATGGCTTCTTCACTATCTCCGGCAATCTTGCCACCCAATATGTCCAGGCTGTCGGCTGGGCCATGGCGTCGGCCATCAAGAACGACACCAAGATCGCTGCCGCCTGGATCGGCGATGGCTCGACGGCCGAATCGGATTTCCATTCGGCGCTGGTCTTTGCCTCAACCTACAAGGCGCCGGTCATTCTCAATATCGTCAACAATCAATGGGCGATCTCGACCTTCCAGGGCATTGCCCGCGGCGGCTCCGGCACCTTTGCCGCGCGCGGCCTTGGCTTTGGCATTCCGGCGCTGCGCGTCGATGGCAACGATTATCTCGCCGTCTATGCCGTGTCCCACTGGGCGGCTGAGCGGGCGCGGCGCAATCTGGGCCCCACGCTGATCGAATATGTCACCTACCGCGTCGGCGCCCATTCCACCTCCGACGACCCGAGCGCCTACCGCCCGAAAACGGAATCGGAAGCCTGGCCGCTCGGTGATCCCGTCCTGCGCCTGAAGAAACATCTGATCGTGCGTGGCGCCTGGTCGGAAGAGCGGCATGTGCAGGCGGAAGCCGAAATCCTCGACGAGGTGATCCAGGCGCAAAAACAGGCGGAGGTGCACGGCACCCTGCATGCCGGCGGCAGACCTTCCGTGCGGGATATCTTCGAGGGCGTCTACGCCGAAATGCCGCCCCATATTCGCCGCCAGCGGCAGAAGGCAGGATACTGACATGGCGAGAATGACGATGATCGAGGCCGTGCGCAGCGCCATGGACGTCTCGATGGAGCGCGACGGCGATGTGGTGGTGTTCGGCGAGGATGTCGGCTATTTCGGCGGCGTCTTCCGCTGCACGCAGGGCCTCCAGGCGAAATACGGCAAGACCCGCTGCTTCGACGCACCGATCAGCGAGAGCGGCATTGTCGGCACGGCAATCGGCATGGCCGCCTATGGTCTCAAGCCCTGCGTCGAAATCCAGTTCGCCGATTATATGTACCCGGCCTATGACCAGATCACCCAGGAAGCCGCCCGCATCCGCTACCGCTCGAACGGCGACTTCACCTGCCCGATCGTGCTGCGCATGCCGACCGGCGGCGGCATTTTCGGCGGGCAGACCCATAGCCAGAGCCCGGAGGCGCTGTTTACCCATGTCTGTGGCCTGAAAGTCGTCGTGCCCTCCAACCCCTACGACGCCAAGGGCCTGTTGATTGCCTCGATCGAAGATCCCGACCCTGTCATGTTCCTCGAGCCGAAGCGCCTCTATAACGGCCCCTTCGACGGCCATCATGACAGGCCGGTCACGCCGTGGTCCAAGCACGAACTCGGCGAGGTGCCGGAAGGCCATTACAGCATTCCGATCGGCAAGGCGGAAATCCGCAGACCCGGATCTGCGGTCACCGTCATCGCCTATGGCACCATGGTGCATGTGGCGCTGGCCGCCGTCGAGGAGATGGGCGTCGATGCCGAGGTGATCGACCTGCGCAGCCTGTTGCCGCTCGATCTCGATACGATCGTGCAATCGGTCACCAAGACCGGGCGCTGCGTCGTCGTCCACGAGGCGACGCTGACATCCGGTTACGGGGCGGAACTGGCCGCACTGGTGCAGGAACATTGCTTCTATCACCTGGAAGCTCCGATTGTGCGCGTGACGGGGTGGGACACGCCTTATCCGCATGCGCAGGAATGGGATTATTTTCCCGGACCCGGCCGCGTCGGCCGTGCGCTTGCCGAAGTAATGGAGGCGTAAGCATGGGTGAATTCATCATCAAGATGCCGGATGTCGGCGAAGGCGTGGCGGAGGCCGAGCTTGTCGAATGGCATTGCAAGGTCGGCGATCCCGTCCGCGAAGACATGGTGCTGGCCGCCGTCATGACCGACAAGGCAACGGTCGAAATCCCGTCGCCGGTCAATGGCACGGTCCTTTGGCTCGGCGCCGAAATCGGTGATACGGTTGCCGTCAAGGCGCCGCTGGTGCGCATTCAGGTCGCGGGCGAGGACGGCGAGGCAAATGCTGTTCCGATGGCGGAGATTGTGACGCATTCTTCCCCTTCTCCCCAGCGGGAAGAAGGAGCCCGGAGGGCGGATGAGGGGGTATCCCCGGCCTCTCTCAGCCAGCCAGCCCCCTCATCCGGCCCTGCGGGCCACCGTCTCCCGGCTGTAGAGAAGGGAAGGCGTGCCGCATCTGAAACGCCTGCGGACAAGCCGCTGGCCTCGCCGGCCGTCCGTCTTCGGGCGCAGGATGGCGGCGTCGATCTGCGGCAGGTGACGGGATCAGGCCCGGCCGGGCGCATTACCCATGACGATCTCGACCAGTTTCTGGCGCGCGGCGCCCATCCGCAGCCGGCGGCGACGGGCTTTGCCCGCAAGACCGCTATCGAGGAGATCAAGGTCACCGGCCTGCGCCGCCGCATCTCCGAAAAGATGGTGCTGGCAGCGTCGCGCATTCCCCATATCACCTATGTCGAGGAAATCGACGTTACCGATCTGGAAGATTTGCGTGCAGCGATGAACGCGACGCGCAAACCGGAGCAAACCAAGCTGACGATTCTGCCCTTCCTGATGCGGGCGATGGTGAAGACGATCGATGAGCAGCCCGTCGTCAACGCCACCTTCGATGACGACGCCGGCATGATCAGCCGGCATGCGGCCGTGCATATCGGCATTGCCACTCAGACCCCGGCTGGCTTGACGGTGCCTGTCGTGCGCCACGCGGAGGCGCGCGGCATCTGGGATTGTGCTGCCGAAGTGGTGCGGCTGGCGGAAGCGGCCCGCACCGGCTCGGCGCTGCGGGAAGAGCTGTCCGGCTCGACCATCACCATCACCTCGCTCGGCGCCATGGGCGGCATCGCCACGACGCCGATCATCAACCATCCGGAAGTGGCCATCGTGGGCGTCAACAAGATCATGACGCGGCCGGTCTGGGACGGAAATCAGTTCATCCCGCGCAAGATGATGAACCTGTCGTCCAGCTTCGATCACCGGGTGGTGGATGGCTGGGACGCGGCGACCTTCGTCCAGCGGATCAAGGCGCTGCTCGAAACCCCTGCGCTGATTTTCATTGAAAGCTGAGCCCATGAAAGAGATCGTCTGCAAACTTCTCGTCATCGGCGCAGGTCCCGGCGGTTATATCTGCGCCATCCGGGCGGGGCAGCTCGGCGTCGATACCGTCATCGTCGAAGCCGTCAAGGCTGGCGGCACCTGCCTCAATATCGGCTGCATTCCCTCCAAGGCACTGATCCATGCGGCCGAGGAATTCGAGAGGGTGACGCACATGGCGCAAGCGAAAAGCCCGCTCGGCATCTCCGTCGAAGCGCCGAAACTCGATCTTTCCAAGACGATTGCCTGGAAGGACGGCATCGTCGGCCGCCTGAACAGCGGCGTGCTCGGCCTGTTGCGCAAGGCCCGGGTGAAGATCGTTCATGGCCGGGCAAAATTCCGGGACGGCAAGACCGTGGAAGTCGAAACGGAAACCGGAATGCAGGTGATCCGCGCCGAAACGATCGTCATCGCTACCGGGTCGGAACCGGTGGAACTGCCGTTCCTGCCCTTCGGCGGACCGGTTATCTCCTCGACCGAAGCCCTGTCGCTGAAAACAGTGCCGGCAAAGCTCGCGGTCGTCGGTGGCGGCTATATCGGGCTTGAACTGGGCACGGCATTCGCCAAGCTCGGCTCGAACGTCACTATTGTCGAAGCCACGTCGCAAATCCTGCCGCAATATGATGCCGAGCTGGTGAAGCCGGTCTCCAAGCGCCTTGCTGATCTCGGTATCCGCGTCCTGACCGGCGCCAAGGCAAAGGGGTTATCCGGCAACGCGCTTTTGATCGAAACCAGTGAGGGCGCGGAAGAGCAGCTTGCCGCCGAAAAGATCCTCGTGACCGTCGGCCGCAAGCCGCGCACGCAAGGCTGGGGGCTGGAAGAACTGGATCTCGACCGTGCCGGCAATTTCCTGCGCATCGACGATCGCTGCCGGACGTCGATGCGCGGCATTCATGCCATCGGCGATATCACCGGCGAGCCGATGCTCGCCCACCGCGCCATGGCGCAAGGGGAGATGGTCGCCGAAATCGTCGCGGGCAAGAAACGCATCTGGGACAAGCGTTGCATTCCCGCCGTCTGCTTCACCGATCCGGAGATCGTCACCGCCGGTCTGTCGCCCGATGAGGCACGGGCGCAGGGTTATGAGATCCGTGTCGGGCAATTCCCTTTCAATGCCAATGGCCGCGCCATGACCATGCTGTCGGAAGAGGGCTTCGTGCGCATCGTGGCGCGCGCCGACAGCAATCTCGTGCTCGGCATCCAGGCGGTCGGCTCCGGCGTTTCCGAACTTTCGAGCGCCTTCGCACTGGCGATTGAAATGGGCGCACGTCTGGAAGACATTGCAGCGACGATCCACGCTCATCCGACCCGCAGCGAAGGCTTCCAGGAAGCCGCCTTGAAAGCGCTTGGCCATGCTCTCCACATCTGAAACGCGCGCAACAGAGACGGAAACGCTGGTCGAGCGCCAGGGCGCACTCGGCCGCATCCGACTCAACCGTCCAAAGGCGCTCAACAGTCTGACATTACAAATGGTGCGCGACATCGACACGGCGCTTGACGATTTCGAACGCGACCCGTCCATTTCAGCCGTGCTCGTGACGGGCGAGGGGGAGCGCGGCCTGTGTGCCGGTGGCGATATCCGCGCCATTTACGATGGCGGCAGAGCCGGATCGGACGTGCCGACAACGTTCTGGCGCGAGGAATACAGGCTCAACGCCCGCATCAGCCGCTATCCGAAACCCTATGCCGTCATCATGGACGGCATCGTCATGGGCGGCGGCGTCGGCATATCCGTCTATGGCAGCCACAGGATCGTCACCGAGCGTACCCGTTTTGCCATGCCGGAAACCGGCATCGGCTTTTTCCCGGATATCGGCGCCTCGTGGTTTCTCACCCGCCGGGCCAATGAACTTGGTACCTATATCGGCTTGACCGGCGAAACTCTGGGCGCCGCCGATGCCATTCTTGCCGGTCTCGCCGATGTTTTTATAAGGTCCGGACGGCTTGCGGACTTGACCGGAGCCTTGGCCGCGCTGCCCGCTCGCAGTTCACGCGAGACAGTTTCCGCTGTGATTGCGGGCTTTTCGGAGATACCGCCCACCGGCATTCTGGAACCACAGCAATCGGCCATCGATCGCCTCTTTGCCTTCGACACGACCGAAGACATCATCGCTGCCCTGCGTTCGGATGACAGCCCTTTTGCCGAAAAACTTCTTTCCGTTCTTGCGGCTAAATCGCCCCTTAGCCTCAATGTCACGCTGCGTCTTTTGCGGCTCGGGCGTAAAACCGGCACGCTGGAAGACTGCCTCGAACGGGAATTTTCAGCGACGGCTGCGGTGCTGCGCAGCCATGATTTCTACGAGGGCGTGCGCGCGGCCGTGATCGACAAGGACCGCAATCCGCAATGGCGGCCGCAGCGGCTTGCCGATGTCACCGCAGCTGATGTCGATGCCTATTTCCAGCCGTCCAGCCACCCGCTCTTTTCAAACAGGATCAAGGAAGGATCACCAGCATGACGATCGGATTTATCGGTCTGGGTCATATGGGCGGCCCGATGGCTGCCAATCTGGTCAAGGCGGGCCATGCGGTCAGGGGTTTCGATCTTTCACAGCCGCTGCTTGACGAGGCAAGAGACAAGGGCGTGATTGCCTGCGCCTCGCTGACCGACGCAGTTGCAGGCGCCGATACCGTCATCACCATGCTTCCCGCCGGCAAACATGTCCTGTCGGTCTGGCAGGAGCTGGTCGCCACCGTTCCTCCCGGCACGCTTCTGATCGATTGCTCGACCATCGATATAGACAGCGCCCGCAAGGCGCACGGCCTGGCGGCCGCCCATCACTGCCCGTCGCTCGATGGCCCCGTTTCCGGTGGCACGGGAGGTGCTGCCGCCGGTACGCTGACCTTCATGGTCGGCGGTGAAGAGGATGTATTTGCAAAATCCCAGCCGGTCTTTGCGGCGATGGGCAAGAAGATCATCCATTGCGGCGGACCGGCGGCAGGCCAGGCGGCAAAAATCTGCAACAACATGATCCTCGGCATCAGCATGATTGCTGTCGGCGAAGCCTTCGTGCTTGGCGAAAAGCTCGGCCTGTCGCATCAGGCACTGTTCGATGTCGCTTCGGTTTCCTCCGGCCAGTGCTGGTCGCTGACCACCTATTGCCCGGTTCCCGGACCCGTCCCGGCATCGCCGGCCAATCACGATTACAAGCCGGGGTTTGCCGGCGCGCTGATGTTGAAGGACCTGAAGCTGTCGCAAGAGGCAGCCCAATCGGCCGGCGCCGTCACGCCGCTTGGCGCAAAGGCAGCCGAACTCTACGCTCTGTTCAACGAACTCGGAAACGACGGCAAGGATTTTTCTGGCATCATCGATATGCTCCGGCAACAATCCGCAAGCACTGTCTGACACAGCCTGAAACGCCGCCAAGAGGATCCCGCCCATGGAAAAACCGATCATCATCGAACAGCAGGACCGGGTCGTCATTGTCACGCTGAACCGCCCCGCCGCCCGCAACGCGCTCAACTCAGACATCATGAACGCATTGGCGACAGAGCTTGCGCCGCTCGACCGCGATCCGGGCGTCGGCTGTTTCGTGTTGAAGGGCTCGGACAAGGCCTTTGCCGCCGGCGCCGACATCAAGGAAATGGCGGACAAGTCGTTCCCCGATATGTTCGGCGAGGACTTCTTTGCCGCCTGGGACCGGTTCGCCTCCTTCCGCACGCCCAAGATTGCTGCGGTTTCCGGCTATGCGCTGGGCGGCGGTTGCGAACTGGCGATGATGTGCGACATGATCTTTGCCGCCGACACCGCCATGTTCGGCCAGCCGGAAATCAAGCTCGGCGTCATTCCCGGCATGGGGGGATCGCAGCGGCTGACAAAGCTGGTCGGCAAGGCCAAGGCGATGGACATGATCCTGACCGGCCGGATGATGGATGCGGCAGAGGCCGAACGCTGCGGCCTCGTCGCCCGCATAATCCCGGCGGAAAAACTGCTGGAGGAAACCCTGGCGGCCGCCCAAACCATCGCCGGATACGGCAAGGCCGCCACCATGGCGGCGCGCGAAGCCGTCGATCGTGCGCTCGAGGGCGGACTGCGCGAAGGCATCCTGTTCGAACGCCGGATTTTTCACGCGCTGTTTGCCACTCAGGACCAGAAGGAGGGCATGTCCGCCTTCATCGAAAAACGGCCGCCGCAGTTTCAAGGCAAATAGAGTCTGATCATACGAGGCTCTAAACCGGACGCGCCTCGCCTGCGCCATCCCAGATCACCGAACGGCGGGTTGCCGCCACGATCGCATCGATCGTCACGCGCAATCGCGGCAGCATCAACGGGGCGCTTGGCCAGACCACATGAATGGGCAGATCGCTGCCGATCCGCCCCGGCATCACCTGTTTCAACGCCCCCGACGCAATCTCCGGCGCCGCCAGCCATTGCGGCAACAAGCCGATGCCGTGACCGGCCTTTATCGCCGCAAGCGTGAGCGCACTGCCGTCGAGCAACAGCCGGGCAGGAGGCACCCATGTCTCGACCCTGCCATCGGCGCCTGTGGCACCAGACGCATTGATGGACCAGGGCACAACGCCTTTTTCGCCACTGGTCGCGATCAGCCGGTGTGCCGCAAGATCGGATAGGGATTGCGGCACGCCATGCCGGTCGAGATAGGCGGTGGATGCGCACAGCACGATTGTCTGCGTGCCAAGACGGCGGGCAGTCAAGCCCGACGTATCCTCCAGATGGCCGATCCGTACGGCCACATCCACCTGCTGCGCAACAAAATCGGCTATCTCGCCTTTGAGCGTGATGTCGAAGGAGAGCAGGGGATGGACATCCGCCAAGGCAAAAAGTGCGGGAGCAACAATGGACCTACCAAATAGCGGCGGCATGCTGATGCGCACCAGCCCGCTCGGCTCCGACCGTGTCGCCGCCAGTTCCGCCTCGATCCGGTCGATCTCGTTGAGCGCCTGGCTGCAACTTTTGAAATAGCGCTCGCCCTCTTGCGTCAACTGCAGTCGCCGCGTCGTCCTTTCGATCAGGCGGACGCCGAGTCGGGTCTCCAGTCTTGCAATCGCCTTTGCCACGGCAGACGGCGTCAGATGAAGCTGCACTGCGGCTGCCGCGAAAGAGCGGGCATTGCAGACAGCGAGGAAAATCCGGATCGATCCGGTTCGGTCATTCTTCGTCATGCGCGATTTAACGAAATTAAGTCATGAATGCCAAGACCAGATGTCGCTTCTGCGTCCATAAAGTCATCAATACAATCGCTGTCATGAGAACAGCAAAAACATATGCCGTCATCGGCGGTACCTCGGGAATGGGCCTCGGCCTTGCGCAACGGCTTGTCGAGCGGGGCGACCGCGTCCTGATCGGTGGCAGAAACAGCGAAAGACTCGAGGCGGCAGCCCGGCTACTCGGTCCGCTGGCGACAGCCCGATCGGTCGATATCGAGGACCGGGCGTCGCTTGCAAGTTTTTTTGCCGGAGAGGAAGAGCTGGCGGGATTATTCACGCCCGGCACCACCTATCGCACCGCCTCGTTCCGCGAGGCCGATGCGGAGACGGCCGAAAGCCCCTTCCGGGCAAAGTTCTGGGGCCAATATTGGGCCGTGCACACGGCGCTGCCTCACTTTGCCAAGGACGCAGCCATCGTGCTGATGTCGGGTGCCGCCTCGGTTCGCCCGATCGGTAATCCCGCCTATTCCGCCTGCAATGCCGCAATCGAAGGGCTTGCCCGGGCGCTGTCCGTCGAACTGAAGCCAATCCGGGTCAACTGCCTGTCCCCCGGCCCGATCGACAGCAACCTCTGGCGCAACCGCGACGCTTCCATCCGCGAACCGGTGTTCGAAAGCTGGCGGACGATCGCCCTCACCGGCGAGGTCGGGACCGTCGAAGACGCTGCGGATGCGGCCCTTTTCCTGCTCGACAACGGCAATATGAACGGATCAACGCTCTATAGCGACGGTGGCTACACGCTGCGCTAGAAGAGGAAACGGGGGCGGCCTGCCGGTCAAGGCCGCCCAACGGCCACCGTCTCGCCATCCGCCGGAATCAGCAGCCGCGAAGCCGCAATGCCCTTCTCATCCGCTACGTGGCGCAGATCCTCCCGGCTGATCGTCGCATGATCAAGCGCTTCCATATGGGTGGCAATGACGATGGCATCCGGTGCGGCTTCGCATACGGCAACCGTTTCGGCAGCGTCCATCACGATCAGGTCTCCATCCCAGCGCGCGCCGCAGGAATGGGTGACGATGACATCCGGCGTGCTCGCGGCGATCACATCAGTGACCGGCGGATAGAGAACGGTATCGCCAGCCCAATAGACCGAAGGCTCGCCCGCAGCTTCAAGGGTGAATCCCATGACGTGCCCCATCAATTCGACCACCGGCCCGAGACCATGGCTGCCTTCGCGGCGCGTCAGTGTCAGTCCCTGCCAGATCGCACTGCCGCTCAAAGGCGTCACATTGCTAAACCCGGCCCCGCGAATTGTCTCTTCGTCACCCGGCTGACAGAAAAGCGGCAAATGTTTCGGCACCCGCTGCATCGCAACATCATCGAAGTGATCGGTATGAAGATGCGACACGATCACCATCTCCACACCCTCCAGAATATCCTCAATGGCGATCGGAAGCTCCACCATCGGATTGGGCGACCGGCCGGTAAACGACGGCAAGCTGTGTTTCTCTGCGAAATAAGGATCAATCAGCACGGTACGCCCGGCATAATCCAGCTTCAATGTAGCATTGCGGATTAGCTGGAGTTGCATTCGGATGTCCTTACTCGAAGCTGATGGGGTTGTTTGCGCCATCGTCGCGCCTGTGGGAATAAAAGCAAGGGAAAAAGGAGGCGACTAATCGTTTAAAAACCATCCATCAATGCCTCTTGATGCGCAACTAATAGGTGCATATTTTCAACGACAGGAAAATTTTGTTGACGCCATGTTGCTGTTTAAGGAGTGGCGGCAAGGTGTCTGAATTATCGTCCTCGCACAACGCGGCAGCTCATTTCTCATGCGGAATTTTGCCGTAAATAAAGCGCTTTGCTGCGTATTTAGGCAGAACGAGAAATTGGGCTTTTCATCCCGGGACCTTTTACATGGCTGTGGTAAAACTCCGGTACGTAATCGTGTTGACTTCGATCCCAGTACTTATTAGTGCACTTGTCGTTCGACAGGCGACCAGAGGCTGCGGATAGCTTAAAAGGTGTCGCGAACTGACGCAGCGCTTCAGACTGGCTTTATTTAGATATTCCTCATGTTGAAGTAGTTATATGGCAGAAAGCGTGTACCAAGTCGATCAATTGCCGTCGCTGACGAGCGTAAGCAAGACAATGCTAAAGCGCCAATCGGTGCTGCTGGATGGACCGTTTAAGGGCGATTATAGCCTCGCAATTGTGAATAGGCAGCTTGCGCGATCTCTCCTGAAGGCCGGTTTCCGAGTTCGTTGCTACTCCAAAGAGCGCGACTGGCAGACAGACGCCAAGCTCAAGGAAATGCCTGACGTTTACGAGACTATGCTCGATAGCTACCCGGCCAAAGGCAAGTACAAGTTTCACCTGAGAAACCCCTGGCCGCCCGAGACCAGCGACATGGTCGGCGAAGTGAATGCCTATGTATGCTTTGCCTGGGAAGAAACCGAAATACCGGTTTACATGGTCGATCGGTTCAATCGGGACCTCGACTTCATGATGGTGACGTCGAATTTCGTAAAACAATCGTTCAAGGGATCGGGCGTTAAAATTCCGATTCATGTGATTGGAAATGGGTGTGACCACATTCTGGAACAGTCGAGGGACAATGTTCCAGCCTATCAGAAGAACACCGATAAAAGAATATTGCACGTCTCTTCTTGCTTCCCGCGCAAGGGCGCCGAGTTACTAGTTGATGCCTATTGCCGGACCTTTACCGCCACTGATGACGTGGAACTTTTTATAAAGACGACACCCAACCCGCATAACGAGATCGAGAGTTACGTCCGCAAGGCAACCAAGGGCCTGGAGTCTGCACCGAAAATCAAGGTGGTCAACAAGCACTGGGATAACTCGCAAATCGTGTCTCTCTACAAATCTGCGGATTTGCTGGTCGCCCCTAGCAAAGGCGAGGGTTTTGGCCTTCCCTTCGCCGAAGCCATGCTGTTCGGCGTGCCGGTTGCAACCACTGCCTTCTCCGGGCAGACGGATTTTTGTACACCCGAAACGTCGTTTCCCATCGACTACACGCTCGCCCCTTCCGGAAGCCATGTTTCAAGCGGTTACAGCTTGTGGGCGCAACCGTCCGTTTCGTCCATTGGGTCGGCCATGCGGCTGGCTTTGAGCGATCCTCAGCAGGCAAAACGGAAGACCGAAGCCGGCCGGCAACTCATTCTTCGCGACCTCACCTGGGCGCGTGTCGCCGAACGGATTGAAAAATGCCTGTTTTCAGCTCTGAATAAAAGCAGTTCAACGGATGAACTCACGCCGTCGTCAAAGATCGACCTTATTACCACATGGCACCAACGGTGCGGAATTGCGACCTATTCGGAACACCTCTATTCGACGGAGGCGTTCAACGGCCGGATTGCCAATATTTTCAGCCGCATCGTCATAGATGAAGATCGGATCGACACGAGCGACGATCCAGATGAACGCGTTAACCGGCTGTGGAGCTACGATCATCGGGGCATAGACCGGCTGATCGATGCTTTGAATTCGGCGGATAGTCCTATTTTGTGGTGGCAACACCATCCCGGTCATTTCTCATACGACGACATGATCCGGGTCACCGGCGTTCTGGCGAACTCACGGTATAAAGTTCGCGTCATCACCATGCATAACGTCAAAGAGGTTGCCCTCAAAGGCGAGCTCGACTGGGTCAAAAGTTTTGACCGTGTTTTCGTTCACTCCGTCGGCGACGCCGACTTGCTGTCAAAAGCCGGGCAACGCAACGTCGTAGTTATCCCCCACGGATTTCAGAGAGCCAATGAGGGGCCTCGAAGCGAAAACGATGTTTTCACCATCGGCAGCTTCGGTTTCCTCTTCAAACACAAGAACATCGACCTCCTGGTCGCTGCTGTTGGCCGCCTGAAGTCGATGGTCGCAGATGACGTCCGGCTTGTTCTTCTCAACTGCGTGACCGATGCTGAGCAATCACTGGAAGCACAACGGCAGACGGAGACCGTAATCGACGCGCTGGACCTGCGAGGAACCGTCGAGACGGACTATTCGTTCCTGCCGGAAAACGAAATCGTTTCCAGGTTGAGCCAGTGTGATTTGCTTGTGTTTCCCTATGGGGATTCCAACGAAACAGCCACTGGGGCGGTCCGCGTGGCTTTGCTGGCAGGCGCGCCGATCCTTTGCTCCTCATCGCCGGTCCTCAACGATCTGAGCCGCATCAGTCATCGCATCAGTGACTTGAACATCGAAAATCTGGCCGAAGCCATTACCATTTTGATGGGTAACCGCACTCTGCTGAACATCTATGATCTTGATGCAAGACATATGATGGACGCGTTCAGCTACGAAAAATTGGCTGGGCGGTATCAGTGGTTTATCGACGAAACAATTGGAAGCGCGACATGACGGCAGATGATATCAGCAACCCCGATGAATTGAACGCGTTGCGCCTGTCGTCGGCGGAATTTGCAGCCGAGCCACGTACCTTTGTCCGGCATTTGGCTGAACGGATGTCGATCGAGATCAGCGACACGACTTTAAATCGTCTGGTGGAACGGGTGAAACGCGGCGCCACGCGCGAGCAGATCATCCACAGTTTGCGCAATACGAAGGGTGAGCGATACCCGATAGACCGGGCAAGCGCTGCGCTCAATTTTGCCCGCGTGAACGTTCCCGCATCCGCCCTGGTGGTGGAGAATGTGCTGTCATTTGCACCGAATGACAAAAAAGCCTTTGTCCTGCACGCCTATGCGCAGGTTCTTTCACGGCGCCCTGGAAATGTGGAGCTTGCACGTTTGACACATCAGCTGGAAAGCGGAACTACAACCCGGTTGGACCTTCTTTCAAATTTGAACGCGAAAGCGATTGAAGAGGGGCACTTCATCAATTGGGACAGCGCCCTAGGTCCGCAATCGAGCAACGATGATAACGAGAAAATTCGCGGCATCGTTGAGGTCGCTGGTTTCCGTTCGGTCTCTCACAACGCGCCGGAGATTTTTAGTTTATGCCGCTATGCCGGCGAGCGATGGGAAATGGCGCCCTCGATGATTTCACGTCCGGACGAAATCCGTCCGGACTCCTGGATTGTCAGCAACGGCTTTATTCTGACTGGTCCCAAATGCCATGTCGCGTCAGGCTATTGGATGCTCGACCTCGATATTGTTCAGCCTGAATGGGCGACGATCACCGTCGATGTTGTGGCCAATCTGAGCATTGACCGTCTGTTTCATCTCACCGCCTGTGGCAATCTTCGCGGCAGTTTCGTTTTTGAAAAGCTCAATACGCATGCTTTCCTGGAGGTTCGACTACAGGTGCAAAACGCTTTACCCGAACAGTGGATCAACATTCAGAATGTCCAGCTCAGAAAAATGGACTGATCACATGAAGTTTGAGTATCTCAATCTGGTTGGGCGCGGAAAGACGAAATCCTTTCTGGATAAAGCCAAGAGCGCCCAACGCTCGGGCCGCTGGGCGGAGGCTTATGAAGCCTACCGCATGATCTTGAAAAAGGACGATCGCCGTTTCGGCGTCCTGGTTCAGATGGGGCATATGAGCAAGGAGATGGAGAACTTCTCACAGGCGGAGGCTCATTACGCCGAAGCCCTGACGCTCAAGCCGCAGGACTGGGACCTGCATGTTCAATTCGGGCATCTGTACAATCGCTCGGGCGATCTTGCAAAGGCAAAAGACTGGTACAAACGCGCGAACGGTATTCACCCAACGGTGGAGATCAGCGAATTGCTGGACACCGTCGGCGATGCCCAATATGCAAACGACACGGGTGCGCTTCGTAAAAAAACTCTGGAACAGATGGATTCCAGACGGTTTCACTTGGCCTTACCGAACGCAAAGCTGCTCTACGAACAGCACGGGTTGCGGGATTTCGACGTCATCCTCGGACATGCCTATCGCGAGCTCGGACGCTATGAAGAGGCAAAAGAGATGTATGGATACTATTTCGACAGATGCCTGAAATCCAACAGCAAGCATCTGAACGATGCGTCCGGGCATCTGATGAACATTCTGGAAATCTCAGAGGAAAACCAGGAGATCCTGAAACTCTTCTCCCGCTTGAAGAACCACTATGCCGAAGCCGGAAATTTTTCCGATTTCGACGGCGAGCGGGCAGAGCTTCTGCAAAGCCATATCGGGAAATCATACGGGGTGTTCAAGGGGTGATGGGGCTGGCATTTCGCATCATTGAGGCAGCGGAACTGACGGTTGTGTTTTCATTCAATGGCACCTGTTGACAGATTAGGGTGTGCAGTCCTCTTCTAAAGTTTTTGGCATAATTTTAGCATGCGTAGAGAGAATATAGTCAAACGCTAGAGTACAAGCATTGAGCTTTGCCAAATCCTATCGAAGAAAATAGCTGATTTTCAGATCCTAAAGGTATTTTGTTTCAACCCCAGTTATTTTCGGCGAAGTAGCTAATCGCTGCCATTGTTATCATGATAAAAAAATTTGCGCGATCTCACTAGCCATCGACTTATTGTTAAAAGAGTATGGCGACCGAATTCTAACCGCTTAGTGGCGGTCTGTGAGATTTCCTGACAATCACATGTGCATGTTGAGTTTGGCCATACATCCTGGCCTCTTTCCTGATCATATGGGTTGAATCCAATCGAAGCCAATTTGAAACCTCCGATCGATTCAACCGGCTTAGCTAATGTTATAGAACGTCAGTTAAGTGTGATAGGGAGAACAATTGGTGACGGTTTATTTCATTGGATGGTACGGCCAGCGTAACAGCGGCGATGAAAGCTTCAAGCTCGCTCATAGAGCTCTCTTCCCAGGCGAGCATATCGAATGGCTAACCACTGCCGCGCTCCCTCAGATTGGGAAAGGCGATGTGGTTGTCCTAGGTAGCGGCGATGTATTAAGGGATTTTTATCTCAGGCTTATTCCAGACGGTGTGAAGTACTTTGTTTATGGTGTTGGCGCGGACGGGCAAGCTGACTTGGATGTTGCCGTAGCGCAAAAGGAAAGAATCATCGCAGGATGGTTTAGAAATTATGGTGATGTTGAGTACTTGAGGGCCCATGGTGTGCACGCTCATTATACGCCTGACATCGTGTTTCAATTAGCCCCTCCTGAAAATGGGTTAGCTATTCCCTCGTCGCCTCAGCCTAGAAAAACCATGACCTGTTTCTTTTCGAACGACACTTCGCAATATGCACTTGAGACGGCCGATCTCAATCTGTTCGCCCGTACCTACACCCAAAAACGGGAAATTGCTCAGTCACTTGATCAACTGTCCCCTTATTACAATTTTCGTTTCGTGCCTTTTTCGTTTGCTTGGAACGCCTACGATCTTTCTTTTGCTGTGGACGTGTTCGCGATGATGAAGAGGCGAGAAAATGTAAAAATCGTAGAAGAAGAACTGGCATTTGATCAGGTAATGTACGAAGTATCTACCTCTCACGTAGTTGTAAGTATGAAGTTTCATGGGCTTATATACGCGGTACTTGCGAAGCGGCCTTTCGTGAACATCGGCCTTACTCATAAAACTCAGCAGTTTTGCTTGGAGGCAGGTCTAGAAGAGCTTTCTGTCAGCCCCATAGCCTTCACTGCGGAAAAATTTCTTACTTCTCTCAAGATTGCTGAAGCGCCAAAAACATTAGAAAAAGTCGTTGAAGTGAGCGCGAAGTACCGTGCAAATGCAGTGGATGCTGGAATGCAGTTTGCTGAAAGTCTCAACCGACATCGCACAAGTCAGCTGGATTTATGAGTGCGGATCGGCTCGGTTGTCAGAAGAATTTAGGTTTTTCACAATCCTACAGCTTTAACGCCTGACCTGAGACCCATCGTCCCTCCAGTTTTCAGGAGAGTCTTGGGTTTACAATCTGGCCTTATGCGGCCTGTTTTTCCAGAGCGATTTTCGATGCGAATTCACTGGGCGTCATGTTGCCCAATGGCGAGTGTGGTCTGTTTCGGTTGTAGTCCTCCTTCCATGTGGTAATTTCCATCTTTGCCTGGGTCAGCGAAGAGAACAGGGTTTCATTGAGGCATTCGTCGCGGAAGCTGCCGTTGAAGCTTTCCACGAAGCCGTTCTGCATCGGCTTGCCCGGCGCGATGTAATGTCACTCAACCTGGCTGGTTTGGCACCATTCGAGAACGGCTGTACTCGTCATCTCCGTGCCATTGTCGGAAACAATCGTTCCTGGCTTTCCTCGCCGGGCGATGACAGCATCGAGTTCCCGCGCAAGCCGCCGACCTGAAAGCGACGTGTCGGCGACCAGCGCGAGGCATTCGCGGGTAAAATCGTCGACAACGGCCAGGACCCGAAAACGACGGCCATCCGTGAAGGCGTCGCTGACGAAGTCCAGGCTCCAGCGCTCGTTGGCGCACGAGGGCAAGTGCCAGAGGGCGTCTCGTTCCCAAAGCACGCTTGCGGCCGCCGCGTTTGCGCACGGTCAGCTTCTCTTCACGATAAAGACGCCGGAGTTTCTTCAGATTCATGACGATCCCCTGCCGATCCGGCATGACGTGAATGCGTCGATACCCGAAACGGCGACGTTCGGATGCGACCGCCTTCATAGCCTCACGGATATCAGCGTCATCAGGCCGGACGCTGCGGTATCGCACGCTTGACCGGTCGATGGACAAAACCTCGCACGCCCAACGCAGGCTCACCCCATGCTACATGCAGACATGAGCCACAGCGTCCCGCTTCACATCGGGCGTCGCCATTTTTTTGAGGCGACATCCTTCAAAATGGCATTGTCCAGCATGGTCTTGGCCAGCAGCTTCTTCAGTTTGGCGTTCTCGTCTTCCAAAGCCTTCAGCTTGCGGGCATCGGAAATCTCCATGCCGAACTTCGCCTTGTATTTGTAGAAGGTCGCTTCGGATATCCCGTGCTTGCGGCAGACATCGGCCGTCCTCGGGCCGTTCTCCTGCTCTTTCAATATCCCGATGATCTGCTCATCCGTGAACCGTGAATGCTGCATCCTGTCCGTCTCCTCAGAGTGACCGACTCTACCAAAATCTGGAGGAAGATCAGGGGCTCAGGTCACGCCCAAATTCCGTGTAGCCGTCTAAACGTACCGCTTGGGTATGATTGTTGCTATGAAATCACTGGGGTTTAATAAGGATAATTTCCGGTGAAAAATAGTGAGCACACAGCACATTGCTAACATGTTAGGATGATAGCTTTTCAACACTAGAAATATTTCTAGTACCATTTAAAATTTCTTCCAATATTCCTAGTTCGATAGGCGCAGATTCTAATTCGTCATCAGCATTAGACCTGAAGCTGACATCCCATAGGCCAAGTTTCCAATTTTCATAGTTCTTGCATATGGAACTCGCGACCGCGAAGGACTCAAGAAAGGGTAGAAATGTTATTTCTTCGTGCGCAGGTTCTTCATGCATTGCTTGATATGCTGTTTTTACTATTTTAGCGCCAGCGCCTTGCGCAAGGTTAATCGTACCGCTAGTCTCGCCGCAAGATGGAAACCGCAGATTATAAACTATACTACACGTGGCCAATAGTTGCTCGAACTCCTCATCGGGCTGGTAGCCGAGAAAGCGCACGTTTTCTTTTAGGTGCAAAAATTCCGCCATATTGATAACGTTGTAATTAGGATCACTGGGCAGTTTTCCTACAACGATGAGTTCGATGTCTAGTCGCGATGCATGATCCAAGCGATCAAGCGCGAGCCTCAACCCAACTAATACTTCTCGAACCCGTTTCGCCAAAGATATCCAGCCGAAAATCCCTATCCTGAACTTTTCGCGTGGGGCCGTTCCCGACTGAGAATATCTTTTTAAATCATCCTTTGGATGCGAAAATATTTTAAAGGGGAGGTTTTGAAGTTTCCCGATATACTCGACTTGTAAGACGGCGGCTGCGTAACGACTATGCGTCCAAATCTCATCACTTTTATTGTAAAGACCGCTCTGTGCTAATACCACGTGATTAAAGATGTTATCTGTAAGTCCTTGGTCCGCATCGTGGAGCAATCGTCTGCTTTTTTCACCAAACTGGCAAACCATTCCTTGAACGAGGCGTTCGGGATTGTAACCGCTCATCCTATTATAACTTAGGTGACGTATTAACATGTAGTTCGAGGGCTCATGAACGATACTGATCACCTTCCCTGCATTTATATTTCGTACATCATCGATAATTTCATGTGCAAATGCATGAAATTCATTATTTGCCAAGAATAGAAACCAAGTCTCGTTATTAGCAACAACATGCGGCCATGATTTATAGTCTCTAACTTCAACGTTAAGATAAGTTTTAGGCAAAACGCCATCGATCAACTTTGAGTCAGTCAGAATAACTAAATCTCTCACGTCCACGAGACCTGTTGACAGGATTCGGCGCAGTATTTTTTCAAAATATACTGCTGTGCCCGTAGTCATTGGCGAAATTGGGGAACAAAAGACGAATTTGCGCGAGCTGCCGTACATATCATTCATCTGCTTCTATTACGATTTCATTTAAGAAAACAACGCATTGCAGCCCTTGAAAAGTTCTGATTTCAATGAGGTGGTTAGGAGTCTGTGGCTCCCATGCAAATGAAAGCTCCACGACATGATGCGGTGCGAAGTCGGGAGCCGACACTGTTTTAGCGCACACAACTTCTCCAGACGTCCCATCGAAAATATCGAAACTCATAGATCCGGAAAGCTCGTCAACAGCGGTTTGTAGATCCAAATCAAAACGAACTTTATATCTGCCTGTTCTCAGGCGTTTATAGGGGCCGAAAACAACCGCACCAAATTCGCCTGACTCGATTCGGACCCGATTTCCGAGATCTCGGGAAGCTCCCGGATGTAGGCGGAATCCGTAGAGCGTAAGTGGTCCTTTTTTTACGCCTATCGACAAATCGCCAGATATTATATCTTTTAAGTTCAGTTCATCGATTTGAGGCTCATCGATGAAACCTGAGAAAATTAATTCCTGAAGGCGTTTTTCTGTTTCCACCGCGCTGATCACCTTGAAGGGTGATGGCTCACCTTTGGCCTGTAAAAGCGCTGACTGATAGACGGCATCAACCCTAGATTCGAAAAAAATTAGTGCTGCTTCGAACTTTGCGGCGAGTGTGTTGAAGTCATGTCTCGTTCTCGCATTCTCGCGTCGCAGATCATCAATCAGATGCTCCGCATGTATAAGACGACTCGTCATTTCCCTTAAAGTGGTCGAATTAAATTCGTCGTTCAAATGGTTCTGCTCCTCAAGTTGTTATGTCAATGTGGGATAAAGCCCGCTATGAATGTTTTTGCTGATTAGGAAAATACTTCCCAATCAATTTTTGCAATTTTTAAATGTGTACCACTCGCAAGTGCACTGTGGCGGCCAGAAATGACTCGCACAGAGTACACTTCACGATTTTCATCTTTCCCTACGATAGCTCCAATAAACGATTCACATGCCTCAATGTCTTTGATATCGTCATCAACTGTCTCCAGCGAGCGCCAAACCTTGGTAGTACGTCGCGCTGAAAATATTGCTAGGTCCGCGTCGGTATACCTTGAGAAATCTCCATACTCAGCTTCAATTAATGAGAACTGGAGATGGTCAACTTGAAGCTTGTAGACTGGAGATTGGAATTTGAGCTGTAAAGCGTCAGCCACAAATTGCGTGATAGGCAGCTCTATTTCGGGCTGGAACGGCGGGGAATACCGAAAAAAATCATGTTTAAGCGGGATTTCTAAACGCTTTGATATTTCGCGCGCGACAAAGCGATAAAGTATATTTGTAGGATGATCAGGCGTGAGGAAGAGAGGCACCTCTTTGTAATACTCCGCGATGAAAGCAGAAACTCTTACATCGGTGTTACACGATCTCTCGTGTTCTATAAGTCTCTCAGTAGTAATCGCCATCTTATCTAAGACAAGAGATTTCGAATTATTATCGATGCTCATCGAAGCCGGAATATACCAGTAGTTTCTGCTAAATAGGTTTCTTTTTTCGGCAGACGGGAAGTAGCCATTCCACTGCAACCAAGGAAAAGACACTGTGTCAATGCGTTTCTCCCGGCAGAACTGAACCAGGTTTTCTGTGTTATATTCGTCCTTATTCGTTATGGGAGAAAATATTATTACATCGAAGCTTGAAACATGGTCATACGGAAATGGACTTCCTGCAGCTATCATCTCATAGTTAGTCAGTAATTCATAAGCGTGCAGACCTCCGGCCCACTGCTCAAAAATGCGTTTTAGGACGGCAGCATGACATCCCCCATAAAAGAGAATCTTCATCGCGCTCGGTTCCAATGGAAAAGTGGGGTCATAATCGTCTTTAGAAATATATCTTTTTGTACGTTTGCCTCGCGGATCAGCCGCTCCCTAACTGCCTTTACTCTATCAACAAACGGAGGGTATTCCGCAACCTTAATTGCCGCAGACAGATTTGCGGTGGTGAAATTGTCGCGGCTTAGGCTGACGTCGGTGAAATCGTTTTCCAAACAAAACAAGTGATTTTTGCGTGTGGTACCAATATCGACAAAGGGTACTCCCGCAAGGCATGCAAATATAAGACCATGATATTTCATAGAAAAAATAAGGTCCGCACTAGAGGAAATTGCGAGTGCCTCTGCGGCATCAGTCAAAGGAGGGTGGACGGTCACTCCGGTGCGGTTGCTAATCATTGTGTAAATGTCGCAAGAGTACGCAGAGTCGAAGTCATTCCAGTCAGCTGACATGGGGTAAAATTCGAAGTCATAGTAGGAGGTTAAGCTATCAAAAGCTCGTGACAATTTTATTTTTCGAGAAAGTTCGTCATTGTATAAATGCAAATCTGAACTGCGCAATGCTTCTTGTGAAGAATTGTTTGAGAAAAAACAAATAGCCTTCTTCTTTGATCCTGATAAACGATTACCGCTATACTTTTCACCTGCACCTAACTGGAAGATTATATCTGGAGTATAGTGTGCATCCACGCCGTTAGATTGAAGTATGCTTACGTCGGCTCTATTTCGCATCCAAGCTCCACGGATGCGGTCTTTAATTGCTATAGCGTAGCGAGCGTCTTCGTCACAAGAGAATCCGGCACCATAGATATAAAAGCTGCTGCCAGCAGGCAGCTTATCAACGTAAAATGGTTTTACCACATCACCTGCACCAAGGATGAAACTGCAGTCATCATCAGCTTGAACGAATTTTTCGTTGATCCAGCACAGATTTGCCCCGCCCAGCACATCTGCGGTGAACATGTTTTTATGAACAAGTTTAAATGCTTCGTCGCCGCAGTTATGATGATTGTACCATCCCATGATACATATCTGGTGGGGGCGTAAATCCAGATTCAAAGGTTATTCATCCTCTACGAGCCTTGTGTGAGGTGCTGTTCGCGTACATCCAGCGCGCCACCGGCAAAGTACAAAACGGTTGTGGGTGCTAGGTTTACCAACATGCGCAACTGAAGCCAATAGTAAATTATCATAGTTGTATTCCTAGTAGCCTTTGCTCTGAGCCCAAACCTTGGATCGCCGGGGATTAGAGTTTCCGGGCTTTCATCACGATGACGGGCTGGTGACGCCACCGGGATTATGTATCGCAATCGGGACGTTGATATCCGATTGCCGAGTGAGGACAATCCTCATTGTAGTATCGACGCCAAGTCTCCAACTTTTCGCGCGAATCCGCAAGGGTCAGAAACCAGTGAGCGTTCAGGCATTCGGCCCGCAGCTTGCTGTTGAACGCTTCAATGAAGCCATTGTCGGTCGGTTTGCCTGGCCGCGAGAAGTCAAGCGTGACCTTGCTGACGTAGGCCCAAAGGTCCAGATCGCGGGAGATAAACTCGCTGCCATTATCGACCCTGATCGTTTTGGGATAGCCGGTCTTCTTACAGACACGGTCCAGCGTCTGAACGACATCCCTCGCCCCGGTAGGTGAATCGTGCGTCAGTGACCGGGCAGTAGCGAATGCGTGTCCACTACGGTCAGGATGCGCAGTTTCTTGCCGGTTGCGAGCTGGTCGTGAACGAAGTCCATGGCCCAGACATCGTTCGGGCCAACGGCGACCTGGCGGTCATCCATGAGCTTTGCCTTCACCCGACGTTTTGGGTGCTTGTTGCGCAACTGAAGGCCTAATTCACTGTAAATCCTACGTGTCTTCTTCATGTTGATTTTCCATCCGTCGCGACACAAGTGGACATGGACGCGCCTATATCCATAGCGCACCCGCGCCTCGCAAATCTCCTTGATCCGTCTTTCCAGAGGGGCCTGCCCGGCACGGCGGGACTTGTAATGGTAGGTCGAGGTGTCGAACTTGAGGACCTTGCAGGCCCGTCGGATCGATATGCCCCAATCCACCAGCATCCCGTCGATCAGCTTGCGCTTGCGGGCAGGCCTCAGAGCTTTCGGCGGATGACATCCTGGAGCATCTCCCGGTCCAGCGTCAGGTCCGCGACAATCTTCTTCAGACGGCCATTCTCGTCTTCCAAAGCCTTCAGCCGACGCATCTCGTCGGGCAACAGACCAGCGTACTTCTTGCGCCAACTGAAATAGGTCGCCTGGCTGATCCCTGCCTTCCGGCAAATCTCCGCTACCGGCACGCCGTCGTAGCCCTGTTTCAAAATGAACGCCTTTTGGGCGTCCGAAAAATTCGATGCTTTCATCACTTCCGCTCCTGTTCCCAGCCGGGAATCTAGCGCGGAATACTCCAATCAAAAACGGTCCAGTTTCTGGGGATCAGAGCAACTTTACTACCTCGCTGCTAAAAGATGATATCTCCTTGCATCGCTGTGGGACCTGATGTCGGAATCAAGATGTAAGAGTTTCGTAGAAATATTGATATCCCCTCCCTCCACCCCCTTTTGCTGTCACGGTATAGTGAGTTGAAACTCCCCGCCCGGCGCTTCAGAGTTGTCGGCGAATAAACCGATGCATCGAGGCAAACGTTTCTTTCGTTGCCAAAAGGCCGTAATTGTTCCACCAACCTCCGTTATCGACGACACGACGTTTCAAAATTGGATAGCTGAATGCGTATACGATCTGGCTTGCTCTGTATTTTCCTGGCTCTCGCGCCCTCGGCTTACGCGCTGGATGCCGGGTCGCCGCCTGTTTTGGCGCCGCAGAAAGAGCAGGCGCAGGCTGCCCGTTTCAGTGCGCAGTTTCTGTCGCGGTATGGGTATAAGCCGGTTCCGCTTGATGATGCCCTTTCGGCCAAGATCATGGACCGGTTCATCAAGTCGCTCGATCCGGACCGGGTGCTGTTTCTACAGGCCGATATTGATACGTTCATGGCAGACAGCACGAAGATCGATGATGCCATCAAGCGGGAAGATCTGAAGATCCCGTTCTCGATCTTCAACACCTATGGGCAGCGTGTGGCCGGCAGGATGGACTATGCCCGCAATCTGCTGAAGCAGAATTTCGATTTCAGCGTGCAGGAAGTCTATGCGCTGGAGCGCGAGGACGCGCCCTGGCCGCAAACGGAGGCCGAAAGTGATGATCTCTGGCGCAAACGCGTCAAGGGCGACTGGCTGCGGCTGAAGCTGGCGGGGAAAACCGATGCGGTTATTCGCGATACGCTTGGCAAACGCTATCAGAATTCCCTCGAGCGCGCCTTCAAGTACAAGAGCGAGGATGTCTTCCAGTCGTTCATGGACGCGTACACCACGTCGGTTGACCCGCACACCGACTATTTTGGCGCGCGCGCGGCGGCGGAATTCGATATTTCCATGAAGCTGTCGCTGGTGGGTATCGGTGCTGTCCTGCAGGAGCGCGACGACTATACGACGATCCGCGAACTGGTGCCGGGCGGCCCGGCGCAGCTGTCCGGCAAGCTGATGGTCGGTGACCGCATTACCGGTGTCGGTCAGGGCGAGGACGGTCCGATCAAGGAAGTGGTGGGCACGCGCCTGGATGAAGTCGTGCAGATGATCCGGGGCAAGGAGGATAGTGTCGTCCGGTTGGATATCCTGCCTGCGGATGCCGGGCCGGATGCCAGCCACCGCGTCATCAGCCTGAAGCGCGACAAAATCAGCCTCGACAAGCAGGCGGCCAGGAAGGCGATCCTGCCCGTCAAGGACGGCGAGGCGACGCGCAAGATCGGGGTGATCACGCTTCCGGTGTTTTACGAGGATTTCGAGGCACGGCAGAAGGGTGACCCGGAGTATAGAAGTGCAAGCCGCGACGTGGCCAAGCTGCTGGGTGAACTGAAGCAGGACGACGTCGAGGGCGTCGTCATCGATCTGCGCAACAATGGCGGCGGGTCGTTGAGCGAGGCGATTGAATTGACGGGCCTGTTCGTCGGCAAAGGACCGGTGGTTCAGCAGCGCGGCGCCGACGGCCGGGTCGAGGTGGGAAGAGATGATCTTTCAAAGCCCGCCTGGACCGGGCCTGTCAGTGTGCTGATCAATCGCGGCTCGGCCTCGGCATCCGAAATCTTTGCCGCAGCCATTCAGGACTATGGCCGTGGCGTGATTGTCGGCGAGCCAAGTTTCGGCAAGGGAACGGTTCAGACCGTGATCAATCTTGATAAGGCGGCCCGCAACAGCAAGCCGAAATTTGGCGAGTTGAAAGTGACGATTGCCCAGTTTTTCCGGGTGAATGGCGGCACGACACAGCTGCGTGGCGTGACGCCCGATATCAGCCTGCCTGGTCTTTCGGATCTGAAAAGCTTTGGTGAAGCAAGCTTCGACAACGCGCTGCCATGGACGCAGATCAAGCCGGTCAGCTATGCGCCTTCCGGCAATATCGCGGCGCTGCTGCCAAAGTTGCAAAGCCGCCATGATGAACGGGTGCGAACCGACCCGGATTTCCAGCGTTTCGTGGAGGATATTGACGAGCTGAAAGCGCAGCGGGAAAAGGGCTTCATCTCGCTCAATCTGACCGAGCGCCGCAACGAACTGGCCGCTCAGGCAGCGCGTTCGAAGGCGCGCGCGCAGATCAATGATGGCGTCAACCTGAGTGAAGATGATGGGCTGCAGGCGGACGAGCGTAGCCTCAGCGCCGATCTTGCCCTGGAAAATGCCCGCAAGAATGCCAAGGATGTCTTGCTGAACGAGGCGGCAGCCATTCTTGCCGATGGGGCGGACTTGCAGCAAAGCATGCAATAGGCCGTCACGGGTGACGCTAACCACCGGAGACAGACGTATTGCGTTTTGTGAGCTTGTGCTCTGGCTGGAATATGGATCGACGGCCCCGCAGAGGCGGCTCTGCAAGCGACGGCGTGCGATGATACTTCCTGGGAGGAGAAAGACTGGGGTGGATTGCGCCCCGGTCCGGTCAGGAACGCCGCTTGGTGGCCTCCGCCATCGGCCGGTCAAGGCCCATCTCTTGGCAAGTCGCGTCCGGAAGAGTTGCCAGCCGCGCCGCATCCTCCCCAAAAATGGCGCATCCACTGCAGGAAATCACGGGTGCTCCATTAGGGTTTCGTTAAGGATGCAAGGCCAGGCTTTCAACATCCGAAAGAGGAGTTGATTATGGCAAATACAATCGTCGATCTGCTTGAAAGTGCAAAGATTCTCGCCAAGGTGAACGGCGACCAGATGCTCGGCTATCTCATCGAGATGGCCCTGGTGGAGGCCCGGGAAGGCCAGCCGGCATCCGCGAAGGCAAAAAAAGCAGCGTAACTGTTCCACAAGGCGACAGGGTGTACCGCGTATAGCCGTCACAGGAAGCGGTGGGGCGTCAGGTTCCTACCTTCAAGGACAGTGCGTGTGCCGACGCTGCATGCGTTGGATTCCGAAGTGGCCGCTGGGTCAATTCCGCTATTCGAACAGCTCGCGGTTATCGGATTCGATTTGCGGCAGGTCGTTCAAGATGCCGTTGAGATGCGCCCGCATGGCGTCAGCGGCGGCATCGGCGTTTCTGGCGTCGATCGCGGTGACGATCTTTTCATGCTGCTCGATGAGATTGTTCATCGAGGTGGGGTTGCGAAGTTGCAGGTTGCAGACCCTGTCCATATGCGCCTTGATATCGGAAATCGCATTCCAGGCGAGACCGCAGCCCGCACCTTCCGCGATTGCGATGTGAAACTGCTCATCCTCCCGCCGGAATGCATTGTGGTCGTGATCGGTCGCGGCCATCTTCTGGCGCAGCAGGATGCTGTCGATCTTCCGGCGTGTCCATGTGTCGAAGCTTTCGCTGGCACGGCGGGCCACAGCCACTTCGATCGCCTCGCGCACGAAACGCGCCTCCATCATTTGACGGGCTGATATCCGGACGACCACCGTGCCGCGATTGGGGCGGATCTCCACCAATTTCGATTTTCCAAGAGCGATCAGCGCTTCGCGGACCGGCTGTCGCGACACGCCGAGACGGGACGCGATTTCCTGTTCGGAGAGGCGCGAGCCGGGGGCGAGGTCCAGCCGGATGATGGCCTCGCGCAGATCGCGTTCGACCTGCGCCGCCGTGGTTTCCCCGGTCTCGATCTTCAATGTTTCAAGGTTCATGCTTTTCGCCGCCGCTGTCTCGTTGACATCCGTTTATAACCACCATACAGTACCATACACATTAGCGGTAACACAAGCGCGGCGCTCGATACGCCGGGCCGGAATGGAGGAGCCGGGACGGATATCCCGGTTGGTTGATGACGATACAGAACAATTTCATAGCGCCCGATTCTAATGATCCGCGGCTACAGAGTAAATCCCGCTACCGGATGCTTGTCGATGGCAAGTCTGTCGACGCGCAGTCGGGCAAAACCATCGATCGCGTCAGCCCCGGCCATGCCGGCATCGTTGTCGGCACATGGCCTGACGCGTCTGCGGATGACGTCCGCGCCGCCATCGCTGCCGCCCGCCGCGCCTTCGATACCGGTCCCTGGCCGCGCATGTCGGGTGCCGAGCGGTCGCGGCTGATGTTCAAGACCGCCGAGCTTATTCTCGCCAATGTCGAAGAGATCGCGCTGATCGAGAGCCTGGAGGTTGGAAAGCCGATCGCGCAGGCGCGCGGCGAAATCACCTTCTGCGCCGATCTCTGGTCATATGCGGCAGGTCAGGCCCGTGCGCTGGAAGGCCAGACCCACAACAATATCGGCGACAATCGTCTCGGCCTCGTGCTGAGGGAGCCGGTCGGCGTCGTCGGCATCATCACGCCATGGAACTTTCCCTTCATCATCGCCTCCGAGCGCGTGCCTTGGGCGATTGGCGGCGGTTGCACGGTGGTGCTGAAGCCATCCGAATTCACCTCCGGCACCTCGATCCGGATGGCGGAACTGGCGCGCGAAGCGGGCATTCCCGACGGCGTCTTCAATGTCGTCACCGGTTACGGCGATCCGGCGGGCCAAATCCTGGCGGAAGATCCGGGCACCGATATGATCGCCTTCACCGGCTCGGTCAGGGTTGGAACGAAACTCGGCGAGATCGCCGCCCGCAGCGTCAAGCGCGTTGGCCTGGAACTGGGTGGCAAGGGGCCGCAGATCGTTTTTGCAGATGCGGACCTTGACGCGGCCGCCGACGGCATCGCCTATGGCGTCTACCACAATGCCGGCCAATGCTGCATCTCGGGAAGCCGGCTTCTCGTTCAGGAGGGCATCCGCGATGCGCTGATGGAGCGCCTGCTCGACATCTCCCGCAAGGTGACCTTCGGTGATCCGTTGAACGAGCGCACGAGGATCGGTGCGATGATCTCGGAGGCTCATGCCGCCAAGGTCCATTCCTATGTCGAGGCGGGACAGGCGGACGGGGCCGAATTGCTGCTCGGCGGCATGCGGGTCGGGGAGGGCTCGGGCCTCTACTACGCGCCGACCGTGTTTTCTGGCGTCACGGCCGATATGTCGATTGCCCGCGAGGAGATTTTCGGTCCGGTTCTGTCCACGCTGACATTCAAGACGGCCGATGAGGCAGTCGCCTTGGCCAACGCCTCGGAATTCGGCCTGTCGGCCAGCGTCTGGTCTACCAATCTCGAAAACGCGCTGCAAAGCATCCGGCGTATCCGCGCGGGGCGCTGCTGGATCAACAGCGTCATCGACGGTGCGCCTGAATTGCCGATCGGCGGCTACAAGAAGAGTGGTCTCGGACGGGAGCTCGGCCGCTACGGTTTCGACGAATATTCGCAGTTCAAGGGCATTCACGTGACCTTGGGCCGGCCGGATCCTTGGTTCCGGTGAGCATGCTCACCGGCATCTGAGGCAGAGGAGGAGTATCCCGGCTGGCGCGATCTTTGGTCGGAGCCCGCCAGCCGGGACATGGGTCTTTCGACCCCGATTGCACATCCAAAGGGAGGATACGCAAATGAAATTGACCAGACTGAAAACCGCAATGCTTGCGGCATGCGCAGCTATGGCTTTCACATCCACCGCCGTGGCGGCCGATGTCAAGGCGACGATGATCATCTACCTCGATCCGAGTGTCCAGTTCTTTAACCCGGTCGTCAAAGGCGCACAAGATGCCGCCGCCCAGTTCGGCGTCGATCTCGACGTGCAATATGCCAACAACGATCCGGTGCGCCAGAACGACCTGATCGAAAGCGCCACAGTGAGCGGCGTCGATGGCATTGCTGTTGCCATTTCTTCGTCGGATGCGTTCGACGCCAGCATTTGCGCTGCCGTCAAGGCAGGCATCATCGTCATCGGTTTCAACAATGACGACCTCGATGGCGCCAAGGGCAATTGCCGCCAGGCCTATGTCGGCATGGATGAATTCGCCTCCGGTTACGAGCTCGGCAACCGCATGATCGAGCAGTTCGGCCTGAAGGAAGGCGATGTCGTCTTCAATCCGCGCGAAATTCCAGAAGCCTCATTCGCTGTCGCCCGTGGCGGCGGCATCGAAAAAGCGATGAAGGAGAAGGGCATCAAGGTGGAAACGGTGCGCTCCGGGCTCGATCCCGCCGAGGCGCAGAATATCATTGCCCAGTTTCTGATCGCCAACCCCACCGTCAAGGCGCTGTTCGGCACCGGATCGGTCACCTCGACCGTCGGCGCCGGCGCCATCAAGGATGCCGGCATCGATATTCCTTTTGGCGGGTTCGATCTGGCGGTGGAAATCGTCAATGCCGTGGAATCGGGCGCCATGTTCGCAACGATGGACCAGCAGCCCTATCTGCAGGGCTACTATCCCATCGCCCAGATCGCACTGGCCAAGAAATATGGTCTGACGCCCACCGATGTCGATACGGGCCAGGGCGCCTTCCTCGACAAGTCGCGCATCAGCTCGGTCAAGCCGCTGATCGGCAGCTACCGCTAGCGCGTTTCGCCTGAGAGACCTTCCGGCCACCAGCTGGAAGGTCATCGCGATCCCTGGAACAGAGTGATGACAGTGACCTATGCCATGACCGACAGTACCGTGCCAAAATCGCGCACGAAAAAACAATCGCTGCTGAAGCAGATCATGACGATGCCGGCCGGAGCCATTCTCCTGGTCTTCGCGACCCTGCAGATCGTCTGCATCGTTGGCGCGCTCGCCTATCCCGACGACTTCCGCTATTTGTCGCCGCAGAACCTGACGATCCTGATGAAGGCCATTCCGGTGCTCGGCTGCCTGGCGCTCGGCGCGGGTATCCTAATGATCGCCGGTGAATTCGACCTGTCGATCGGCTCGGTCTACACGTTGACGGCCGTCCTGATGGCAAGCCTCGTCGATGGCGGCATGAGCGCGTTCATTGCCGCGCCGCTCGGCATTCTGCTCGGCGTGATGATCGGACTTCTCAACGGTACGATCACGCTGCGCTTCGGCCTGCCGTCCTTCATCGTGACGCTCGGGGGACTGCTGTTCTGGCGCGGTGCGGTGCTGCTCTATAATGGCGCCGTCCAGGTCCGGTTCGATCCGGAGCCTGCCTTTACCAGCCTGTTTGCCGGGACGATCTTCGGCATCAACGCCGCCTTCATCTGGATCGTGCTGTTCGTCATCGGCTTTTACCTGCTGCTGCACCGTCACAGGTTCGGCAATCATGTCTTTGCGACCGGTGGCAACCCCGCTGCGGCGACCGCCATCGGCATCAACACCGATCGCGTCAAGATGATCGCCTTTGCCATTGCCGGCGGCATGGCGGCTGTTGCCGGCATCATCGCCACGGCGCGCGTCGGCAGCGTTCAGCCAGGGCAGGGGGCGGGGCTGGAACTCCAGGCGATCGCCGCCTGCGTCATCGGCGGGCTTTCATTGCGCGGCGGGCGCGGCTCGATCATCGGGATCTTCCTCGGCGTCATGCTGATCCACACCATCACCGATGTGCTGCTGCTGCTCAGGGCCCCGGGCTTCTATCTCGACATGTTCATCGCCACGCTGATCGTGGTCGCGGCCGCCTTCAACCATCTCATCGAACGCCGGGGGGCTGCATGATGTCCGCACCCAATCTTCTCGAACTGCACAATATCTCCAAGAGCTTTGGCGCATTGACGGCGCTGCGCGACCTCAGTTTCCACATTGGTCCCAATGAAGTCGTCGGCCTTCTCGGCGATAACGGCGCCGGCAAATCGACCACGGTCAACCTGATATCGGGGATCCACAAGCCGACCTCCGGCCACTTGAGCGTCGATGGCCAAAGGGCGGTGTTTACCTGCCGGTCCGATTCCGCCGATGCCGGGATCGAAACGATCTACCAGAACACGGCCCTGGTGGATTCGCTCTCCATCACCCGCAACATCTTCATGGGACGCGAGCGCACCAATGCGTTCGGCTTCCTGAAACAGGGGGAGATGCGCGACATCGCCATGGAGGTGCTGGAAAAGGCCGTCCATATTTCCGGCATTGATTCTCCCGACAAACTGGTGGGCGACCTCTCCGGCGGCCAGAAGCAGGCCGTCGCCATCGCGCGTGCCGTCTTCTTCAAGCGGCGGGTGCTGCTGCTTGACGAGCCGACCTCGGCTTTGTCGGTGCGCGAAACCGAGGCCCTTCTGGCGCAGGTGCTGAAGCTGAAGGCCGAGGGCGTGTCGAGCGTGCTGGTGACGCACAATCTCTATCACGCCTACCAGGTCTGCGACCGGTTCGTGATCATGAGCCACGGGACCAAGGTATTCGATGTGCAAAAGGCCGATACCAGCATCAGCCAGCTCACCGAATATGTCGTCCTCACCTGACCCTTTCCTTCAAAGCCAAGAGGCAAATGCCGTGACAATTTCCGTAAACGTGCGCCAGGTCGTCGGACCAGAAGACACCGCCCGGCGCGATACGAAAGGCCTGCGCGAAGGCTTCCTCATCGAGGGGCTTTTTTCCAAAGGCCAGATCAATCTCACCTACAGCCATCTTGACCGGATGATCGCCGGCGGCATCGTGCCTGTGGAGCAAACGCTTGTCATCGACGAAGTCAAGGAAACCGGCACCAGCCAGTTCCTCGAACGGCGCGAAGCGGCCATTCTCAACATCGGCGGCAAGGGCACGGTAACGGCCGGGGGTGCCGAGTATCCGCTGGGGTTTCAGGACGCACTCTATGTCGGCATGGGGCAGGGGACGCTATCGTTTCGCAGCGACGATCCCAATAACCCCGCCGCATTTTATCTGCTGAGTGCCCCGGCACACCGCGTCTGCCCGACCGTGCTGATCACGCTCGACATGGCAAAGAAGGTGCGTACCGGCTCGGCCGAGGAAGCCAATGCCCGGACGATCAACCAGTATGTGCATCCGGACGTCTGCGAGAGCTGCCAGCTTCTGGTTGGCCTGACGATCTTCGAGCCCGGTTCCGTCTGGAACACCATGCCCGCGCATGTGCATGACCGGCGCATGGAGGTTTATCTCTATTTCGGCATGGATGAGGCGACCCGCATCTTCCATTTTATGGGTGAACCGCATGAAACGCGGCACCTCGTGCTGAAAAACCTTGATGCGGTGCTGTCGCCGGGGTGGTCCATCCACTCCGGTGCCGGCACCGGACGCTACTCCTTCATCTGGGCGATGGCCGGCGATAATATGAGCTTTACCGACATGGACAAGGTTCCGATGGAAAGCCTGAGATGAACCCGTTCGATCTTTCCGGCCGCTGCGCCATCGTCACCGGCGCAAACACGGGCATCGGCCAGGCGATCGCCGTGGGCCTTGCCAATGCGGGCGCCGACATTATTGGCGTCGGACGCTCGCCGATGGACGAAACCGCTGATCTCGTCACCACTGCCGGCCGGGTGTTTCACCCGCTTCTGGCCGATCTCTCCAGGATGGACGAGGTGCGCGCCGTCATCGCGGATGCCTGCGCCATCCGGCAATCTCCCGATATTCTGGTCAATAATGCGGGGATTATCAGACGCGCCGATACGATCGATTTCACCGAGGAGGATTGGGATGCCGTGATGGACACCAATCTCAAATCGGCATTCTTTCTCTGCCAGGCCTTTGCACGGGTGGCAATGGCGCAAAAGCTCCCCGCCAAGATCATCAACATCGCCTCCCTCCTGTCGTTCCAGGGCGGCATTCGGGTGGCATCCTATACCGCCGCAAAAAGCGGCCTTGCCGGGCTGACGCGATTGATGGCCAATGAATGGGCAGCGCATGGCATCAACGTCAACGCCATCGCCCCCGGCTATGTCGAGACCAACAATACCACGGCACTGCGGGCAGACGCCGAACGCAATGCCGATATCCTCAAGCGCATTCCGGCCGGACGCTGGGCTCGGGCGGATGATATGGCGGGCGCCGCCGTTTTCCTCGCCTCGCACGCCTCGGACTATGTGCACGGCACTGTCCTTCCGGTCGATGGCGGATGGCTGGCACGATGACGGAGAAACCAATGCCTGAGCACATCACATTACCGGAAAACCTCATCTGGACGGAACCCTCCCCCGGCAACCGCCGCGCCGTTCTCTCGCACCGGCCCGAACTGATGCTCGTTGCCTTCAGCTTCGACAAGGGCGCCATCGGCGCCCTGCATTCCCACCCGCATACGCAGGTCAGCTACGTGGCCAAGGGCGTTTTCGAAGTGACGGTCGATGGCACAACCACCACACTGCCCACCGGCAGCAGCTTTATCGTCGCACCAAACCTCGTCCATGGCGTCGTGGCGCTTGAGGAGGGATTGCTGATCGACACGTTCACGCCCAGACGGGACGATTTTTTGTAGTCTGTCTTCGGCTGCACTTGTCAGCGCTCGAACGGTTCGCCGAGCGAGGCCGGCATTTCAGCTTTGGCAAGCAGCGGCCACAAATTCCACCTCCTTGAAAAGCGATATCATAATGTATATTTTGATATCAAAGCTATCGTTCTTTCGAGGTGATATCAATGCCGGCTGTTATCATTCGCAATCTGTCCGAGGAAACGCATCGCGCTTTAAAGGTGCGAGCAGCTCACCATGGCCGAAGCACCGAGGCGGAAATCAGGGACATTATTGAAGCGGCTGTTCGTCCCGCTGAGCGTGTCAAACTCGGGTCTTTACTGGCGGCCATCGGCCGTGACGCGGAGCTTTCTGACACCGATGTTGAAGTGCTACAGCAAAACCGCGGTAAGGCACCCGCCGAGCCTATGACATTCGAATGATCTTGCTTGATACCAACGTGATATCGGAGCCTTGGAAACCGGCCCCTGACGAGACAGTGGTCGCCTGGCTGGACGCGCAAGCAGTTGAGACGCTGTTTATCTCAGCGATAACAATTGCCGAACTGCGTTTTGGGATCGCCGCCATGCCCGCTGGGAAACGGCAAACTATTCTCCGTGATCGCCTGGAGGTCGAAGTGCTTCCGCATTTTGCGGGGCGTATCCTGCCTTTTGGCGTTGCCACGTCGCAGTTTTATTCGGAACTGATGGTGCGCGCTCGGTTGTCCGGTAAGGCGATCGGCGAGGCCGATGGATATATTGCAGCCACGGCAGCAGAAAACCGTCTTGCGGTCGCAACCCGCGACATCAATCCTTTCGAGGCTGCTGGGTTGAAGGTGATCAACCCTTGGATCCTACAGCAATTAAGTTGACCGCCACGACCCGGATCTATCCCGCGATCCAGATATGAAACATCAGTAAAACACTCGCTAAGCTCAACGAGACCTCCGTTGAGGTGCGCACCGGAATCCTCGCAAGGACAAAGGGCAAGAGGAAGCCCAATACGACAATCAACCCACCCGCGCCGATTGTCGCGTCGTTGAATGCCAACCCCAGAGCGCTGAGGCAGATTGCACTTGCCAGGGTTGTTGCCGGTGCGCGCAAGATTTCAACACCAGTGGACGGCGAGAAAATCGGGCGAAACCGGCTCCAACTGAGCGCGATGGCCAAGCTGAGCGAGAGGGCGGCCAGGATATTCGTCGCCATCATCCGCGCCTCCGAATTTTTATCGGTTGCGAGGGGTTCGACATCATCGCCGTCGATCGGCCTGCTTTCGAAAACACACGGCCGACCCCAATCAGCACAGGGTTCTCGACGCCGATAAGCGTCATGGCCTCTGCCATCGTGTCGAGTGTGCCGGCCCATTGCGTTTCGTCGCTGCCTGTCACGGCGCTCATGATGACGGCTGGAGTGTTCCCGTCCATCCCCGCCGCAAGCAACCGCGCGCTGATCTCGCCTGCTGTGCGGCCACCCATGTAGAAGATCGTCGTGGTCGCGGGCTTTGCAAGATGTTGCCAGTCGAGATTGGCGGGCAGGTGGCCGGAGCGGGAGTGGCCGGTGACGAACTGGACTGCCTGGGCATGGTCGCGATGGGTCAGTGACACCTTCAGCCGTGCGGCCATGGCGCTCGCGGATGTAATCCCGGGTACGATGTCTACCGGGATGCCCTCTTTTTCCAGAGAGGCGATTTCTTCTCCGGCGCGCCCGAAGATCATCGGGTCGCCGGATTTCAGCCTGACGACGCGCTTGCCTGCCTTGGCGAGCGAAATCATCATGGCGTTGATATCTTCCTGCTTGCAGCTTGTCCGGCCGCCGCGTTTTCCCACCAGCAGACGCTTTGCCTCGCGCCGGGCAAGTTCCAGGACGTCGCTGGACACGAGATCGTCGAACAGGATGACGTCGGCAGCCTGTAGGGCCCGCACCGCTTTCAACGTCAGGAGCTCGGCATCGCCGGGGCCTGCGCCAACGAGTGTGACGCGGCCGGTGGATGAATTTTCTGCAGCGCCTAAGCCGCTGGCGACTGTCAGGAGATCATCTTCGATGCCAGCGTCCGGAGCCGGGCCAAAGGCGCGATCGACAAAACTTTCCCAGAAGGCACGGCGCGGCGCTCCGGGTTTGAGCCGTTCATTGACTTTCGCGCGCAAGTTATGCGCCAGCGCTGCCCATGACTTCAACGATGGCGGCAAGAGCGTTTCGATCCGGCGGCGGATGGCCTGTGCCAGGATCGGCGCCGCCCCATCGGTCGAGATGGCGACGACGACAGGCGACCGGTTGACGATCGACCCGAATTGGAACTGGCAGTATCTGGGCTTGTCGATGATATTGACGGGAACCCCGGCCGTGCAGGCTGCCTCAAAGAAGTCGGCAGCGGCCGCGTCGTCCTCACAATCGGCAATGGCGATTGCAGCGCCGTCAAAGACCTGCGGCGACCATGCGCTATCGTGATGAAACAGCCGGCCTTCGCCCGCATCGGCGCCCCGGTTGATGATCTCCACGAACGTGTCGCTCAGTTCTTCGGCATAGACATGAACGTCAGCACCGCAAGCGAAGAGGAGCTCGGCCTTCCAGGCCGCCGCGTCCGAACCGCCGGCGATAATGGCGCGCTTGCCGGCAAGCGCCCAGAAGACCGGCAGCGTGGCGAGCGGCGGCATGCGGGCAGGGGTGCGGTTATTCGGCAGCAGCTGCAAGACATCCATCGATGATCCCCCTGATTTCCGCGCGGCAGGAGCCGCAATTGGTTCCGGCGTTCAAGTCCCGGCCGACGGCTTCAACGCTATGGCAACCGCTGCGAACGGCAGCGACGATCTGGTTGATGCCGACGCTGAAGCAGGAGCAGACAGTGGCGCCGGGATCCATGCGGCCTGCACCCGGCCGGCCGGCCACAACCGCAAAGCGCTTGCCGATTTCGCTGTGGGAAACCGTCAGTTGTTCGATCGCCCAGTTGCGGGCAACGGCAACCGGTTCGCGCGCAACAAACAGAGCGGCTGCCAGCCGGTCTCCGTCAAAGAAGGCCAGGCGCAGATCGCCGGACTGCGCATCGGCATAGCCGAGCGGCTCGATATGGGCGGGAATGTTGAACTGCATCCGGCACCATTCCGACCAATCCTGCGGCGCCGTGTCAAAAGCGAGTTCGATGCGCCAGCCGCCGTCCGCCTTTGCCAGCGCCCAATAGGCGCTATCCGGATGCTGCGGCTTGATTGCGGAAACCGCAAAACCATAGTGAGAGACTGCAAAAGGCCGCGCGGCAACAGCGATGTTCTTGGAGGCGGGCTGGCCGGAAACGGGGTCGGTGACCGGGGCGACGACGGCGTCGATCCTGGCCTTGGCAGAAAACTGGCCATTCCAGTGCATCGGCACGAACAGGCTTCCGCGCGCCTGCCGGTCGGTGACGAGGGCGCGCACCACGGCCTTGCCATAGGGGCTTTCGATCTCGACCAGTGCAGCGCTGGTGATGCCCATCTCCATGGCATCGCGGGGATGGATTTCGGCGAAGGGCTCGGCGATATGCGCAGACAGGCGCGCGCTCTTTCCCGTGCGCGTCATCGTGTGCCACTGGTCGCGGATGCGGCCCGTGTTGAGCGTGAAAGGCAAGCCTGCGCTGGTTCGATCTGTGACGGGTGCATGAACGGCAATGAAACGCGCCTTACCATCGGCGTGATAAAAGCCGCCATCGCGGAAGAAGCGCGTCTCCTTCGCCGTCGTGCCTCGCGGCTGCGGCCATTGGAACGGCATCAGCGCATCGTAGGATTCATCGTTGGATTGCGCATGGGCGCCAATATCGAAATCGCGGCTGCCGCCGTTTTCAAAGGCTGAAAGCGCTGCATGTTCGGCAAAGATGGCGGCGGCGGATGAAAAAGAAAAGGCGCCGGCAAAACCCATGCGGCGGCCGACTTCGGCCATCTGCCACCAGTCGGCCTTGGCTTCGCCGGGTGCTGAGAGAAAATCGCGCTGACGGGAGATGCGGCGTTCGGAATTGGTGACCGTTCCATCCTTTTCGCCCCAGCCAAGCGAGGGCAAAAGCACATGCGCGTATTGCGCCGTATCGGTTTTCTCAAGCACATCGGAGACGACGACGAAGGGGCAGGCGGCGAGCGCAGCCGCGACCGCATCGGCATCCGGCATTGAGACAACCGGGTTGGTCGCCATGATCCACAGGGCCTTGATCCGGCCATCGGCGACAGCGCGGAACATATCGACGGCCTTGAGGCCGGGTTTGCGGGCGATTACCGGTGATGCCCAGAAGCGCTGAACGCGGCCGCAGTCCTCAGGGTTTTCGATGGCCATGTGGGCCGCGAGCATATTGGCAAGCCCGCCAACTTCGCGTCCGCCCATCGCATTCGGCTGGCCGGTCAGCGAAAACGGCCCCATGCCGGGCCGGCCGATACGGCCCGTCGCCAGATGGCAATTGATGATGGCATTGACCTTGTCCGTGCCGGATGCGGACTGATTGACGCCCTGGCTGTAGCAGGTGACGACCTTTTCGGTCTCCTCGAACAACCGGTAGAACTGCCGAAGCTGCATGGATGGCAGGCCGGTCAGCTCCATCAGGCTGGCAATGCTGAGCGGCGAGGCGGCCGCGAATGCTTCAGCAAAGCCATTCGTATGCTTGCCGATATAGTTCTGGTCGATCGCTGCCGTGCCGGTAAGGTGGGCGAGAAGGCCCATGAACAGCGCCACGTCGCCATCCGGGCGGATCGCCAGGTGCAGGTCGGCAATATCGGCTGTCATGGTGCGGCGCGGATCGATGACGACGATCTTCATGCCGGGCCGGGCGGCCTTGGCTGCGGCAAGACGTTGGTAGATGACGGGATGACACCAGGCGAGGTTGGACCCGGTGAGGATCACCAGATCGGCAAGTTCGATATCCTCATAAGTGCCGGGAACGGTATCGGCGCCGAAAGCGCGCTTGTGACCGGCGACGGAGGACGACATGCAAAGGCGCGAGTTGGTGTCGATATTGGCCGAGCCGATAAAGCCCTTCATCAGCTTGTTGGCCACATAATAATCTTCCGTCAGCAGCTGGCCGGAGACATAGAAGGCAACCGAGTCCGGCCCGTGCCTGGCAATGGTTTGCGAGAAGCGAGAGGCAACACGGTCGAGCGCGTCGTCCCAGCTTGCCCGTTGGCCGTCCACCTGCGGGTGAAGGATACGGCCATCGAGATCGATGGTTTCGGCGAGTGCCGAACCCTTGGAACAGAGCCGTCCGAAATTGGCGGGATGATCGGGGTCGCCCTTGACGCTGACTTTGCCTGCGCCGTCGATTTTGGCAATGACGCCGCAGCCGACGCCGCAATAGGGGCAGGTGGTCCGGGTTTCAGTGGACATAGAGAATGTTCCGCTGCGGGGTTGCGAGATCGCTATGTGTTACCCCGCCATGTGCCCTATTCGCATCGCGTCGCGCACTTTCGTGTTTTCGATCCAGGGCAAAAGCGTCGAGATCCCTCTTCTCCCCAGCGGGGAGAAGTGCCGAGCGGATGCGAGGCGATGAGGGGGGCTTCGGCGAAGCCGGAGCCAGACAGAGGTGGCCTTCGGCCCCCCTCATCCGGCCCTGCGGGCCACCTTCTCCCCGCTGGGGAGAAGAGGACGCCAGGACGAAACCTCGGTCCAATTTTCGTGCCGCAAACTCCATCATGCGCCTATTCCGCCGCCATCATCAAACTCTCAAGCGCGATGAATAACGCACCATGGTCGTTACGCACCCGGATGGTCCGGACCTCGCCCTGGTCGGCACCCAAAGCCTTGCCGGTTTCAAGCGAGATGACCCAATTGTGCAGCGGGCAGGTGACGGCGGTTCCGTGGACGATGCCCTGGCTGAGAGGCCCGCCCTTGTGCGGGCAGTGATCCTCGATGGCGAAGACTTCGTTTTCAGCGGTGCGGAATACGGCGATCTTGCCCTGCGGGGTTTTCACGCAGCGCGCGCCGCGCAGTGGAATGTCGGTGATGTCGCCGATCGCGATCCAGTTCATGTCCATCGTCATCACTCCGCAGCCTCCGGATAACCGACCGTCGCCATCGGCCGGAATTCGTGCTTGTCCTTGCCGGAGACACGCTCCGACCAGGGATCGACCTGGGCGAATTTTTGCGAAAAGACGAAACGGTCGTAATAGGCCTGGCGCTTGCCGGCATCGCCCATGATCTGGCGGCGGATTTCATCGAGGCCGATGCGCTTTGCCCATTTGTAGATGCGCTCGAGATAGCGGCCCTGTTCGCGGTACATCTGGGTGAGCGCCACGATATATTGCAGCGCCTCATCCTCGGTCTTGACGAGGCCCAGCACTTCGGTGCCCTTGATGTCGAGCCCGGCGGCACCGGCAAAATGAAGTTCGAAGCCGCTATCGACGCAGATGACGCCGATATCCTTGCAGGTGGCCTCGGCGCAGTTTCGCGGACAGCCGGAGACCGCGAGTTTCAGCTTGGCCGGTGTCCAGGAACCCCACATGAACTTTTCGATGCGAATGCCGAGCCCGGTCGAATCCTGCGTGCCGAAGCGGCACCAGTCGGACCCCACGCAGGTCTTGACCGTGCGCAGACCCTTGGCATAGGCCTGGCCGGAGATGAAGCCGGCCTTGCCGAGATCGGCCCAGACGGCCGGCAGGTCCTCCTTCTCGATGCCGAGAAGGTCGATGCGCTGCCCGCCCGTCACCTTCACCAGGGGGATCTCGAACTTGTCGACGACGTCGGCAATCGCGCGCAGCTCGCCGGCATTGGTCACGCCGCCCCACATGCGCGGAACCACCGAATAGGTCCCGTCCTTCTGGATATTGGCGTGGACACGTTCGTTGATGAAGCGCGACTGGTAGTCGTCGGCATATTCATCGGGCCAGTCGCAGACGAGGTAATAGTTGAGCGCCGGGCGGCATTTGGCGCAGCCGCAGGAGGTCTTCCACTCCAGTTCCTGCATGACAGCCGGAATGGTCTTTAAGCCCTTTGCCTTGATCAGGCGGCGCACATCGTCGTGACCGAGCTCCGTACAGCCGCACATCGGTTGAACGGCCTTTGGATTATAGGCATCGCCCAGCGTGATCGTCATCAGCTGCTCGACCAGCCCGGTGCACGAGCCGCAGGAGGCCGACGCCTTGGTATGGGCGCGGACGTCGTCGAGCGAGGTCAGCCCCTTGCCGGTGATCGCCGTGGTGATCTTGCCCTTGCAGACGCCGTTGCAGCCGCAGATTTCCGCATCATCCGGCAAGGCTGCAACGGCCGCCGTAGGGTCCAGCGGTGACCCTCCCTGGTAGGCCTGGCCGAAAATGAGCGTTTCGCGCATTTCGGAGATATCGGTGGCTTTCTTCTTCAGGTCGTTGAACCAGGCGCCATCGGCCGTTTCGCCGTAGAGCACGGTCCCGATGATACGGTTATCCTTCAGCACCAGCCGCTTGTAGACACCGGCGGTGGCGTCGCGCAGCACGATCTCGTCGCGGTCCTCGCCTTCTGCGAAATCGCCAAGCGAAAACAGATTGATGCCGGTGACTTTCAGCTTGGTTGGCGTGTCGGAATGCACGAAGGCGGGGGTGCGGTCGCCGGCCAGATGCGACGCGGCAATACGGGCCATTTCGTAAAGCGGCGCAACGAGACCATAGACCATGCCATCGACCTCGGCGCATTCGCCGAGCGCCAGGATATCACCATCGGAGGTCTGCATGCCGGCATCGACAACGATGCCGCGATTGACCGCAAGACCGGCCTCTTTCGCTAGTCCGGCGCTGGGCCGGATGCCCACGGCCATGACGACGAGGGTCGCCGGGATGATCGTGCCGTTGTCGAGTTCGATACCCTCGACCTTTCCATTGCCGATGATGGCTTTCGTGTTGGCCTTGCAGATAACCTTGATGCCACGGTCCTCAAGCGCACGCTGCAGCAAATAACCGGCGGCCGGATCAAGCTGGCGGTCCATCAGGGTGGGCGTGACATGCAGAACGGTGACGTCCATGCCACGGGAATTGAGGCCCGCCGCCGCCTCAAGACCCAAAAGACCGCCACCGATAACGATGGCTTTTTCGCGCGACTGGGCGGCGAGCAGCATGGCTTGCACATCGTCGATGTCGCGATAGGTAATGACGCCCGGAAGGTCCTTGCCGGGAACCGGAATGATGAAGGGGGTGGAGCCGGTGGCGATCACCAGCTTGTCGTAGCTTTCGGTGACGCCATGGTCGGAGGTGACCGACTTGGCCGCGCGATCAATCGCAACGATCCGGTGGCCTTTGTAGAGCGTGATGCCATGCTCGATATACCAGCCGTCGCCGTGAATGACGATTTGCTCATAGGTCTTTTCGCCCGACAGCACGGGCGAGAGCATGATGCGGTCATAGTTGACGCGCGGTTCGGCGTTGAAGATCGTGACCGTATATTTCCCCGGTGCCTGTTCGAGCAGGTGCTCCAGCATGCGGCCGGGTGCCATGCCATTGCCGATGATAACGAGTTTCTGGGTCATTCCGGTTACTCCGCAGCTTCGACGAAGCGGTGACGCTCGTAGAGAAATTTCAGCACGGCCTCGCGGCATTTGAGATAGGTCCGGTCCGAGGCCAGCTCGATGCGGGCGCGGGGCCGGGCGATCGGCACGTCGAGCACCTCGCCGATGGAGGCTGCCGGGCCATTGGTCATCATCACGATCCGGTCGGACAGGAGCACCGCCTCATCGACATCGTGGGTGATCATCAGCATGGTGTTGCCAAGCCGAAGATGAATGTCCATCACCGCGTCCTGCAGATGCGCGCGGGTCAATGCATCGAGCGCGCCGAAGGGCTCGTCGAGCAACAGGATCTTCGGCTCCATGGCAAGCGCGCGGGCAATGCCGACGCGCTGTTTCATGCCACCTGAGATTTCCGAAGGTCGTTTGTCCTTGGCATGGGCCATCTGCACGAGATCGAGATTGGCCATGACCCAGTCATGACGCTCCGTCTTCGTTTTACTGCGGCCGAACACCTTGGAGACGGCGAGATTGACGTTCTCATAGACGGTCAGCCAGGGCAGAAGGCTGTGGTTCTGGAAGACGACGGCGCGTTCGGGGCCCGGCGCATTGACCTCGCGGTTTTCGAGAAGCACAGCGCCCGCCGAGACCGGCGTCAGCCCGGCGATGAGATTGAGCAATGTCGACTTTCCGCAGCCGGAATGGCCGATGATGGAGACGAACTCGCCCTTGGCGATCGTCAGGTTGATGCCCTTGAGGACCTCGGTGCGGCTGCCCGCCCGGTCGAAATATTTGTCGATATGGTCGAGCTTGAGATAGGTGTCCATGATCGATGCTCCTTAAGCTGCCGAGGCGCCGCGCGTGACGATGGTACCGACAGCCGAAACCAGCTTGTCGAGGATGAACCCGACGACGCCGATATAGGCCAGCGCGACGATGATGTCGGGCAGGCGCGACGAGTTCCACGCATCCCAGATGAAGAAACCGATGCCGACGCCGCCGGTCAGCATTTCCGCCGCGACGATGGCGAGCCAGGAGAGGCCAATGCCGATGCGCAGACCCGTGAAGATGTAAGGAGCGGCAGAGGGCAGCATGATCTTGAAGAAGAACTCGACCTGGTTGAGACACAGCACCTTGGCGACGTTGCGGTAATCCTGCGGGATGTTGCGCACGCCGACGGCGGTGTTGATGATCACCGGCCAGATGGAGGTGATGAAGATCACGAAGATCGCCGACGGGTTGGAATCCTGGAATGCGGCCAGCGATAGCGGCAGCCAGGCGAGCGGCGGCACGGTGCGCAGGATCTGGAAGATCGGATCGAGACCCCGCATCGCCCAGATCGACTGGCCGATCAGCGCGCCGACGAGGACGCCGGTGACGGCGGCGAGGCCGAAGCCATAGGCGACCCGTTGCAGCGAGATCAGCACACGCCAGCCAAGGCCGATATCCTGCGATCCGTAGTTGAAAAACGGATAGGCGATCAGGTCGTAGCTTTCCTGCCAGACCTGCGATGGCGGCGGCAGCGTCGCGCCCACCTCCGAACAGAGAACCTGCCAGACGGCCATGAGAACGGCGAGAACGACCAGCGGCGGCACGACGTTGCGCGCCATTGCGGTTGCCATTTTTCCGGCGTTGAATTTTGCGGTGGGCCTGCCGGGCAGGGCGATGACCTGACCGTTTTTGGATATTGCCGGCAGTATTGTTGGGCGTTCTTTATGGGCAGCTGCTGTCATCGTCTTCGTCCTCGATCGTGAATCCGGCTGTGTTGGTGAGCCCCTCATCCGCCCTTGCGGGCACCTTCTCCCCGCACGCGAGGCGAAGGAGGAAGCGGCTCGTTGCGTCGTCCCCTCTCCCCGCGTGCGGGGAGAAGGCTAGGGTGAGGGGCAGTGCCCGCAACTGTCATTGAGAACCCCATCAGGACGCAGCCTTGATCGGCAGGCTGTCGAGATAGGCGGACGGGTTTTCCGGATCGAAGACCTTGCCGTCGAAGAAGGTTTCCGTGCCGCGCGAGGTGGTGGCGGGAATATCGGTGGCGGCAATGCCGAGGTCTGCGGCAGCAGCGCGCCAGATATCTTCGCGGTTCACCTGATCGACCAGTGCCTTGATGTCCGTATCCGGCGCGAATTTGCCCCAGCGGATGTTCTCGGCGATGAACCAGGTGTCGTGGGACTTGAACGGGTAGGATGCGCCGTTCGCCCAGAACTTCATCTGAAGATCGGTACCATCGGCGACACGGCCATTGCCGTAGTTGATGTTGCCCTTCAACCGGCCGATAATGTCTTTTGCAGGCACATTGAACCATTGGCGCCGGCCGACGATCGCGGCCATTTCGTCCTTGTTGTCCATGCTCTCGCACCAGATCTGGGCCTCCATAACCGCCATCATCAGTGCCTTGGCGGCATTGGGGTTTTTCTCGACCCAATCGGCGCGAAGCCCGAGCGCCTTTTCCGGGTGACCCTTCCAGATTTCGCCGGTGGAGGCTGCGGTAAAGCCGATGCCTTGGTTGACCAGCTGCTCGTTCCACGGCTCGCCGACGCAGAACGCGTCCATATTGCCGACCTTCATATTGGCCACCATCTGCGGCGGCGGCACGACGATGGTGGAGACGTCCTTGTCGGGATCGATGCCGCCGGCGGCCAGCCAATAGCGCAGCCACAGGTCATGCGTGCCGCCGGGGAAGGTCATCGCCACTTTGATGTCGCCGCCGTCGGCCTTCTTTTTCGCAAAGGCTGCCTTCAGCTTGGAGGCATCGAGCTGAACGCCGGTATCGGCATAGTCCTTGCCGACTGAGATTGCCTGGCCGTCACAGTTGAGCCGGGCAAGGATTGCCATCGGCACCGGGACATTGTTTTGCGTAACCTTGCCGGCATGCATCAGGTAGGGCATGGGCGAGAGGATATGTGCACCATCGATGCCATTTGCGGCACCGCCCAGCACCAGGTTGTCGCGCGTCGCACCCCAGGAGGCCTGCTTGGCAACCTCGACATCCGGCAAGCCATGCTTTTCGAAAAAGCCCTTTTCCTTTGCGATCACCAGCGCGGCCGCATCGGTCAGCGCGATATAGCCGAGCTTGACACCGGTGACTTCCGGACCGGCAGTGGCTGCGAAAGCGCCCGACGGGAAAGTGGTCTTGATAGCGGTGAACAAGGCCGCTGCCGCAGTCGTCTTGAGAAGAGTGCGGCGGGTCATGCCGTTGCTCAAAGTAAATGTCATGGTTTCTTCCCTGTGGTTGCGGGGACTGTGACGGGCCGGAAATTTGGCAATAAAAAAACGCCGCTCGGAGATTGCACCCGCCGGGAGAAATTTCATCCCGGACTGCAAAAACCTTACGACGTCGATGTCTGTGCGAACGCCAGTCTTGGGTTCGGCTCGCCGCGATCGCCATTGACCGCTGCGATTTATGTCATGCAATGGCTGTGCCAGTTTCGAACGAAAAATCTATCCCATTGAAATGGATGGGTTTCCCATGAAAATCATATGGTCGCACAAAATGTGATCATGACTTTATGTTGCAAAATTTTTCAGCGTTTGCTTTTGCGGTGCTGACGTGTCCGGAGAAATTTTGTGCAATGCAAAATGCTGGGGGTCAAATGTCATCGCCGAAACGGCCGTCGCGCAGGACTGTCTTGACCGGAAATCCCGCGACGTAATCGGCGATCCGCCCGGGATCGAAGACCTGGCCATCCATGAAGCGGTCACCGTCTGCAGCGCCCTCGATAGCCATGTCTGCCTCTGCCGGGCAAGCCTCCGCGCCAAGCGCATGGCGGTAGATATCCGGCCTATAGGCGGAGGCCGCCGCCGTCCCACCCTCAGGCGAAAAATCGGTCTGACCCCAGCGGATCATCTGGCTGTAAAGCCAAAGCGCCTGGCTCGGCCGCGGGTAATTGGCCGCGCCCGCATGGAAGGTGAAGTAGTTGGTGATGATGCGCCTGTTGCCCTCGGCATCAAGGTTGAATTCGCCAGCGAGAACCCGGCGGATAATATCGACCGGGGCGGAGATATAGCGGCTGTCGGCCAGTGCCTCAGATAGCGCATCATGATTGACCGGGTCATCACACCAGCGCGCGGCGGCATCGAGCGCCACGATCAGCCGTGAGACGGTTTCCGGGTGAGTTTCTGCCCATTCCGGCCGCATGCCGATCACCTTTTCCGGTGCTGACGGCCATATATCCTGTTTGGCGGCGACGATGCGGCCGACGCCGCGCTCGGACGCGACCATATTCCAGGGCGCGCCAACGCAAAAGCCATCGATGGCACCAGCTGCCAGTGCGTCCGATGTCATCGGCGGCGGCACGACGACGAGTTTGACATCCTTATCCGGATCGATGCCGCCGGCGGCCAGCCAGAAGCGGAACTCGTAGTTATGGGAGGAGAAGGGGTAGGTGACCCCCAGCGTTGGCAGCGGTTCGCCGCGTGCCTTCATGCCAAGGATCACCTTGGCCAGCGCCCGCGCATTGTCCAGTGCGCCGGCCGTCTCCGGAAGCTCTGCCTCGCGCCGCATGCGGGCATAGAGCCGGGCCGAAAGCGTAATGGCGTTACCGCCACGCCCCAGCGAAAATGGCGTGATGGTCGGCGAAGGGTTGGAGCCGAGGCCCAGCATCGAGGCAACCGGCATGGGCGACAGCATATGGGCGATGTCAAACTGGCGGAAGGCCAGCCGGTCGCGGACATTGGCCCAGGACACGTCCTTGACGAGATCGAGAAGGATGCCTTCCTTCTGCGCGAAGCCGAATTCGGCGGCTGCAATCAGAACGGAGGCATCGACAAGCGGAATGAACCCGGCGCGCAGGGTGCGCGGTCCTTCGCCGGTCAGCCGTCCAGGCGCCGCCAGTTGGCTATTGCCGCCGGGCGGTGCGCCGGACGGATGCGTGGATTTCGTCATCATGTTCACTCCACTGCCTCCCTGGGCATCCCGGCTGTCACATCAAAAGCCGTGCGGCGGTGACGACGCTTTGCGCGATGTCCGCCATCTTCTTCTTTTCGTTCATGGCTGTCTGGCGCAGCAGTGCGAAAGCCTGCTCTTCCGACAGACCGCGCATCTTCATCAAAATGCCCTTGGCGCGCTCGACGATCTTGCGCTCTTCAAGCGCCGATTTCGCCTGCGCCAGTTCGCGCTGCAGTCTTGAGAACGCGTTGAAACGGCTGACGGCCATGTCGAGGATCGGTTTGACCCGCTCCTTTTTCAGGCCATCGACGATATAGGCGGAGACGCCGGCATCGACGGCAGCCTCGATGGAGGCCGTGTCCGAGCGATCGACAAACATGGCGATCGGCCGCCCGACGGTCCGGGTCAGCTGGAACAGGTGCTCCATCATGTCGCGATTTGGGTTTTCCAGATCGATAAAGATCACATCGGGCCGCAGCGTCTCGATGATCCGCGCAATACCATTGACCTCGTGCACGACGGTCACATTCGCATGCCCCGCCTCGCGCAATCCTTCCTCGATGATCGACGCGCGGATCGCGTTCTCATCGATGACAAGAATGGTGAGGTCGAGATAAGCCATTCGGCATTCATGACGCAGCGCAACAAAGAGCGCAACATGAAATCGCCTAAAATTGGGGCATTTTCGGAAAAGATCAAAACCTAGGCGTTTTGGCTTGCCCCCGCAGGCGCGCAGGCAGAGGCGTGAGAGTTGGAACGCGTAGAGACTTTAGGAATACGGCCCCATACTCGTCAGCCTGCTTCCAATGTTGGCTACCTCGATAGGCGGATATCGCTGGTCACGACGTTCCGGCCGGTCTTCGGATCCTTGTCTGTCGTGCGCAGGCGCAAACCCTTGGCGCCAATCTTTTCGATCGTCATTTGGGCGCTGCGATCGCCGTTGATCTCCCGGCTCCAGCGGACGGCAAAGTTGATCGTGTCGCCGCGCCTGGTCCCGGAAAGCCGCGAGGGACGTCCTGACGGGCCGATATAGGTACCGCTGTAAGTCGCTCCGTTTGCCTTGATATCGGCCGAGACCGCCCGGCGCACGACAAGCAGACCCCGGCACTGTCCCGTCATGGACAATGCCGCGCCCCTCGGACGGCTCGTGAAAGCGCATGTTACATTGACAGGGGAGGAGCCGATTTTCGTGATCACGATGCCCTTGCCTGACCAGGCACCACCAATCGATTTCAGAAAACCGCTTTCGTCTGCAAGGACAGGCTGGGAAAAGGCTGCGATGATGACCGCAGCCATAAGAGCGATTTTCATGGGGAATCCTTCGACAATTGCGCGCATCAGGCACAATCGCCATCCTTGGAAAAGGTTCCATAATCGCATCGGCACGGGACTGACTATCGGGGAGGGCGGTCAGCAATGTTGCCAGATGAAGCCAGCGGCTTTTAGGCCGCCTTCCTCGTGGCATCGAAGGGGATTTCGACATCGACCACGAGTGTCGAGACCTGGATGCCGCGCTCCAGCTTGACGCTGACTTTTTCGCTGTCGATCTCCATATGCTTGGAAATCGCCCGGAGAATTTCGTCGCGCAATTTGACGACGAGGTCGCTGTCGCCAGCCGATGCCCGTTCATGCGCAAGCAGCACCTGCAGCCGTTCGCGGGCAGCCGGTGCGGACTGCGATTTGGAAAACAGACGGAACAGATTCATGCCGCTTTCCTTCCGAAGATCTTGCCGAACAGGCTGCGCTTTTCGCCGGGGATGGTGATCGGCAGGATCTCGCCTCTCAGCCTGCGCGCCGCATCGAAATAGGCCATGGCCGGCGCACTGCGGCCGTCCGCGAGCGTGACGGGGGCGCCGACGTTCGACGCGCGCAGCACATCCATGCTTTCCGGAATGATGCCGAGAAGCGGGATCGACAGGATATCGAGGACGTCGTCAACTTTCAGCATATCGCCGCGTTCGGCGCGGCCCGCGTCGTAACGGGTCAAGAGCAGGTGCTTTTCCATCTGTTCGCCGTTTTCGGCCTTCAGTGTCTTGGAATCGAGCAACCCAATGATGCGGTCGGAATCGCGCACCGAGGAAACTTCCGGATTGGTCACGACGATTGCCACGTCGGCATGACGCATGGCGAGTGTCGCGCCGCGTTCGATACCTGCGGGACTGTCGCAGATCACCCAATCAAAAGCGTTCTTCAACGCTTCGATAACCTTCTCGACGCCTTCCGGCGTCAGATTGTCCTTGTCGCGGGTTTGCGAGGCGGCGAGCAGGTAGAGCGTTTCGACGCGCTTGTCGCGGATCAGCGCCTGCGTCAGCTTGGCTTCGCCCTGGATGACATTGACGAGATCATAGACGACGCGCCGTTCAGCGCCCATCACGAGGTCGAGATTGCGCAGGCCGACGTCGAAATCCACGACCACAACCTTGTCGCCATTTTGCGCGAGCGCTGCGCCCAAAGCTGCGGTCGATGTCGTCTTGCCGACCCCGCCCTTGCCGGACGTCACCACAATTACCTTGCCCATATACCTCTCCAATTCAACAAAACCGTCTTCGTTTTAGCCGAGCGCTTCAGCCTTGATCGTCTCGCCTTCAAGCCAGATCTGCACCGCTTTTCCCCGCAGCCGCGGATCCATGTCCTCCGCCGTCTGGTAGAACCCGTCGATCGCGATCAGCTCCGCTTCCAGCTTGCGGCAGAAGATGCGCGCCGACGCGTTGCCCATCGTGCCCGCCATCGCCCGCCCTCTCAGCGCGCCATAGACATGGATCGATCCCCCCGCGACCACCTCCGCCCCGGATGCTACCGAGCCGGTAATGGTGATGTCGCCCTCGGGATGAAACAGCGCCTGCCCCGAGCGAACCGGTTGGCTGACAACAAGCGACGGCGCGGCTTTCGTTGGTGCAGAGGAAGAGGCTATGACAGCCTCCACCACCGCTGCGTCCGCCAAGGCTGGCTTTTCCGTTTCCCCGGCACTCGGCAATTCCACATCGGAGGCCGGACGCCCATCCTGCATGGCTGGCGGCAGGTCGGGCCCGAGCAAAGAAGAGCGCGCACCCTCGATCCCCATCACTCTGACGTTTCGCGCACCGAGCTGGCTGACAAGCTCGCGCAGCTGCGCACGATCGATCTCAAGACCCTGAACATCGAGCACGATCGGGCGCCGCAGGAAGAACCCGGCGGAACGGGACGCAAGCGCATCGAGCTGCACGAGCCAATCTTCAAATGGCAGCTCGGGCGCCAACGCAAGCGCAAGAAAGGATCGCCCCTTAAGACGGATCGGCCGGGATTGTGTTAACACATCATTCAACTTGGTAAATTTTCCGTTGCCACCCTTCTGCGAGAAAATGGTTAACAGAAGGTTAATGGAGTGAACTGGCGCCGCCGTCAGAAACACTGATCGAGACCCGGTTCATCCCGGTAAAAGCCCTGTAGATGGTGGCAATGCAGCACTGTCTTGCCGGAACCTGATAGGTGCGTGCCGGAAAGATGCAGGCACCAGCAGGAAGATTTAAAATCCGTCCATCGTCACACATGATGCGGAACGGGCGGTTTGCGTCGTTCCGCCGAATCTGCCTGCTATATTTGGAGACCGATTCGAGATTGGCATCCTGTGAGAACAATCAGCAATGCGGCTGGAACATGCGGGCGGCGGCCAGTGCGATTTTCCGCCTCGCCACCATCCTAAAAATTGACTGTTCGCCGTACCGGTTCACGCCGGTCGATCACCTGCCGTACCTGCCGCCGGTCGCGCCGCAGGATGTCGAGGCAATCGTTGCCGAACCATTCCAGCGAGGCATCGATCTGTGGATCGCCGGACAGCTCGGCGAGAAAGGTGGTGTAGTCGACAGCACCTTCAAACAGCGGCGTCATGCCGGTGCGCCGTCCTGCGGCGGCATAGACATTGGCGGGTTCGAACACGGAAAGATCGGACCGGTCGCGAATGTTCTTCAGGTGATAGTGACGGATATGGGGCTTTATCTCGCGGTGCACGGCGACGGGGTCGGCGCCGCTTTCCCAGACATGCAAACTGTCGTAGTTGATGGCGAAGAAGGGATGATCGACCTCGGTGATCAGTTGCAGGGTCGAGCCTGCAGTATCGGCCAATGTCTGCGGGTGGGTTTCCACCAGCAGATGGATGCCATAGCTGGCGGTGATGGCGCAGATATCGCGCAGCCGGTTGACCATCACGCGCCGGTCCTCAGCCGATGTGGCAAGACTGCCGCGATTGCCGGCAAATGTGCGGATTTTCCGCGTTCGCCAGCGGCGGGCGAGCCGGCATAGTTCCACGGTCTTGAGGCGCAAGGTTTCGGGATCGGCATCAACAGGCAGATAGTCGCTGATCATTGGCACCGAAAGCCCGAAATTGTCCAGCCATTCCGCGTTGCGGTCCGGCTGTTGTGCCAGATTGCGCGCATGCGCACCCCAGAGCTCGATGCCCTGGAAATCGTTGGACTGCGCCCAGGCGGCGATTTCACCGAGCGAAATGAGATGGTGACGAAAGGTGATGGTGCAAAGCGAAACTCGCATCAGACAGCCCTTTTCAGCATTGTGACATTGACGCGCGGCGAAACATTCTGTTCGCACCAGAGATCGAAGACCTCCGCCAGTTTGTCTTTCAGCCTGGTCTCCAGCCGGCCGGCCTCATCGAGCCTTTCGAACACTGGCGTTGCCAGCGCGTGATCTCCGGTTTGCGAGAGTTTCATGCAGGCGTAGTGCAGCGTCTTGAGCGATTGCACCAGCGCCTCGATCGCCTCGCACCATGTTTCAAACTCCACCGCCGGCAGTTTCAGCGCGCGCCAGAAGAAGGCGAAGCCGTGCTCATAGGCATATTTGCGGATGGTGATAACGGGCAGTTCGCGCACTGCAGCCGTCAGGCTGGACAGCGTTATGTCGCCGTCTCCGGCAAGATGTGCGGTGACGATGGCACGCACGGCGTCAACGAGCGGGTTCGTCTCTCTCACGAAGCAGGCTTCGAAATAGGCTTTGAGATCGTCCGGTTCGGGCGTTCGCGCTTGCGTACTGTCGAAGACGTAGCCACCGCCGACGGTGGGCTGCATGATGGCGTGAATGACCTTTTCGCGCGCGATCTCGCCTTCCCAGCGATAATCGGGATCGTGCACGAACCAGGTTTGCGGATCGCCGGTTTCCTGGAGCATCAGGTAATGCGGGAACGGGTTCTGGTTGAACTTGTTTTCGCGTTCCGGCAGGTGGAACATGTCCAGCATCACCATGACGGACCCGGTGTCGCTGCGGTTGCGAAGCAGGTCGAGCAGCGACGCGAGGTTTTCGATCTTGGTCCTTTCAGGATCGTACCACTCCCGAACCGCGACGCCATAAAGCCGCTGGAACCATCCATGCAGGAATTCCTGGGTGATCTCGGGGGCGTGATAAAGCAGTTCGAACCTCTCGCCGATGGCAAATTGTGCGTCCCAGACACCGAAGTAGAACGGCCTGTGATCAAGGCCCCGGCGCTTCAGGCCGTCGCAGACGCAACTGACGAAGCAGTGAACCTTGATGTCGTAATAGGCCTCTCCGTGTACGCCTTCGTCGCTGGTGCCGCCGGTGAGGGCAAACGCCGGGACCACGGCCGTGGCATCGCCCTGATGGTACAGCGCAACCAGATCGGCGACGGTGTCGATATCCTGTTTGGCGATCGCCTCTTCCGGAACCGACAGGCCGTATTCCAGCTCGAGATTGAGGAAGATCTGCAGGATCAGCACGGAATCGAGGTAGAGGTCCTCGTTCAGGCGCGCATCAGGACCGAAGCCGTCCAGATGCGCATGCTGCATATGTCCGCTCAAAACCGTATGGATGGCGGTGAGGATTTCGCTCTGGGTCATGATGCCGCTCCGGCGGAAGGGGTTGCAAACTCGCCTGCGGCATGGCGTTCCGCCACGTCGCGGCGGCTGATCTTGCCGTTTGCCTGGCGCGGAATGGCGCCGACCTGCAGGATCTCCATCGGCAGCTGATGGCTGGCCAGGTGCCGGCTGCACCATTCGCGCACCGACTGCGGTGCCAGACTTTGGCTGGCGCTGAACAGCAGCGCGACACGCTCGCCTGCAAACCGGTCTGCCTTGCGGAAGGCAACGGCGTCGGTGACATCGGGCATGATCATGACGGCGTCCTCGACATCCTTCGGATAGACGTTCAATCCGGAGACGTTGATCATGTCGTCTAGGCGGGAGATGAAGACGAGCATGCCGTTATCGCTGATATAGCCGAGGTCGCGCGTGTGGATCACGCTGCCGGCCGCATTCTTCACCACGATCTCGCCAGCGTCATCGGCGCTACCGCCGGTTTCAGCCGTCAGATGCGGCAGGACGAACCCCATGTCTCCCGTAGCGGTCACGTCGGGGTTGATGGCGATGCAACCCGCTTCAGAGCAGCCATATTGCTGGAACATGTGATGGCTTTTCGCGCGGATCAGCGAGAACCAGGCATCGGGCAACAGCGTGCCGGATGTCATGGTTGCGTGGATCTGCTCATCCTGCGGCAACAGCCGGGCGAGCGTGTGCAGGATCGCCGGTGACGAATAGAGCAGCGGCCGTTCGGTTTCGCGCAGTATTTTCAGGAGATATTTCGGATTGGCAGTATTGACGACCACCGGCACCTGGCCGCGCTTCAGCGCCACGAGAATACCGCAGATCAGCCCGTAGGAATGGGTGGCCGGGCAGGCGACGACCGGGGTCATATCTTCCGGCTCTGCGAATGTGCGGACATAGCTCTCGATTTCCGCGTCGATTTCGTCCCAGCTCCGCGCCACGCATTTTGGCGCGCCCGTCGTGCCGGAGCTCATCTGCAGAAGCTGGCCTTTCTCAAAAGATACCGACGGTGCATCGAGCACTTCCGCTGTCAGGCTGTTGTAAAACAGCCGGTCGCAGCCGGCGCCGATGGCAAGCTTGTGGGCGGCGGCATAGGGCGTGCCGGGATGGATCGGCAGGACGCTGGCGCCGGCCGTGCGGATGGCGAAAAACAGCGACAGCCAGTCCACCGTTTCTGCAAAGCACACCGCGTAGCTGCCGCCATAGCGCGATAAAAGGCCGGTTTGCTCCGTCAGGCGGGCGGAGGCTTCTTCGAAGTAGGCGTGGTCGTAAAGCCTGTCATCGATCTTGATCATGGCTTTCTCCTTCGTTGCAGCTGATCGGCCGCCAAGGCATTGGGCACCGTGTGGTGGTACTCAGGCTTCAGCGCGAACAGCTTTCGCGTCATCAGGGATTCAGTGAGGATATGGGACCGGTCGTGGCCGAGCTGCGCCTGCCTTTCCATAGCGCCTTGCTCAACGGCGTAGGACGACAGGAGGCTTTCGACCCGCTGCCAGAAACGCTGTTCCGGCAGGTCGTAGCAATGGTCGAGCAGGTGGGAAATTTCGGTGAGATTGTAGACGAACAGCGTATCCATCACCAGTTCGCGGAGCGAATCCAGATTGTCTGTCCAGTAATATTGGTCTGGCTCGGCCTGACGGTAGAGCGGGTTCAACGAGAGGAAATCCGGGGCCTTTGCGGGCTCGCGCAGGAAGGCCGGGCAAAATTCCATGCTGTCGTGGAAATCGCGCAGGATCAGCCGTACCGGCCAGCCGTCACGGTGGACCAGAAGCATGTTCTGGCCATGAGCCTCCACAGCGATGCCGTGATGGACAAGCAGATGCCAGACAGGCAGGACGGAGATTTCGATAAGCCGGTTCATCCATGCCATCAGGCCGAAACGTTCGATCCAGTCGCCCGCAAATGGCCTGCCATCCGCCTCGACCATCATCAGGGCGTTGAAGGGAATGAGCGCCTCGCCCGGCGACAGCGTTGCCTGCACATTCTGCCGCCAGATCGCGCCGATCTGCCCTGCAAGCGGGCCGTCGGCATCGGCGATGATCCCGGCATATTCCTGCAGGACAGTGAGTGGATACCGGTCACGAAACAGCGGATCGCTCTCGACGATAGCGGCGATCCAGCGCGAGAGCACCGGTGCGGTGCACACCGAGTGCGGCTCCAGAGTGCGCCGCGACGAGGTGTTGATCATGTTGAGTGGCAGCTTGATGCTGGCTGCAAGCGGGCGGTCCTGGTTCAAGAGCGAGCGCACCGATTGTGTTGCGGTATAGCGATCTCCGGCCGGTCCAAGGCAATGGGCCTCGCCAGCGCTGATCCAGCCGTCACCCAAGGTTTCAGCGAGATTGCGCCATTGCCATGGATGCATCGGCACCAGCCCGAAGTCTTCCGCTGACAGGCCGAGTTGCGCCTGCATTGTTTGCAGATGTACCCATGTTTCGTCACCGAGTTCGGTTTTCCAGAAAATGGTCTCCTCCTCCGGCAAGGCATGGCGAAGATGCTTGCGGGCCACGAGCAGCCAGACCAGTTGGAAGGCGTTGCCGGTTTCCGGGCCGTAGGCGGCGTGATCAGCCTCGGAAAATCCGGTCCTTGCCTTGTAGCAGGGGTGATAGGGATGGCCTTCGTCCAGCGCGCCTTCGAGCGCGGAAAAAGACATGGAGCGGCGCTGCCGGGGGGCGATATGGCGATCATTCCACTCTGAAAAGCCGATCGTCTGCGTCATCTCGCCGAGAAGCTTGCCGCGGGTCATACCGGTACCGGGCAGGGCGGAGACGAATTGTGCGGTCGAGACTTCGCCCCAGATACCGCTATCCTCGACCTCTATCGAGCCGGCCATCGGGCGAATACGCCCGAATGGTCCAACGGACCCGCTGCAGCGGTAGGAGCGGCCACCCAATGTCCATTGGAAGCGCGTCAGGCCGCCGTCAATGCTTTGACTGGCGTCGATGACACCTTCGTAGAGAAGGGCGGCCACCAGTTGGCGCAACACCCGCTCACCGGGTTGCCCTTTGAGATCAAGAGGCAATGGCATGGCTGGTCCTTGGAACGGTCAGTGCTGCCGGCCCTCTCAAAGGGTTGGGCATGGGACGGTAAAGCAACGGCGCATTGTCCGACTGCAACTCATCGACATCGAACAGCCGCGTCGTCAGGTTGGCTTTCGACGCAATGGTCGGCAGGTCGAGAACGTGGCGGGCGAAATCCCGGCCAGCGCCGGTCATGCCGTGTGCGCAGCGTTCGAGATGCGCGCGCATCATCCGCAACAGCTGCCCTTCGCCGCACAGCCCGTCATGTCCCATGCGGCTGATGATTGAAAACACCTGATTGACGATCAGGTAATAGGCGAACCGGTCGCGGATTTCCGCCTCCGGGAAATAGAGCGAGCCTATGGCTTCCGTTTCGGGAACATGGCCTGACAAAAGGCTGCGGTAGCGCTCGGACAGATAGAAGCCCTGATTGTCGCGATAATAGCTGACGGTGGGATAGCCGGTTCCGATATCCAGCAGGCTGTTTTGCTGATGCGCTTCCAGCGCGATACCGTAATCGTCGTAAAGCTTGATCAGCGGTTCGACTGCGCAGGTGAGATAATGCTGAAACCAGACGAGCGCGGCATCGGACACAGCTTCGCCGTCGCGCATGGCGATGTTGCGGATAAGGCGTTCCAGCCGGGACAGTTCGCCCGCAACAGGATCGGCGGTCAGGGCGGCGACGGTGATGATGCCTTTGCCCTTGTCACCTGAAAACGGGTTTTCGCGCAGGATCACCTCAAATCCGCTTTCGCTGCGGCCGGGAATGTCGAGCGTGATATAGGCCGGGTCCTGGATGATCTGGAAGTGTTTCGACCGCCGCGCAAAACCGATCCGGTCGATCAGCTTTGCCATCGCGACACCGGCTTCCAGCTCCTGGCGCCGGTTGAGGCGAAGCGAATTGGTGATGCGAACTGGAAGCGAGAATTTCAGCATCCAGTCCTTATCGCCGCTATAGACAGTGCGGACGGACGAGGTCGCCGTGAACGGCGAACCGGCCGGGCCAAGATGGCGCAGGATCCCACTGTGTCGCATGGCCTGGATATCGGGATCGAGCAGCAGAGCCTCTGCCTGCAGGGGATGCATGGGCAGCAGGTATTCGTCCTGCCCGGCGGCAAGGGGTTCGCCCGCGCTGTCCACTAAGGAGAGGACGATATCGGGGGCTGCAACCGGCCGCGCCGAGGCATGGCGGACATGGTCCATTTTGGCGGCAAAGTAATGCAGCTTGAACTGGCCGCGCAATTCCGGCGCGTAGCTTTCCTGCTGCCAGAAGGTCATGCCCTGCCGGCTCTTCGGCGTCGGGTGCAGCCAATGGCCGAACACGAGCGACTGTTCGGCCTCGATGAAGTGATCTCCATCGGCCGGAACCGGGTTTGCCTTTTCGATGAACAGTGCAGTCTGCTGATAGCTTTGCAGCACACGCATCAGCAGTTCGAGTTCAAAGCCGCGCAGAACATCGGCCTGTCCCTCGTCCGCCTGGCGATAGGATTCGTGGATGAGGCTGTGAAGTGCGGAGATCAGCTCGAGCGGCCGCCAGATCGCGTCCGAAGCGCCCCTGCACCAGACCCGCCCAAAATGCTGCGGGCCGCACAGCGACGCTGAGGTAATCTCGGCGCGAAGGATGATCTGCTGGCGGGGCAGCGACCATTCGATGCAATCCACCGGGCCAGCCGCTGTCCTGTGCAGCACCGATGTGCCGGCATTCACTTCGCGCAGATAGCAATTGGCAAAACTCTGGAAGGTCGCCATTTCTGCGATTTGCCTAGACGATTGCATCGTGTCGTTCCTCGGCACGCGGAGCCGCGCAAGAGCGTTGTCATCCAACGCGATGAAATTCATGGATGAATTCGGTTTGTCTCTTCGACCGTCAGCCGGGCGGCTGCCATAGAAGGGGGCCGCTGTTTTCCCGGAACGCGAACCGCAGGAGGTGATCCTCGACCACGGATTTGGTGTCAGTCAGATTGGCCTCGTCGGGCGACTGCACCCGGATGTTGAGGCCATCCGGATCGGCTTGAAGATATCCTGTTCCGCAGGAAAATCTGAGCTCTCCCTGATCGTCCGCTTGGGTGACGTCGATCTTGTGGGCGAAATGCTTGCAGAGCTGGGTCAGATATTTCTGGCCGTTTTCCGTCGCAAAACGGGTTGTCGCTTCTTGCATCTGGAACTCCTGTCTTTCGACTTTGGGTCTTGGAGAGCGGCCTGCGGCGATGTTTCGCCGGTTTCCCACTCTCGTCTTTCGCGCATCGCCGGACCGGCGATGCAATCAGCCGGTCAGAACGTCGCCCTTGCGGTCAGGATGAAGGCGCGGCCCTGCTCATAGAGCGGGACCACGTTGGCAAATTCCTGGCCATAGGTGGCGCGGTCGGAATAGGTCTCGTCGAAGATGTTCTTGATATCCGCCCTGAACGTCAGGTTCGGCCGGGTCGGGGGTTTGTACTCAAGGAAGGCGTTGAAGACCTGGTAGCTCTGATAGGGTTTGCTGCCTGGCGCTACGTGATCATAGTCGAGCGCAATTTCTGCGTCGGCGCCGAGCGTGATACCCCAATCCGTGAAGGTATGAACCGCCTGCACGGTGATGATCTGGCCCGCCGGTGCGGCGAGATAGGTGCCGATATCGGAATCGGCCGGCTTTCCATCGATTTCCACATCGATATCAGCGTATTTCACCTTGAAGAAGCCGTCGCCCCAGCTATAGCCCCCACCGATTTCAAAGCCAGTTGAGCGGACGTCATGTGTCTCGATCGCGCGCGCGATTGCAAAACGTGGGGCTCGGGCATCATCAAGCCTTGTCTGGAAGACGCTGCCTTCAACAGTGAAATCGTTATAGTTGGCTTCCAGCCCGATATTATAGTTATCCGCCGTGACGGGCTTCGGCCCGCTGCTATAGTCCCATCTGGGGTTCACAACGAAGTTTTCGGCGAGTGTGGGGCCCGCCCAGACATGCGAATAACCGGCCTTGGCGATGAGGACATCCGCGATCAGATCGTATTCGCCGGAAACATTGCCGCTGAGACCGGAATTATTCCAGTCTTCGCCGGTGGTTCCGGTGAACTTTTGACTATCGCCCCGTCCGCCGAAAGAAAGCCGCATGCGGTCCCAGGGCTCGATCCGGGCTTGCGCGTAGAGGCCGATATTGCGGGATTTTTCCGTTCCCGGATCGAACGCGTCCTCAAGGTCAGCCTTGTCGCTGTAGAAATCGACGCCGGCGACGATAGTGCCGATATCGAGGGAGAATTTGTTCTCGAACTTGCCGTTCAAACTTTCGGTCGTGCCGATCGCTGCATAGGGCGCAATGTCGAAGCGGGGGTCGAGGAAAACAGTCGTTTCCAGTTCGGTTCTGCTATAGGCGAGCACAAGCTTCGGATCCCACCAGCCTTCCGGGGTGCTGTCCGTATATGTCAACACGGTGTTTTGGCGATCCAGAATATAGTCGCGGATCGTCGGCTCCTTCCAGGGCCGTCCAGGATCGACAAACCCGGCATTGGCGCGATAGGGCCGGGGTGCTTCATCGTGGATGCGCTCATGGCTGATTTCGATCCGGTCGCCACTGTCGAACTCGTAACCGAGTTTTCCAAGTCCACTCAGGATGTCTGTGCTGGTTCCCTCGACATTCTCGCCGTTGCCCGCCGTGAAGCCGTGGCCCTTCCCGAAGTTGAAAGCGCCGAGGAATTCCAGGCCTTCGTGGAGGCCGTAGGCGGCTATTCCGGTCGTCACGGTATCGCTGTTGAAGTTGTAGCTTGAGGTGACAAAGCCACCAAAACCATCGCCATCGAGAAGATCGCGGGCATCCTTGGTTTCATAGGCAATGGCGCCACCAAGGGCGCCCGGACCGGCATCGGCAGGCGCCACGCCCGCATCGACGCTGACGGCCTTGAGCAGCATGGGATCGATCAGGTTGGTGCCGGCATGGTGGAAGACCTTGTTGTTCTGGCGGCTGCCATCGACGGTCACAGCCAGGTTGTTTTCCTCGATGCCGT